>CAKZOK010000150.1 GCA_937136415.1 uncultured Cytophagales bacterium | reverse complement strand
TCTTTTGAAATTTAGCTACATCGTAGCGTAACCTTTGTAGAATAGAAAAATGATATAATTTTGTAAGCTACATCGTAGCGTAACCTTGTTGTTGGTATTCTAAATGTGTCTAATTTCAAGGTTACGCTACGAGGTAGCTCCTAAATGCGTTCATTTTGATTAAAATCTAAATCTACAAAGGGTACGCTGCCATGCAGCTAAAATAATATTTTAATTGTTATTTTTGATTTATAAATCAATCCATCAAAGGGTAAAAATGACTATAAACTATAGGAAGAGTTTTTGAAATTCTGAACAGCCTAGTTTTAGCGTAGCGACATCAACAAAAATAGGCACAAAACTCTTTCTTAAACAACTTCATAATTAATTAAGCAATTTCTCATAATGGATTATTTGATAAAATACTTACTCACTATATTTTTTCCACAAATCTGGACGGCGTTTTTTGGTTCTTTCCATAGCCTTTTGTAATCTCCAATCTTCAATTTTGGCAGCATGCCCAGAGAGCAAAATCTCGGGTACTTCCATTCCTTCCCAGTTTGCAGGGCGAGTATAAACAGGAGGCGCAAGCAAATCATCTTGAAAAGAATCGGTCAGAGCAGAGGTTTCGTCGTTCATTACACGAGGCACTAAACGAATAATGGCATCGGCAACCAAAGCAGCAGGAATTTCACCCCCAGAAACCACAAAATCTCCCACAGAAAGCTCCATTGTAACATATTTTTGACGGATTCTTTCATCTATTCCTTTATAATGTCCACAAATCATCATAATATTTTCCTTCAAAGAATAACTATTTGCCATTGTTTGATTGAAAGTAACACCATCGGGTGTCATATAAATAATTTCGTCATAGTTTCTTTCACTCAATAATTTTTCGATACAAGCAGCCAATGGCTCTGGAGTCATGACCATTCCTGCCCCACCTCCAAAAGCATAATCATCAATTCTGCCATGTTTGTCTTGGCTATATTTTTTGAGGTCATGAAGAGTGAGAGTTACAATATTGCGTTCTTGCGCCCTTTGTAAAATAGAATGACCAATAAAACTCTCAATAAGTTGGGGCAGACAAGTAATAATATCTATACGCATATAATAATTACGGATTACGACCTAAGTAAAAGTAACAAAGCTAATGGAAAGACTACACAAGAATAGAAATTAAATAAGACACTCATCTTTAAATATTGATAATCAATATATTAAATTCGCAATTTGTAATCTTTAATTTATAATTATTCCATAGCTATATAAAATTCGTATGTAAACTTATCAATTTATCCTAGAATAAAAAAATTGAAATTCAATGATAACTAATTACTGGTAACTGGTAACTGTAAATTTGGTATGATTTTGTTATTTAGAGTAATTATAAATAAATATTTACCCTTATCTAAAAACTTTTTTAAGAGTTTAGATTAAAAAGCATTTAGTTCAAAATCTCTATCTCAATCACTATTATAATCACGCTATGAAAAATTTATTTTATATTCTCATTTCTTTATTTTTTCTTTCTTATTTCACTTCTCAAAATGCCAAAGCACAAGATTTGCCTCACCCAGATAGCGTAGAAATGCTCATTACCAGTATGGCAATGCAAATTGAGGCAACACAAGGATTAAATGATATGTATAATTTTGATTTTAGTAGTGCAGAGAGTCAATTTCAATGGATGAAAAGACGCTATCCCAAACACCCATTAGGTTATTTTTTGATGGGTTTGAGTAATTTTTGGAAAATGATGCCCAACGAAGATGTAAAAAGTTATGATGGTATTTTTAATAAATATATGGACAGTACAATTATGTATGCCGAAAAAATATTTGACCAAGCAGAAGAAAAATCACCAAAACAAATAGAAGCTGCCTTCTTTTTATCGGCTGCTTATGCCTTTAAAGGACGTTTAGAATCAAATAGAAGAAATTGGACAGCAGCTACTATTGCAGGAAAACGAGCCTTAAATTATTTGGAAGATGCTAGAGGATATGGAGATTTGAGTCCAGAGTTACTTTTTGGTGATGGTTTGTATAATTATTATGTAGAATGGATTCCAGAAAATTATGGCGAACTCAAACCCATTTTTTGGTTTTTCAAAAATGGAGATAAAGCAAAAGGAATAAAACAATTAGAGGAAGTAACAGCAGAAGGATTTTATACCAAAACAGAAGCACAAACTTTTTTGATTCGTATTTATGATAGCGAAGCCAAAACAAACCCTATTTATAGAGAAAAAGCTCTTACACTAGCAGGATATTTGCACAAAAGCTACCCAAAAAATGCTTTTTTTCATCGTCAATATCTAAAACTTTTATACCTAACAGGCGATGGAAACAAAACCATCGAAGAATCAAAAAAAGCATTACAACTCATCGAAGAAAAAGCATTTGGATATGAAGGAACAATCGGTCGTTATGCTGCTTTTTTCTTGGGTTCACACAATTTTAGAGCCTTGAGAAATTATACAGAAGCCAAAAAATACTTAGAACAAGCTGTTCAGTTTGGAGAAAGTGCCGATGCACAAGATTCGGGTTATTATCTATATTCTTTGGCTTATCTAGGACAAATTGCTCACATAGAAAAAGATTATATGGCTGCAAAAGAATATTATGAAAAAATAAAAGACCACGCAGACCGAAAACATTCTACCAAAAAAGAAGCAAAACAATATTTAAGAGAAAATAGAAAATTATTCAAATAAAATGCAAAACATCATTTAGTTATATTCCGTTAAGCATTTATTATACAATCAATAAAAAATTATCAATCACAAAAAAATTATGAGTCAAGCAAAAGTTCAAGCTGAAGGAATTGTTCAAAAACATGTTGTATGGTCAATGGGAATGGGCGCAATTCCGATTCCTTTTTTAGATACGATTGCTGTTTCGGCGATGCAATATGAGATGTTGAAGCAAGTATCAAATTTATATGGCTTCGAAATAAGCGAAAATATGGGCAAATCTCTTATTTCTATGCTGGCTGGAGGTACGCTTGTTCGTATGGGTGCGTCGGCTGCCAAAACGATTCCAATTATTGGTTCTTTTTTGGGTGGTGGCGCAATGGTAGTGCTTTCGGGAGCTTCTACTTATGCCATCGGAAGTGTTTTTATTCAGCATTTTGAGTCTGGAGGAGATTTGTTTGATATTGATACCGAAAAATTCAAAACTTTTTATAAAGAGAAGTTTGAACAAGGAAAAGAATATGCTGCCGAAATGAAAGAGAAGGCAAAAAACTCAATGGGAAATGAAGATGAAAATCTAAAAACTGATTTGGGAAAAAAAGATGAGCCAGTAATGGAAAAAGACCCCAATGCTCCTAAAGATGGAAAATACGAACACTCTTTTCAAGACAAGTCAGGAGAAAGTAAAGTTCCCAAACAAGCCAAACCACAAGAAGCCAAGCCCACCAAAGAAGAGCAAGAAGACAAAGCATTGAAAGAAGCCAAAATTGCAGAACTCAATGACCTAAAATCAAAAGGAATCTTGACAGAAGAAGAATATGAGCGCATGAAAAAGAAAATTATGAGCTAATTTTGAGTTTTATATTTTTTCCAAACCCTAAAACCTTCAAAGGTTCTTAGGGTTTTCTTGCTTTCTACACCCATACTTTCGTACCCTCCGTACAATTCTTACAAATATCTATTTCTTTTCTGGATTGTAATAACGAATTTCTAAAGGCTTTATAAGTATCGTTTTGCCAAATTTGATTGAAAGAATAGTTCTTCAAATCGCCCAAATGATGGGTTGCATCTTTATCAAAACAACAAGGCACTACTTTTCCGTCCCACGTAACAACACAAGAATGCCACATTTTCCAACAACTATTTTCCAAACTATTCTTTAGAGTTACTTTATTTTTTTCTTTGTCTTTTTTATAACGGCTATATTTTTCATTTTCTGGAATAAAATCCGTTTCATTTTCATAATCATAAATTTGTGCCGTTTTGATAGCCACCTTATCAATTCCTAATTCTTTTCCTATGGTTTTGATTTGATTTATTTCGTGTTCATTGTGCTTAAAGACAATAAATTGAAGCATAATAAAAGGCGTATTGCTTTTATGTTTTTTCTTGTATTTGACTACATTTTCAATTCCTTTCCATACTTTATCAATATTTCCTCCAATTCTGTATTTTTGATAGGTTTCTTGATTTGCGCCATCTAGCGAAACAATCAGCCTAGAAAGCCCTGAAAGAACTGTTTTTTCTGCAATTCCTTCCGTCAAATAGTGGGCATTTGTCGAAGTGGCTGTATAAATATTTTTTTCACTTGCTAATTTTACCCAATCCAAAAAGTGTTTATTAATGTAAGGCTCACCCTGAAAATAAAAAATCAGATAGGTCAGATAAGGCGATACTTCTTCTAATAATTTTTCAAAAATAGAGGTTGAAGCATTTCCTGTTGGGCGAGAAAACTGACGCAAACCAGACGGACAATGAGGGCATTTGAGGTTACAAGTCGTTGTAGGTTCAAAGGCAATGCTTATCGGCAAACCCTTTTGATAATTTTTCTTTGTAATTTTTGAAAGATAATAACTAAACAAAAGCAAAACAGCATTCCAAAATCGTTTGAAAGTAAGTGTTTTGAGATAAATTAATCCGTCTGTAATCTGATTTTTATTCATTAAATTATTTCTGTTATTTTTTTATCATAGAAAGAACCGAAGAATCAGCCTTAATCAAGCCTTTCAACTCTTCCCAAGTAAACAAAAAACTAGGCATTCCTGCTGCATAAGGCGCAATTTCGTAGGGTTGATAAACAAAGGCAATCCCCTTAGCAGTCAATGAAAAATTATCAGTAACCTCAATTTTATCAACCAAATAACCAGCATCTTGCAATGATTTAGGATTCTCAACACCTGTATAAGAATATGCTTTTTTTATCATTTTTTTCTCCAAAATAGCCAAACTTTGCTTATCAAAAATATCATTTAATTTTATTTCTTTTCCATTTTTTATATCAATAACAAGAAATGTTTCGCCATACATTCCGTGTGCGCCTCCTAAATACATATAATTTGAAAATGATAAGGTTGTAAAATAATTATCATTAAAAATAACATCAGCACTACTTTCATCTGACCAATTTGCAGTATAAAAATATTCTTCTTTTTGGTCTTGATTGACTTCTAAATATTCTTTAAAAAACGCCTTTTTACCATTTTCTGCTGTTTCTAAAGTGCTTTGAGCAGATGTATATTTTTCAGCAGATTGAGATTTTCTAAGTAATTCTTTTATTTTCAGAAGATTACTCCCCTGTGGAACTTGTTTGGCTTCAATTATCATTTGTGAAAAAATAGCTTGAGGTGTTTTTTTATTATTTTTGAATAATTTGACACTGTCTTTTATCGAAATCATCTTAAAATCAATGCTCTTCGAATAATTTTCAACCAAAGATATAGCAAGTGTTTTGGTTTTGTCTTTATTTTTCCAATTTCCAACAAAAGTATTTTGGTGGATTTTTCCTGTAATAAATTCTATTTTTTTGCCTTCTTGACTCATTACAAATAATTCTATTTCATTTTTTTTATTCACTTTGCCTTCCAAATTTATTGGCACATTGTACTTTGTGTAAAAATAACTTCCTGAATAAGAATTTCCATTTTGTGTCAAATCCATTATAATAGGCAAGTTGGAATTTATTGTTCCTGTAAAATGATAATAATTTGTTTTTAATTGCGATTTTTGGGCAAAAACTGAAAATGCCGAAAAAAGAAAAAGAAAAAGAAAAAAATGTTGTTTTCTCATGATGACTAAAATTTAATTAGGATAAGTTGTACTAAAAGTTTAGAATAAAAAATGTCATTAATTGATACTTTGGTGCATCGACATCAAGCAGAAAAAGAACAAATTTTGTGCTTTTATTATAAAAATCTGATATTTATTTTCAATTTTTTTCAAAAAGAATATAAAACTAAAAAACATCACAGAAAATTGCAATCAACTATTCACAAATTCATTTATATTCATTGATTTTATTCAAAATTAAATTCAAATTAGTACCTTTGTAATGCTTTAAAAAATTTATCATTTATTTTCTGTCATTTTTTCTCAAAATACTTATGACTCATACAGCAAACCTTTCTACTGACCATATTTCTCAACTTTTAGGTCAAGATTCTGAAACACTTCTTAATTTTTCTACTCCTGCTATTTCAAAAGAGCGTTTACATGTTCCTAGTCCTGATTTTGTAGATAGAATTTTTGCTAACTCAAACCGTAATCCACAGGTTTTACGTAGTTTGGGGCAGCTTTATGGTTCAGGGCGTTTGGCTAGAACTGGTTATGTTTCTATTTTGCCCGTTGATCAAGGTCTTGAACACACAGGAGGCGCATCTTTTGCACCAAATCCAGATTATTTTGACCCAGAAAACATCATCAAATTAGCCATTGAAGGAGGTTGTAATGCTGTTGCGACAACGTATGGAAACCTCGCTTTGATGTCAAGAAAATATGCTCACAAAATTCCATTTATTGTAAAAATAAATCATAACGAACTTCTTACTTATCCAAATAAATTTGACCAAATTATGTTTGGTTCGGTAGAAGAAGCATGGAACTTAGGAGCAGTGGCTGTTGGAGCAACAATTTATTTTGGTTCGGAAGAATCTACTCGCCAAATTCAAGAAGTGGCAGCAGCTTTCGAAAGAGCGCACGAACTCGGAATGGCAACCATTCTGTGGTGTTATGCTCGTAATAGCTCATTCAAAAAAGATGGAAAAGATTATCACGTTGCTGCTGACCTTACAGGGCAAGCAAACCATATCGGAGTAACAATTCAAGCTGATATTATCAAACAAAAATTACCTGAAAACAATGGTGGTTTTGAGGCTATTAATTTTGCAAAAACACACAAAAAAGTATATTCAGAGCTTTCTTCTGAAAACCCTATTGACTTGTGTCGTTATCAAGTAGCAAACTGTTATATGGGAAGAATTGGTCTTATCAATTCGGGAGGTGCTTCTTCTGGTGCATCGGATATGGCAGAGGCTGTCAAGACGGCAGTTATCAACAAACGTGCTGGTGGTGCTGGTCTTATTTCTGGTCGTAAGGCATTCCAAAAACCATTGACTGAAGGCATCGAACTTCTCAACTCTATTCAAGATGTTTATCTAAATGATGAAATTACGATTGCCTAATTTTTGAATTTCTAGCAGGAATGAACACAAACACAAATTACTGATTATCAAATAGTTAAAATAAAAAAGTAGCAGTTTGTTTAATTCATACTCCTTATTTATAAAATATAACAAGGCATGTTCATAAAAAAAATTAGCTATGCTGCTCCTTTGGGGTATAGTATTTTTTGACTTTGACAGTCCTTTCATAAGGCTGTCAATAGTTGGGAAAATAAGTGCTTTTGTGTTAAACTATTGTCAGAATTGTTTCGGATTATCTCACAACTGCTGACAAAGTTTTTATGAACATGCCTTACTAATAATACAAAACCTATTTATTTCTCTTCTTGAAATAGATAGGTTATTTGTTTTTAAAATTTTATATTGAATGGGTTATTTTCTAACTTAGGTTCTAAAACTTGAAATAATTTTCTGCACTGTCAAAACTAATTCCAATTATGAATTTCTTAGATTATTTATACTTAACCCAAAAAGTGGTTTATCAAACTTCCCTTTCGCCTCAAAAAGTAGCTCAAAGATTAGAAAGCAAAATTAGTCCCAAGCCTCAAAAAAAATCAATGTTTGATACTGTTCCTTTGAGTTATCATGGCAAAATTGAAGAAAAAAACTTTGAAATTGGCAGGCATTCAACAACAAGCAAAGACCACCCACCAACAGCATACGGAGTAATTTCAGAGAATAAAGATAATCCAATGGAAACGCTTGTCGAAATAACTATCCTACCACATCACAATTTCAAAACAGGAATTGTTTTATTTGTTATGTTAGTAAGCATAGCATGTTTGCCTGCTTTTTTTTCTATTTTAAATGATTATTATGATTCTATTGGCTATTTTATTTTTCTTCCTATCTTTTTTAGTTTTGGATTTTTGATAAATTATTTGATTTTTTTAAACAAGAACCAAAAACTAGCTAAAGATATTCAAGGCTTTGTAGATGGAAAAATTATTAAATAAATGATTCTCTCAAAATGAAATTACCGTTTTTCTTAAAAAATTGGTAACTTGCCTTACTATAAAATCTATTTTAAAATCATAATGAAATTTCGTTCTATTTTCAATTAGCTTTTAGAAAATCATTCTAAATAGACACAAAAAAGCACAAACGCCAACTTCTATATAAATTTATAATTATGAGCGACGCAAAAAATACAGCCAAAACAGCAGCAAAAACAACTACTAAAAAACCAGTTCGAAAGACTGCAGCCAAATCAACGGCAAAAAAAACAACCACAAAAAAGACTTCTTTTTCGAAAGAAACATATATGAAATGGTACGAAGATATGCAACTCATGCGTAAATTCGAAGAAAAAGCAGGGCAGCTTTACGGACAACAAAAAATTAGAGGATTTTGTCATCTCTACATCGGACAAGAAGCCTGTGTAGCTGGCGCAGTTTCGGCACTCACAAAAGACGATAAATGGATAACAGCTTACCGTGACCACGCTCACCCTCTCGGCTTAGGAACTTCTCCAAATGCAGTAATGGCAGAGCTTTATGGCAAAGAAACAGGTTGCTCGAAAGGAAAAGGTGGCTCAATGCACATGTTCGACAAAGAAGTTAATTTTATGGGTGGACACGGAATCGTTGGGGCGCAAGTTCCCATGGGTGCAGGTATTGGTTTTGCAGAAAAATACAACGAAACAGGCAATCTTTGCATTTGTTATATGGGCGATGGCGCAGTTCGTCAAGGAGCAATACATGAGGCTTTTAATATGGCAATGCTTTGGAAAATTCCTGTTATTTTTGTGATTGAAAATAATGGCTATGCCATGGGAACTTCTGTCAGCAGAACCTCAAATGTAATTGATTTATCGACACTTGGAGAATCATATGATATGCCTTCAGAAGGTGTAGATGCAATGAGCGTCGAAGCTGTCCATGAAGCAGTTGCAAGAGCAGCCGACCGTGCAAGAAGTGGAGAAGGACCAACCCTTTTGGAGTTTAGAACGTATCGTTATAAAGGACACTCTATGTCTGACCCAGCAAAATATCGTACTCGTGAAGAAGTAAATACTTATCGTAAAAAAGACCCTATCGAACAAGTAAAAGACGTTATTTTGAAGAAAAAATATGCTTCTCAAGAAGATTTGGACAAAATTGATGCTGGCATCAAAGAAAAAGTAGAAGCCTCTGTTAAGTTTGCAGAAGAATCTGACTTTCCAGATGCTTCGGAGGCATTCAAAGATATTTACAAACAAGAAGATTATCCTTTTATTATGGATTAATTATAGTGATTGTTTAGAGTAAGGTTATTTGTTTGTATTGATGGTGTCAATACAAACAAAGGCATTATTTTTCTATAAGATAGGATTTAATAAATTCTGTCTTATAGAAAAATTGAAATACAAAAAATCTTGATAGTATTTAATTTAATCAAAAGATTATGCAAAAACTTGTTTTATTTCTTGCTTTTTTAACCCTTTCGCTCGGTCAGCAGTGGTGGAATCCTGTGTATATTTTCCAAACTAATAGCGCAAAGAAAAAAGCAACAAATTTATATCAAGAAAAAAATTATAAAGAAGCTGTTTCCGAACTTCTTTATATGAATAATGTTTGGAAATTAGAAGAGCCAACAGTTACTCTCAATTTGGCGCATGCTTATTTTGAACAACAAGATACTTCTGCCATTTCTTCGGCTCTAACTTATTATTCACAGGCTGTAAATAGCAAAAATGATAAAGTAAGAAGCATCGCAAACCTTCAAGTAGGTATTCTGAAAGCAAAACGTGCAGGTTCGAAAAAAACAAAACCAAAAGATAAAAAGAAAATTTATGAAGATGCTTTAGTAAATTTCAAAAATTCACTTCGTGCAGACCAACATAATCAAGAAGCACGTTTTGATTATGAACTCTTAAAACGTCTTTTAGAAATTGAAATACAAAAACAGGAACAAGAGCAAAAAGACAAAAGCGAAGACGAAAAACAAAAAGAAGAGCAAGAACAAAAAGAAGAAGACCAACAAAAAAGTGAAGAAAATCAAGAAGGAGAAGAAGGACAAGAAAATAAAGAACAAGACCAAAGCAAAGAAGAACAAGATGCTCAAAAACAAGCACAACAACAACAATCGGCTGCTGATAAATTGAAAGATATGGATATTTCGAAAGAAAAAGCCGAGCAAATTTTAGATGCCATGAGGCAAAATGAAGCACAATATTTACAACAACAGCAACGCAAAGGCAAGAAACCTCGTAAAACAGGGAAACCAGATTGGTAAAACATATCCGATAGCTTTCAAGCTCTCGTCAGTTGTAGATAAATAAAAAGCGACACAAAAATAACCATGCAATACAAAGATTATTATAAAGTTCTTGGTCTTCGCAAAAATGCAAGTCAAGAAGAAATTAAGAAAAATTATAGAGAGCTTGCCAAAAAATATCACCCAGACCGTAACCCAAATGATATTTTAGCCGAAAAAAGATTTAAAGACCTCAATGAAGCACATGATATTTTGAGCGATTCTGTCAAAAGAGCGCAATATGACCTAATGGGCAAAAACTGGGGGAGTTATAGTAAAGTTGCTGATAAAGCAAAAAGTGCCTATCAAAAAACACAAGAAAAAGACTTTGAATTTAAAGACCTTTTTACAAGAGAACGCATGAGCGATGCTTTCAAAAATGTTGTAGATTTGGGAAAAGAAACCATTTTCAAAACCAAAACAGAAGCAGCAGGAATAAACAGAAAACCCAAAACAAAAGAAATCAAAACCACTATTTCTTTAGAAGAAGCCTATACAGGAACTACACGAGTCATTACTGTCGATAAAAACCGTATTCGCCTAAAACTAAAAGAAGGAATCGCAAATGAGCAAAAACTAAAATTAGGAGCAAAAGGAGAAAAAAATGAAGATATTGTAGTTTTAGTAGAAATAGATGAAAATAAAAATTTTACACGAGAAAATGATGATTTGCATGTAAATGCAAAAGTTTCTTTATATGAGGCAATGCTTGGTGGCAAAATTTCTGTTCCGACAATGAAAGGAAAAATTTTGTTTCCTATTGCTCCCGAAACTGCCAATGGAAAAGTATTTCGTATAAAAGGAAAAGGAATGCCAATTTATAATCAAACCAATAAATTTGGTGATTTGTATATCAAAATTGAGGTACAACTCCCTACCAAATTATCACAAAAAGAAAAAGAACTTTTCCAACAACTATCAAAGTTATAGCAGCAAGAAAGTAAAAGTCGTTCGTGAGGACACGAACAACAGCAAGTTTAATTTCTATTTTAGAAATAGAAAATATTATTTAGTTGAAAATCAAAAAATACCGTTGCTTGTGTCCTCATAAGCGACCTTTTTTATATAAAATGTCCAAAAAATCAAATTCAACCAACTCTTTAGGTGATTTATTAAGTGCTTCACAACTCAAACAATTAGGTGCAGACAAAATTGCTCCCAAAATTCCGAAGCCAATTTATATCAAAACCTTCGAAGAACTAGAAAAAGCAGCGCAAAAATGGCAAAAATCTTCTCAAATTGCTATCGATACCGAATTTGATGATAATAATAATTATTATGGAAGGCATCTCTGTTTGGTTCAGATTTACGATAAAGACAAAATTTATTTGATTGATACCGTAAAACTAGAAGGAAATATAAAACCTTTATTACAGATTTTGGAAAACCCAAATATTGAAAAAATCTTTCATAGCTGTTCTTCTGATTTGATTGTTGTGGGTGATGTTTGTGAATGCGCTATCAAAAGCATTCAAGATACAGCTCTAATGTATCGTTTTTTGTTGAAGTCTAGTAATGATATTGGTCTGCAAAATTTGGTAGAAGAAAAACTAAATATTGAATTAGAAAAACAAGAGCAAGTTTCGGATTGGGCAAAGCGTCCTCTTTCAAAATCACAACTTATTTATGCAGCTACTGATGTAGTTTATTTGTTTGAACTTTTCGAAATTCTTAAAAAAGAACTTCAAGAACTAAATAGATGGGATTGGTATAATGAAGAAAGACAAAAATTAGAAGAAATTGGAATAGAAAGTGCTACTAGTAAAACTAATTTGGAAGATAAAAATATCATTACAGCTCTAAAATCGGCTATTAAATACAAATTTCCAGAAGAAAACACTGTTCGTTTTGCTATCTATTGGAATCTTCGCAATCAAATAGCTAAAAGTGTAAATCGTCCTCATTATAGAATTATTTCAAACAATCATTTGGCAGAACTTGTCGTAAAACCACCTCAAAAACTGCAAGATTGGCAAAATTTGCGTGGTTCTTCACATCATTTCAAAAAACGTGCAAACGAATTTTTTGAGCTTTCAAAATTAGATTTATCTAATAGAAAAAATCAATTTTTTGAAGAATTAGACCGAAAAGCAGAAAAAAAAGAAGAATATTATCAAGAAAAAAAACAACATCAAAGAGCATTACATCAAAGAGAAATTATGTTCAGCAATCTGCGTGAAGCACTTACAAATTATAATGGATTGAATATTCAATCTCTTATTCTTTCTAATAAAAATAAAAATGATGTATTGTGGAATGGAATAGAAAGTGTTACCAATTCTTGGAAAATGAAAATTTTGGAAGAAATTGCAACTACAAAGGAATGGAATATGGATATATTAAAAGGCTCTTTAAAAAAATAGAGAGTAAAAACTCTAATTTTATTTATCCTACTATATAAACTACAAATTGACCTAAAAAAAAGTCATTGACGGTAAATTAATTATCTGTTCAATGGCTTTTTTTATTATTCTTTATTGCAAATTTGATGTTATCAAAAGCAATCATTTGTAAAGATTATTTTACGGTATTAACTCAAAAAAGTTGTGTTTTTAGTTTGTTTTATTTGCAACAAGGTTGCATTTACGAGTAATTTTTGTAGCAAATTCGCAAAATAACAGCATTATTTCATAGTGCAAAAACAAAATATTTTGCTTTTTTTCAAAAAAAACAAATTTTTTTTGGCAAAATCAACACCATTCAATATAAAATATTATTTGGAATACCTATAAAAAACAAACAAACAACAGAATATTATATCACAAATACACACAAACACTTTCAAAAAATTCTTTTTAAAACCACTCAACATGACTTTATATTGCCAAATAAGGTTTTATCAAAATTTTGTTTTTCCAATAAATGCGTTGTATGTTTGCAAGACCTTTTAAAAGTAAGGTTTAATTAAAGATTCAACTCAACTCTTGAGTACTCAACATTAAAAATTCTATTCCCCCTTTAACATTTTTACAAAAGCAAAATGACTTTTACAAAAACAATCAAACGTACACTTTTCAGTTTAGGACTTGGCATAGGAATGCTTGCAAGTTCGACATCATTCGCTCAAGACTCTCACGACCACCCAGACGGTCGTACTTGTGATACTGACCACAACTTAGAACGTTTGCTCTCTATCAACCCAGAAGCAAAACAAAATATGCGTAATATCGAAACGTTTACGCAAAACTATATTCAGAATTTACAGAATCAACGTACTGAAGCTACTGTTTATACAATCCCTGTTGTAGTACATGTACTTTATAATACTTCTGCCTTAAATATTAGTCAAGCACAAATTCAATCTCAAATTGATGTATTGAATGAAGATTTTAGAAGAACAAATAGTGATTATACACTTACTCCTTCAGAGTTTGCTGGTGTAGTTGCTGATTCGGAAATAGAATTTGTTTTGGCAACAACAGACCCAAATGGTAATCCTACAAATGGTGTTACTCGTACACAAACAAGCCAATCTTCTTTTGCAGCTCCTAGGTACAGCTCTGATATAGAAAAAATGAAATTTACTTCTCAAGGAGGTAAAGATGCTTGGGACACAAAAAAATACTTAAATGTATGGGTATGTGTTTTGAGTGGTGGAACATTAGGTTATGCTCAATTTCCAGGTAGTGGTGCTGCAAACACTGATGGTGTAGTAATTCGTACAACTGCCTTTGGAAGCACTGGAAATGTATCAGCTCCTTTTAATGGAGGACGTACTGCAACTCACGAAGTAGGTCACTGGTTGAACCTTCGCCATATTTGGGGAGATGGTGCTTGTAGTGCTGATGATTATGTAAGTGATACGCCTATTGCAGCAGCTTCAAATGGTGGTTGTCCTTCTTATCCTTCAAAATCTTGTTCTAGCAATGGAGGTTTTTCAAGTGATATGTTTATGAACTATATGGATTATGTAAATGATGCTTGTATGTATATGTTTACAACAGGTCAGAAAAATCGTATGCGTGCTGTTCTTGCTTCTGGAGGTTTTCGTTCTGATTTAGCAACAAGCTCTACTGGTGGTGGAAACCCAACTCCTTCTTCTTATTGTGCTACAAAAGGAAATAGTGTTGCTGACGAATGGATTGCTGGTGTAAAAGTTGGTTCTTTAAACAAAACAAGTGGTGCTAACGGTGGATATGCTGATTTTACTTCTACTTCTGTAAGCCTTGCACAAGGAAGCTCTAATACACTTACACTTACACCTGGTTTTGCAGGAAGTACATATAATGAATACTGGAAAGTATGGATTGATTTTAATAAAGACAATGATTTTGACGATGCTGGAGAATTAGTTTATGATGCTGGTAGTACTTCAAGTGCTGTTCGTACAGGTACAATCAATATTCCTTCAAGTGCAACAACTGGTGCTACTCGTATGCGTGTTTCTATGAAATATAATGGCGCACAAACTGCTTGTGAAGCATTCCCTTATGGTGAAGTTGAAGATTATACAGTAAATATTACAGGCGTATCTACTCCTCCTTGTGGTGTTCCTTCTGGATTATCTTCTTCTGCTATAACAAGCTCTACATTTACATTATCTTGGGCTTCTGTTTCAAGCGCAGTTTCTTATGATTTGCAAATACGTTCAGGAAGTGGTGCTTGGACTACATTAAATGCTACTTCAAACTCTATCAACCTTACAGGTGCAGCAGCTTCTACTCAATATGAATATCAAGTGCGTGCAAATTGTGCAAGTGCAAGTAGTGCTTACTCTACAAGTGCTTTTGTAACTTCTGCTTCTGTTCCAGTTCTTACTTATTGTGATTCTGAAGGAAATAGTGTTTCAGACGAATGGATTCAGAGAGTACAAGTTGGTTCAATCAACAATAATTCAGGTGCTAATGGTGGATATGCAGACTTTACAAACCTTTCTACTACACTTACAAAAGGAACAGGTTATACAATCACAATTACACCAACATGGTCTGGTCGTACATATAATGAAGCATACAATGTATGGATAGATTATAACCAAGATGGTGATTTTAATGATGCTGGAGAAAATGTTTATACTCGTGCAAAAACAACTAGCTCTTCTGTAAGTGGTTCGTTTACAATCCCTTCGGCTGCTGCAACAGGTGCTACTCGTATGCGTGTAACAATGAAATACAACGGAAATGCAACTTCTTGTGAAGCATTTGATTATGGTGAAGTTGAAGATTATACAGTAGTAATTGGTACAGCAAATAGCATCAACCCTTCTCCAACAGCTTATCACAATGATAGACCACAAGTAGCTAGAGTTGATGGAAACAAAGATGGTGATGTTGCTTTTGTTGCATTCCCTAATCCTGTAAGCCAAACATTAAATATTCGTTTGGGATACTTCAGTGTAGATTCTGATGTAGTTATTTATAGCGTAACAGGCGCACAAGTACTCACAACAACACTTACTTCTCAAGAAACGGCTATCAATGTTTCAAAACTTCCTAAAGGAATGTATATCTTGAGCATCAATAATGGTCGTGAAGTAGAAACAATAAAATTTATCAAAGAATAAATAAATGAATAAATAAGCAAAATTATTTATCTTTGTAATAAAAAATAAAACATCTAGCCTAGTTTATTCTAGTTGCTAGATGTTTTTTTATAACCTAATTTTTGCTCATTTAGAAATATAAAACATATTACATTTATCTAATTTTAACCTCCCAATTATTTCCCTCAAAAAAATGAAAAAATCATTCAACTTTATATTATTACTTTGTACATTTCTCTCTCTTATGTCTTGTAAAGAAGATAAAGATGACAGTGTAGAGCCTCTAATTAGCTGTCAAAACTCTGTAACAGAATTAGCAGAAGCAAACAACATTCTTTCTGAAAGCAGTTGGGAATGGGTAGAGTCTCGTACTCAAAGCAGAGGTGGAGAAGTTGTAACAACCCCTCAAACAGAAGGAAAAACAAGGTCTTTAAATTTCAATTTGGGGCAAAGTGTAGAAGAATTAGAAAACGGACAAGCAATCAATATTTGGCAATACAGAATTGATATTTCGAATGATGCCCTGCTAGGAGCTTTTAATTCTGTTTGGATAGACGCAAACGGAAATATTGGCAGAAATTATCATATAGATGTCTGCCCAGAATCCTTAAAATTAATTGATACTTCGACTAGCCTCATGACAGTCACAATATATAAGAAAAAATAATGAATTGATTTTAATCAAAATCAATTTCATTCTCATTATATTCAAAAAACAAAAAAAGTCTTCAAAATACTAGTATTACTAGATTTTGAAGACTTTTTTGATGGTTAAAAACAATCAAGATTACTTTTCAGTAGTTTCTTCTTTTGTTTCAGCTTGTGCTTCTGCATTTTTATCAGTACGCTTATAACGACGATTGAAACGCTCAACACGTCCAGTAGTACGCCCAAAGTTTCCTTTTCCACCTGTATAGAATGGGTGAGATGCAGAACTAACCTCTACCTTTACTAATGGATATTCTTTTCCGTCTTCCCAAGTAATAGTATCTTTTGTCAAGATAGTAGAACGAGTCAAAAATTTATAATCACTTGAAGTATCCAAAAATACTACTTCACGATAATCTGGGTGAATTTCTTTTTTCATTGTATAAACAGTTTAATGCAAGAGGATTGCGCCACTTACCCTATAAATTTAATTTAAAATTTTTCTAATTAGAAATTGTAAAAATTACAAATATCTAAAAAACGAACTGCAAAAATACTCATTTTATATCAAAAAGCAAGTATTAAAACACCTTTAATTCAAGAGATTATGAAAATATTTTTTATTCATCAAATTCTAACTTCTAAAATCTGACTTCTAACTTTATTTTCCATATTCTATCAAAAAATCAGCAACTTGCTCCATAAGCTCTTTTGAGTGTGTCGGAAAATTAGCAATTCGAATTTGAGAATCTTTAAAACTCCCATACCCTTTGCCTATAATAATTCCTTTTTTCTCTAAAAAAGCAATTACATCAGAAGAAATTCCTTTTTCTACATTTGCCACAATAACAGTTTTCGAACGCTGTGATTTTTCTTTAACTAAAGGCGACAAAAATTCAGATTGCTCCAAAGTATGATACAATAATTCAGCTTTATAATCAGTTTCACGGCGAATCATTGCAATACCTTTTTTATTCATTGCTTCGATTACTTTCCCCAAAACAAAAATTGCCAAAACATTTGGTGTTTCTGGTGTTTGGTTGTTTTGAGCATATTTATCAAGTTCTAAAAGCGAATGATATGTACCAATAGATTTTCCTTTTGATTGCAAATCTTTGGCTTTATCAAGCATTTTTTGATTATAAACCCAAACCCCCAAACCAGCAGGAACACCAAAACCTTTCTGTACAGAAAAATAAACTGAATCAATCACAGAAAAATCAATATTTGTGTAAGGCAATGAAGAAACAGCATCGACAACAATCAATTTACCCTTATTTTTTTCTCTAATTTTTGCAATATTCTCCACAGCAAACTGCACCCCACTACTTGTTTCGTTCTGAATCAGAGCAATTAGTTCAGTCGAATTTGGAATATTTATGTTTTCTAAATCAAAACCCTTACTAAAATCAACTTCATATTTAGAAGGATTTAGGTTTAGTTTTTGAGCAAACTCATAAAATTTATTTGAAAAAGAGCCATTAATTAAATGAAAACTTTCTTTTTCTACACAACTTTGAAGAATCCGTTCCCAAATTTCATTTGCCGAACCTGTAAAAGCAATAGCAAAATCACTAGGAATTTCTAAAAGTTCTCTAAGTTGATTTGTTGTATGCTCAAAAATAGTTTTAAACTCACGACTACGATGCGAAATTGCTGTTATTTTTTTTTGTAAGGCTTCTTTTATGGCTTCTTCTACTACAAAATAATTTTCAGAAGGGCCCGGAGTAAGATAAATTTTCATAGATTCGATTGGATTACAGATTACGGATTATGAAATGAATATTCAGCGTAGCCAATTTAATAGCTTCTCTGAGAGTTTTTGCATCAAAAAATATAAAAGTACAGAAATTGGCAGAGAACCATTTAATACATTGAATATCAATATTTTTTTTGAAATTAGTGTTTTATTAAATTATCCATTTACTCTGAATACGCATTTTGCATCATCTCAAAGGCTTGTAATTTGAGTTTTTGAAGGTCTTGAATAGTCATTCCTTTTGTAGAAATGGGTTCTAAAAATTCTATTTCGACAAAACCTGCCTTTACACGCCAGCTATTTTTTGGAAGCATTTTACGAGTATTTTTAATAACAATCGGCGCAATGGGTGTTTGTGTTTCGATGGCTACCATAAAAGCTCCCTCATGAAAACGCAACATATCGTGTCCCGAATTATTCATTGTTCCCTCTGGAAAAATCATTACGTGTATTTTTTTTCGTAGTTTTTCTTTTATTTGCCTTAAACTTCGCCTCTTGCTTTCCATACTACTTCTATCTACAATAACGCCAATATATTTGAAAATTAGACCAAAAACAGGCATTTTCAAGATTTCAATTTTTCCCAATGCTCTAAATTGATTTGGAATAGCAAGTGTAATAGCTGGCGAATCTAAAAAAGAATTATGATTAGCTACAAAAATATAAGGTTGGTCTTTTTGAAGTCTTTTCTTATTCTTAATTTTATAAATAATTCCACTCAAAAAACTAAAACTAAAGCCCCAAAATTTCATAATTTTGAAAGCAAAAGTACCTCCTCTTTTTTCATTAATAAGAATAGGAATAATAATAAAAGGCGCACAAACAACCATAATCCAAAAGAAATTGAAAAATGTCCACATCGAAAAAGCAATCTGGAAAAATGTAGTAAAAGGACGCATCAAGACCATCAACCCTCTATCTTTAATATAAAGCAAAAGAGAGTTTTTTAATTCGTATAATTTTTCTTGTATCATAATTTTAGAAATCTCATTTGTATAAAAAGCTAGAACTAATTTAACTTATTCGGTTTGCAGACTAATTAACGCAAATTTTATCAAAATATTCAATAAAAAATAAAATAATTACAAATATAGCCACAAATATAAAAATGAGTTTGAAAATTCATTTTTAAATAACTTCAAAGCGTAAAATAATTTAAAAACTTCCTTTTTGATTAAATTTGTAAAAAATAAGGCATATTATTTTCTTTAATAGTTCTTTTCTGAAAAAGGAAAAACTATGTTCTAATTTAAAATCAAACCAACCTTTAGTTCTATGAAAAAATTTCAATTCTTTTTATTTTTAAATCTTTTTTCTGTCTTTCTATTTTCTGATACTTTGCTTTTTGCTCAAGATACTAACCCAATTATCGCTCTGGATTCGTTGTTGGAGGATAACACTGACCCTTATAATTTTGAAGCTCAATTTGAATATCAAGATTCTCATTACAAATATTCTGTTTCTGAAAAAGGAAATGCTTGGTATAATTTGGTTATTTGGAGAAAAAATACGCTCTTAGAAGGAGAAGCCAAAATGATGGAGGTTTATTCTACTCATATTATGATTAAAGATGAAACAAAAAATGCCAACAATAAAAATGCTCGTCTTCGTATTTGTTATGCCGAAAAACAAGGGTATGTTTGGAAACCACACAAACACGATTTTATGCAAGTTTTGTTTTTATTTGATACTGAAAAAATCAATTATGCTCCTTTTGGTGAAAAAATGATTGATAGAAGCAAACACAATACTATTAAAAACGAAGATTTGGTGGTAAGTTTTGACAAACAAAAGTTTATACTAAGTAATGCCATCAAAACAGGTATCGAATTTTTTATTATGAAATACCCTAAACTATTTTATATGTAGAAAAAATAAAATCAAAAAAAAGCCATACAATAAATACTGTATGGCTTTAAAATAAAAAGTGATCCCGCTGAGGTTCGAACTCAGGACCCCAACATTAAAAGTGTTGTGCTCTACCAGCTGAGCTACGGAATCATTTTTGCTTTTTTTATTGAAAATAGATTTTTGATAGGTTTGCTATCTATTTTTTAAGAAAACTAAATAAACTAATAAATAGTTCAAAATATTCTCAAACTATTTTTAAACTGATTTATTTCAACTTATATTTGTTCTTAAATCATCTAAAAAACCATTCTAAATTCGCTAAAAAACAGAGGGCGTTTCCCTCAAATGCGTTGCAAAGGTAACACAATAATTTTATTATGCAAAATAATATTACAAAAAAATTCAAAACTATTCGTTTTTTCTTCAAATCATTTTTTATTATTTGTCTTTTAACAGGATTTATTAGCATTTCTTTTAGAAGTCACGCTCAAAATGAAAATTTCCTCAAACGAGGAGATTCTTTGTTTAGTTCTGGGCGTTATCTCGAAGCACTTTCTATTTATGAGCATTTATTAAACAAGCGAAAAGAGTTTAGCCCCCAAATGCTTTTGAAAATGGCTTTTGTAGAAGAAAGTAAAAATAATTATCCTCAAACTCTCTATTATCTCAATCTTCATTACAGAATTAGCCCAGACAAACAAGTATTGAAAAAATTAGAAGAGCTTGCCCAAACACATCGCTTGGAAGGCTATCAATATACCGACAAAACTTATTTTTTATCACTTTATGATTCTTATCATTGGTATATTATTGTTTTTTGGATAATCATTATTTTTATTACTTCTTTTTGGCTCATCAGTAGAGTACGACAAGAAAGAACTATTATTCCTCCTTTGGCTGTCGGTTTTTCTGTTGTTGTTATTTTGCTTTTGCTTCATAATTTTACTACACAACGTACTTTAGGCATTATTAAAAATGATTATACTACTTTTGTAGAAAGTCCGTCGGCTGCTGCTACTGTTTTGAAAGTTGTCAAGAGAGGAAATCGTTATCCAATTTTGGAGAAAAAAGATTCTTGGTACAAAGTAACAATAGACAATAAGGTGGGTTATGTACGTTTGCATAATACGCTAGTAGTTCAATAAAAATTAATTCAAAAATTTATCCCTAACTTTAAAAAATCAATGACAACTATCATCTCTGGTACAAATCGTAAGGATTCTGTAACTTATCAAATGGCTCTTTTATATCAACAAAAATTAAAAGAAAAAGGAGTTCATGCTTCTATTTTAGATTTAAAAGAACTTCCTCATGACTTTACATTTTCGGCTCTTTACGAAAACATAGGAAAAAGTGAGGGTTTTAATAGACTTATTTCGCCTCTAAAAGATTCAACAAAACTTATTATGATTACCCCTGAATATAATGGTTCTTTTCCAGGAGTAATCAAATCTTTTTTAGATGGATTAGAGTTTCCAAACGGAGTAAAAGACAAAATGGTGGCTTTGGTAGGTCTTTCGGCAGGGTCGCAGGGAGCTGTTTTGGCTACCAGTCATTTGGCTGATATTTTTAGTTATTTGGGCGCAACTGTTCTTCCCTTGCGTGCCAGAATGCCATTTATAAACAAACACTTTCAAAATGGAGAAATCATAAATGACAATGAATATGCAAAATATAATGATTTGATAGACTTACAGATTGAAAAAATTGTTGCTTTTTAATATTACTGTACAAAGTTTTCTTATAAAAAAAGAAAAATGCCGTTGTTGGTATTTTAGCGATACCAACAACAATGCTTGAAAATAGGTCTTATAAAAGCTAAAAAACAAATTTATATTTTTTAGAAGAAAACCTTTTATGATTATGAAAAAATTATTTTCAAAATTATTCTTTATTCTTTTGGGTGGTTTTGCACTCCTTTTTGTTTGTTCAAATTTATCTTTTGGACAAACGGTCAAAGTAAAAAAAAGCAAAACCATTTCACATTGGCAGCATCGTTTTACACTTACTTTGGGTGTAGGAAATGAGCTTGGAGCTGCCTCTTTGGGCTATGCAGCAATGTATGGCTTTGGAGAATCGCAGCGTTTTCGTATTGGTGGTGGTCTTCGTTTAAATCTTGCTTTGGGCATTACTGATAGCGTTCCTTATCTTTCCAAATCTTATAAAGATACTTTAGACAATTCATATAGAGATTGTTTGTTGGTAGAAAAACCATTTTTGGGAAGTGCCAATTTAGGGTTTTATATGAGTTATGATATTAATGATAGATGGGAAATTGGAGCAAGTACTGATTTGGTAGGGTTTGGTTTTGGGAGCAAAAAAAATGCTTTTTTGATTAATTCTTTAACGGCAGATACACTTTCTACAGAGGCAAAACCTCGTTCTTTAGTTCAGCTTCCCAAAGTTAGAGGAACTCTTAATAATGAAATTTTTGTAGGCTATAAATTCAATCCTCGTTGGCGACTGCGTGTGGGAGTTCAATATCTTTTGACAGAATACCTAACACCTGAAAAGTTCTTTAATGATAGAGATGAATATCGAAATAATGCCATTTTGGGTTTTATAGGAATTACTTTTACTCCTTTTAATAATGATGCTGTAAACTGCCCAAAATTTAAGGACGAAAAAATTTATTATTTGAAAGAAGGAGAAATGTAAAAATAAAGTACGAAGTATTTTCAATGAAAATTAAAAAGGAAAAAGTATATTAAAGATTATCACAGTTAATTTTTCCTGTGTTCAGTTCCTTAGAACTGAACTTATCGCCTCCTCAAAAACATAATATACATACAACATGACACCTCTGAGGAAGTGATAAGTTTGTTTGTGAGCAAACAAACACACAAAAGGCTTCATACAAAAACAACCGTGATAATGTTTATTTTTCCCTTTTTTTTGATAATTTAATTTATCTTCTTACATAAAATTGATACGAATACGTAATTGTTTTTGATTCTCCTTTATTTAATTTCAACTCCCAAACAACATCATTTACAGGATTGATAGCATAATAATTTGGGCGTTTTTTGCTTTCCCATTCTGAATTTGTTTTGAGCATTTCTCCAATAACAGTACGACTAATTTTCAAACTTACTTCTTTATTTTTATAATTTTTGACTTCAATCGTTGCTGTCGCTGTAATCAAATCATAAACTATTCGTTTCTTTTTGATATTGGTTTCTCTTGCTGTTTCTTGCTCATTATCTTTTACCATAATATCAGGAGCAATCGTCAGACGAAGCATTGATTTTGATGTTTTGGCTGTATATTTTAGCATATCTTGGCTCAAAACCTGTGGGTCACTTGTTGTGCTAACTGCTCCTTCTTTCGTTTTTCTGGGCTGTGTAACCATTGCTGTTCCTGTTGTCCATGGAAAACTTGTTGAGTTTTGAAGTTCTAAGGAATGATAAACGTCGTTTCTCTGTTCGTCTTCTTGCTTATAGACTACATGGCGAGCATTATTTTGAGTTAATTCTACTTCATAAATATGTTTGTAATCCACTTCTTCATTAAATAAAGAATACAAAGCACGCCCACCTTTTGGTAGTGTGACACCTTTTTTGGTATAAAAAAACAAATCTTCTTGAGATTGAGTTTCTAATTCGTCGGTATCACCACCACCACCATACGTATCCAAATCCATGTCCATAGATTCATAAGCCATAGATTGAGCTGTAATCGCATTTGACATTACCATTTGCTGCCTTCCACGCCTCAAATCGCCTGTTGAGCCATTTAATTGATTTAAAAATGATTCCAGACTTTGGTTAGAAACAAAAGGAGAAACCAACTTATCATACTTAAAATTTGGAACTCCAACAACCAAACTAAGCGTAGCATCTTTGATGTCTTCGGCATCATTGACAAGCTCGGCACGCAAGACAATCTGTGCTTTTTTATCATCTTTTAAGTTTACCAAATAAGATGGTAACCAACCAATCCCACGCTGCAAATACGCCATTTCAACATTTTCTTGAGAAGTTGCTTTATCAATTTCTACTTCGATAATACGTTGATTTTGAAGAGGGTAATAATCTGTATTTGGCTGTTTAGGAAATGAAATAGACTGTATATCACTCATCGTAATTACCATAAAACCTACCTTTGGTTTGGTGGTTGCTAGAAAAAGCATCTCATTTTGTAGATTTACATTTTGAATTTTACCAACCACTTGATTTTTCAAATCATATTTTAATATAATTTCTACATTTTTTTCAATATTTGCATAAAGCATTTCAGAAAGATTTGATACTTTCTTGCTATCGTTTTTTTCCTCACTTACATAACTTTTCAAACTACTGATAGGCTTTCCGTTGGTATAAAACCAAAATGTTCCGAAAAGAGCTTGAGGTAATGATTTAATGATAAATTTTCCTTTTTGTTCTCCGTCTTTTTCAGCTTTTAATATCATTGGATTAAAGAAAAAACCAGTTCCATTTTTGAAAACAGCTACTCGTTGTCCTTTTTGTGTATTTTGAGAAAAACCCATTATAAAAATAGAAGATATAAAAAATAATAAAAAAGTTAAACTAATTGATTTTTGATACATAGTCATTGTATTAGATTGAAAAATAAATAATATAATTGCTTAGAAAGCATTTTATTTTTTTGTAAAAATAACGCCCTACAAATTCAAATTACATAAAAAAAAGATAATATTTTGGTTTTTGGCTATTTTATTTTCAAACTATTTAATCAAACAAAATTCAATTTTATTTGTAGTTTTGGCACTCCCTTTATCCTTTTCAAAATCAAAATAGTTCCTTATTTTATTGAGTTTCTATTTTTTTATTTTCCTAAATTAGCCCCTTATTAAAAACATGACACCTGAAGATTTTACCCAACATGACATTATAATTAATCTTATCAGACAACTCAAAAAAAAGGGTGTTCATCAAAAAATATTTTCTGATATTTTGGATAATCAAGGGCATCAATATGTAGATTTGGTACAAGAGGGAGGAGGTATTTTAGGGATTGCACTCATTGGTTATGTGCATGTTTTGGAGCAAATGGGAATCCGTTTTTTAGGATATGCAGGCACGTCGGTAGGAGCAATAAACACAATTTATATGGCTTCGCTTGGCGACCGAACAAAACCCAAAACAAACAAAATGATAGAACTAATTGCCAACAAAAATTTCATTGATTTTATTGATGGCGACGAGCATGCACGAGAATTTGCCCTTGCTATTAGCGAAAATGAAGGCGAAATTAATTGGAGCAAATTAGTATGGAGAGGAGTAAAAGCCTTTAGCAAATTTTGGGAAGATTGGGGACTAAATCCAGGGACACATTTTTATTATTGGTTTACAGAGGCTCTAGGAAAAGAAGGGGTTTATACATCTGCACATTTGGAAAAAGCTGTCGCAGATTTGCCCAAATCATTGCGTATTCGAAAAGGCGTAAATCATACCATCGAAGGTATAAAAGCAACCATTTCGATTGTTGCTACTGATATTACAACAGAATCAAAAATCGTTTTTCCTGCTATGCGCCATCTCTATTGGAAAAATAGCCATTTAATAAATCCGACAAATTTTGTTCGTGCTTCTATGTCTATTCCATTTTTTTTTACTCCCTTTAAGGTTGCTGATATTCCGACTGGAAAAAAAGCACAAAGCAACTGGAAAAACACCGTAGGTTATCGTGGAAATATACCCAAAGAAGTCTTTTTTGTTGATGGAGGAATAATTTCAAATTTTCCTGCCGACGTTTTTCATAAATCTCATGTGCCACGACAACCATCATTTGGAGTCAAACTAGGAACAGAACGAAATCGCCCAAATGAGATTACAAATCCGTTTATTTTTACAAGAGCAATCGTCGAATCGATGCGACAAATTGCAGATTATAATTTTATTCTTCGAAACCGAGATTATCGCCAACTTATTACTTGGATAGACATCGGAAATCATAATTGGATAGATTTTACACTTTCTGATGATGACAAATTAGACCTTTTTATTCGTGGTGCAAAAGCTGCTGCTCATTTTTTAAGAACTTTTGATTGGCAAAAGTATAAAGATACTCGGGCTGCTCAATATCCATACAAAATTATTCCTCCCAAAGATGACTTTGATATTCCTTCTTAGATATGTTAAAAAACATACTTATTTTTCCAACTATTGACAGCCTTCCGAAAAGGATTATCAAAATCAAAAAAACACTATATTCCAAAGGAGCAGCGTAGCTAATTTACTTGATTAAACATATTTACAAGAATATTTTTTTTTATGAACATTCCCTAAAATTAAAATTAGATTTGAAATAACTAAATTGCCATTTCATAAATAAGAAAAACTGTTTTTTTATAAAAAAAACACAATAAAAAATAAGAAGAAATCAATTTTAGTAAAAAATGGAAGAAATTATAGGTTTTTTAATTGCTATCATCGTAGGTTTTACAATGGGATTGCTTGGTGGTGGAGGTTCTATTTTGGCTGTGCCTATTTTTATTTATATTTTAAATATTGAAGCTGTTATTGCGACAGGATATTCACTTTTTGTGGTGGGTGCTGCTGCTTTGGTGGGTGCTTACAGATATTTTAGAGAGGGGTTGGTAAATCTCAAAATTGCTCTTATTTTTGGTGCGCCTTCTTTGGTAATGGTGTACCTGACTCGGGCGTATATTGTACCTGCTTTGCCTGACCCATTTTTGACTTTTGAGCTTTTTGTTCTTACCAAAAATGCAGCTATTGTAGTCTTTTTTGCGATTGTGATGTTATTTTCATCTACCATAATGATTCGAAAAGGAGCAAAAAAACCCTCAGAAATTCCAAAGACTGCCACTGCAAAAACTTTAAACATTCCTGTTTTGGTTATCAATGCTATTTTGGTGGGGCTTATTGCTGGTTTGGTGGGTGCTGGAGGTGGTTTTTTGATTGTTCCTTCGCTTGTTTTTTTGGCTCGTATTCCTATGAAAAAAGCCATTGCCACTTCGCTTTTTATTATTGCCATTAATTCACTTTTAGGCTTTTTGGGAGATTGGCAAAACCATGATATTGATTGGCGTTTTTTACTTCCTTTTACAAGTTTTACTATTGTTGGAATTTTGTTGGGTACTCATTTTTGTAAATATATTCCTTCTACAAAACTCAAACAATTTTTTGGCTATATGGTATTAGTAATTGCATTTTTTATTCTTTATAGAGAATTTATTTATGTAAATTGATTTTTTTTATATAAAAAAATGCCATTGTTGGTATTTTAGCAATAGCAGCACCAACAACAACGCCTTGAAAAATAGACCTTGTAAAAGCTAAAACAAACTTATATTTTTATAGGAAACAAAAAACAAGTACTTTTGTATTAATTTTTTTTATCCAATTAATAAAAACTCATGCAATTCAGAATCGTAGCCCTAGACATTTTAGAAGCAAATTTAATTGCTCCTGCTCAAAATTTATCAAAAGAAATTACTTTTCAATTTGATGTAAATATAGAACACCGTTGGAATACAGACGACGAAATTTTTATTGTAGTTACTACAATTTCTATTTTCTCAAATGAAAAAGAAAACTTGCTTGCCAAATTCAAAACAAATACTGTCTTTAAAGTAGCAGAATTAGCCAAACATGTAGATACAGCAAATAGCAAAAACAACATGCCAACTGATGTTGTTTTGGATTTGAATGAACTTGCCATTTCTACTACTCGTGGTTCGTTGTTTGCCTTCTTGAAAGGAACATATTTACACAATGCTATCTTGCCAATTATCAACCAGACTATTCCTGTTGAATAAATTGAAGTAAAAAAATATATCTAAAAGCACCTAATTAGCAACATAAATCTAAATTAGGTGTTTTTTTTATGGCTCAACTTATTTTAATTCTTTGACAATTTTTGCCTTTTTTAGAAAACCACGCAATAAAACAAAGAACCTCCGTTATAAGATTGTAACTACAAAATACTTTATTTATTTATTTTGGCATAATAAAACTGTATTTTGATAGAGTACTGGACATGAGTTAAAAAGTTGTTGGTGTCGCTACGCTAAAACACTAACGAACGGTGTTTTTCCCTGTTCTGTGACTCACAGAACAGCAAATACATCTAGTGTCCAGTACTCTAAAATAAACTAGCTCTTGTTGGTATTTTGGCGTAGCGATAGCAACAAATACACACACAAAACCAATTCTTAAACAACTTCAATAAAAAAAATATCTACATACTTATTTTATCAAAATGCAGACTCATTTAAAATCAATATTTTCTATCTTTTTGCTTTTATCTTTATTGTCTTGCAACACCAAAGCTTCACAAAACCAAAAGCAAGAAAAAATAGAATCTCTTCAAAACTCTCCGACACATATTTGGAGAAAACAAGCAAAGAATGGAAATTGGGGATATATAGATGAAAAAGGCAATGAAATAATAAAACCATTTTATTCTAAAGCAAGAGATTTTAAAGATGGTTTTGCTGCCGTAAAAATAGGATACAACTGGATATTTATTGATACAAAAGGAAGGCAAATTACAGAAGAAACTTATTCGGCTGTGCAAAGTTTTTCAGAAGGAAGAGCTGGAGTAAAAAAGGGTGCTTTTTGGGGAGTTATAGATGAAACAGGAAAGCTAGTTGTCGGATATAATTATGATAGTTTTTATTCATTTTCGAATGCTAGAGCTTTGGTAGAACAACGTACTGGCTGGGGATTTATTGATAAAAATGGAAAGGAAATAATTCCTTTGAAATATAATTTTGCGCATCATTTTAAGGAAGGTTTGGCAATGGTCAATGAATTTGGAAAAAAAGGCTATCTAAATACCGAAGGAGAAATAATAATTCCTTTAAAATACGATGTCACTCAGCGTTTTGGAGAAGGTTTGGCAGAAGTAGGAAATAGTGGAAAACCGTATCATTTTATAGATAAAAAAGGAAATACTATTTTTTCGCTTCCCGATTCTTTATCAGCAGGCTTTTTTAGTGAAGGGGTAGCAATGGCAACAAATGGATATAGATATGGATATATCGACAAAACAGGAAAGATAATAATTCCTTTATTATATGATTTTACAATTTGTTTTTCTGAAGGGCTTGCAGCAGTCAAAAAAAATAAAAAATGGGGATTTATAGACAAAAAAGGAAATACAATCATACCTTTTATTTATGATGATGACCCTTTTGGAAGGTATGAGTTATTTGATTTTAAAAATGGTTATGCACAGGTAATGAAGGGAGATTCTATTACATTGATTGACAAAAAAGGAAAAGAAATACGACATATTGGACGCATAGAATAAGTGCCTATTTTTAATTTCTATTTTAATGTACTCAATAAATTTTTTAATCTTAATTTGAAATTAATTGAAAAAAAACTCTTCAAATAAATTCAGAATATCGACCTTTGTAAAAAAGCAATTTATATCAAACATACAGATTGAATAATATGAAAATTTTATCGTTTATGAAGTAACTTCTTAATTATTCAAAATTAAAATCAACAAAATAGCCAAATGATATAGAAAGGGAAAAATAAAATACTATTTTTGCAATCCTTTTAATTTCACAGTCTGTTGATTAGATTATAAGGAATAGGAATTAAATAAAGTGCTATTTTTCAAACTTTAATTGATTGATAGTCAATAATTTACAATCATAATTTTTAATTCATAATTGTTCCTAATCTTCCAAAAACATTAATTCTATATTACAAATACAGGGTAGTTTTTTACGCCCTTTTATCTATAAAATATCTTTTTATGTCAAATACATCTTCTAAAGACCTTTTACACGAACCTTTACTTGCCGAAAACCCAAATCGTTTTGTGCTTTTTCCTATCAAACACGATGACATTTGGCAAATGTACAAACAAGCAGAAGCCAGTTTTTGGACTGCCGAAGAAATAGACCTTTCTAATGATATGAAAGATTGGGAGGCAATGAGTGAAAATGAACGCCATTTTGTAAAACATGTACTTGCATTTTTTGCAGCTTCTGATGGAATTGTAAACGAAAATTTGGTTGTCAATTTTATGAAGGAAGTGCAGCTTCCAGAAGCTCGTTGTTTTTATGGCTTTCAAGTGATGATGGAAAATGTTCATGCCGAAACATATTCTCTTCTTATTGATAGTTACATCAAAGGCACAAAAGAAAAAGATTATTTGTTCAATGCTTTGGATAACTTAGATTGTGTAGCCAAAAAAGGCGATTGGGCTTTGAAATGGATAGAAAGTGAAAACTTTGCAGAGCGTTTGATTGCTTTTGCTGCTGTCGAAGGAATCTTTTTTAGTGGTTCTTTTTGTTCTATCTTTTGGCTCAAAAAACGTGGACTAATGCCCGGTCTTAGCTTTTCGAATGAGCTTATTTCAAGAGATGAGGGCTTACATTGCGATTTTGCATGCCTTTTGTATAACAATTATATTCAAAACAAATTGCCAAAATCACGTATTATCGAAATCATTACCGATGCTGTCAAAATCGAACAAGAATTTGTAACTGATGCAATTCCAGTAAGTCTGATTGGTATGAACTCGGATTTGATGAATCAATACATTGAGTTTGTGGCTGATAGATTGTTGGGGGAGCTTAATTGTGAAAAACAATATAACTCTACAAATCCGTTTCCTTTTATGGAAATGATTAGTTTGCAAGGAAAAACAAATTTCTTTGAAAAACGTGTCGCAGAGTACCAAAAGGCAGGAGTTATGAACAATAATGATGACTCGCCTAAGTTTTCTTTAGATGAAGATTTTTAGATAATTGCTACTAAATCCTAAGGGTTTTATAGTGACAAAAACCGAAATTCAAATTTATTGAATTTCGGTTTTTTTGTTTATATAGGTATTTTTCTTGTCTTTCTGAATAACTATAAGCATTTTTGTAAAGTAATAAATGTAGCTGATACTTTCCAAGTGTCAGAAAATATAATGTATCTTAATCGACACTTTGGAAAGTGTCGACTATTTTTCAAAAATCGTTTTATGACAAAATGGAAAATGCGTGTTTTACGCTTTCGTGTGTGGCTAGATAATCAATGGCAAAGCCGTTCTCAAAAAGAAAAATATAGTGCTGGAATAGCTGGTGTTTTGGGAGTTTTATTGGTATTTGCAGTGGCTTTTTTTATTTGGGACAATAATAGAGAGGCTTCTGTTTGGGAGCTTGTTCCTAATGATGCAATTTTGGTAGTAGAAACTACCAAAACAGAACGAATGAGAGAAAAAATTGATTCCCTTCCTTTTTGGCAGCCTTTCAGAAGTTTGCCTTATTTGCAAGCCTATCATTCTAGAAAAACCATTTTAGACTCTGTAGGAAGAGATTCTTTAGACATCATGAACTATCTAAAAGGACGCAAAATATATGTTTCATTGCACCAAACTTCTCGTACAAGTGCTGATATTATGTTTTTTGTTCCGATGTCTTTGAAGTCCAGAATTATAAGTAATTTGACCAATAAACTAAAAGAAAAAATCCCTTTTACGCATTCAGAACGTTTATACAATAATATTACAGTTCATGAGTTAAAATATGAATATGAAAAAACAGATGAAAATGGAAAGGTAGAAGTAAGAAAAAACTCAAATAGAAAAAATGAAACTGAAAGTGTTATTTTTACTTATGTTATTTACAAAAATTTTTTTATTGGAAGTTATACACCTTTTTTGGTAGAAGATGCTGTCCGAAAAATAGCCAGTAATGAAGAAACACCTTTTTTTAAAGAAAATAAAGACCTTCTAAAACTGACCAAAATAGAAGACGACGATGCAAATCTATATCTGTCGGCTGCGCAAATTCCAAAACTGTTCTCTCTTTTTACAGGAGAAAAAAATGCAAACTTGCTTTCTACCTTCGAAAATTGGGCAAAATCTGCAATGCTTGATGTTTCATTAAAAGAACACTTATTGCTTCTCAATGGCTATTTGCTTACAGAAGAAGAAGGGACAGAAATTGATTATTTGTCTATTTTGGAAAATCAAAAAGCAATAGATTTTATTGATTTACAACAATTTATTCCACAAGAAACAGCTCTTTTATATAGAATTGGATTGTCCGAACCTGAAAAGTATTTTGATGATTTGGAGAAATATAGAAAAGAATATTTATCAAAACAGATTGAAAAAAAAGAAACGTTGATTGATAATTATAGCTTTTCGCCTTCTCGTTTTGTAAATAATATAGGAAATGAAATTGCCGTGGCTGTTTTGGAAATGCCTGAAAACAGACAACACCCCGAAAAATTGGCGTTCTTAAAAATAAAATCCGAAGATGGACAAACCGAAAAATACGAACAAAAAGCGATTGCATTATTAAATCAACTTGCCGAAAATTCTCGTGTAGAGTTAAAAGGTGAAGACTCGGCAGAATCAGAAACCAAACCTCTTACAGAAGTTTATGAGGAATTGCCTATCACAAGAATTGAAGTTGCTGATTTTCCCAAAAAAATGTTTGGAGAAGGTTTTAGTGGCTTTTCTCAATCTTATTTTACAGTGTTGGAAAGCAAATATATTGTGATTGGAAGCAGCTTTCAAGCTATTCAAACCCTTATTGATGATTACAAAAACGAGCGTGTTTGGGGAAAACTAGTACGACAAAGACAATTTTTTGAGCAAATAGGAACTCGTTCGACAGTCAGTGTAATTGTTGATTTGCCTCGCTCTTGGAACTGGCTCATGACAAATGTTTCTCCTGAATGGCGAAACACCTTTGAAGCCTATAAATATGACCTTTTAAAAGTAGAGTTTTTGGCATGGCAAGCAGAAGGTGAAGAAAAACGTTTTGCAAGTTCGCTTATTTTTCAGCAACAAAAAACAGAAGAACTAGTCGCTCAAAACAAAAAAGAAGAAGCAAAAACAGTATTTAAAAACAAATTGGAAAGCCCTCCCTATTTGGTCAGAAATCATTTGGATAGAAGTTGGGAAGTGTTGGTTCAAGATAATAAAGATATGTTGTATTTGATTTCGAAAGAAGGAAAAATACTTTGGAATTATTATCTAAATGGAACAATGCGCCCACAAATTTATCAAATTGATGCCTATAAAAATGGAAAATTACAATATCTAATTGCCACGCCAACAAAAGTTTATTTGATTGACCGTTTGGGACGAAGTGTTTCAGGATTTCCAATTTCTTTTCCCTCAACAACCTTTATTACACATCTTTCTGTTATTGATTATGACAATTCAAAAAATTATAGAATTGGAGTAGCTACAAGCACTGGAGATGTTTATTTATACGATAAAACAGGGCAGAGTTTGCCCGGTTGGCAGCCTCGTAAGGTAGGAATGGCTCTTTCTGCTCCTTTAGAACATGTACGGGCAGGAAGTAGAGATGCAATGATTGCCGTCGAACAAAATGGAATTGTTAATCTATTAAAACGAAATTCTAAAAGTTATTCTAATTTTCCTCTCAACTTTAATTCAGATATTACGAATGATTTTCATGTGGATTATGGAAATACTCTTTCGACAACAGAAATAAGTATGCTGACCGAAGCTGGCGAGCTTATTCGTTTTAATCTAAAAGGAAAAATAACAGATAGAAAGTTTTTTGAAAAAGGAGAACAAGGTGCAATTTTTACACTTGCAGCCGACAAGCAGCGTGAACAAAACTTTGTAATTGCACGTCAGGACAGCAAAAAACTAACATTATATTCTTCCGAAGAGGTTCTATTGTTTTCCAAAAACTATGATAATGAAGGCACAAAATTAGTCCAATATTTCAATTTTGGAGCAAGTATAGAAGTCATTGCTGTTACTGATATGCACGCACAAAAAACTTATCTTTATTATACAAATGGAACAATGGTGGGAGGAAAAGCAATAAAAAGCAATACAACAGTTGCGCTTTTTTACTCTGAACAAACGAGCCTCTTTACACTCTACAGAACACTTGATAAAGAATGTCAGAAGCTGGTTTTTGGTAGATAAAATTCTGATAATACCATACTTATAAACTCGGTATTATTTTTCTTTGTAGTAAGCTAAAGCATTCGGTACATCTACTCACGTACTAAAGCGTATGCTATCCTATTATGTAAATAATAAATATCTTTAAAGTGTTGATAGTCAAAAAGTTAAATACCGAGTTTGCTTTTAAACAAAACAATGCCATAATGACCTAATAATGAAGAGCAAAATCTTAATAAATTTTAATGTAGAGCAGAAAAAACTTTTGATTAGTTAAAAAAAAATTAATTTGTTTATGTTTTTTGGTTTAATGTTAAACAAAAAGAGGGCTGTTTTATTATAACCTCAAGATTTATTATTTAACTCAAACCAAATTCAAAAACTATGAAAATGTTTCAATTTTTAAATTTATCAATGCCTAAAGTTTCATTTGTTTCTTTCAAAATCTTGATGGTTTTGTTGGTCGTAACTATTTCTTTTACTTCTTGTAATGACGACGACGACGATGATACAGAACCTGCCATGACAACCAAAACGATTGCTGATATTGTGGTAGAAGGAAACGATTTTTCTTCTTTAGAAGCTGCTCTAATCAAAGCTGATTTAGTAACTGTTTTTCAAGGAAGTACAGAATATACTGTATTTGCACCCACAAATGCAGCTTTTGAGGCTTTCTTAACAGCAAATAACCTAACACTAGAAACTGTTCCTGTGCCATTGCTTACAAGTGTATTACAACAACATGTGGTAGCTGGTGAAGTGAAGAGTTCAGCTTTATCTGATGGTCAGATTGTTCCTACACTTAATGCTGATGTTTTTCTTAATGTTGGTATTTCGGCAGGAAGTGTGATGATAAATAATGCAACAGTTACACAAGCTGATGTAGATGCTTCTAATGGTGTAATTCACGTTGTAAATCAAGTGATTTTGCCATAAGTATTGTTTAATTAAATTGATTAATATATAAACAAAAAATTGGATTTATTATTCTCAATAGATTGTTTTATTATAAAGGCTTTCACAAAAAATAATTTGTGAAAGCCTTTGTTTTTTTAATTTAATAGATAGAAGCTCATTAATTTCTGCTATAATTTGGAGCTTCACGAGTTATCATAACATCGTGTGGGTGGCTTTCTTTCATTCCTGCATTTGTAATTTTGACAAACTGTGCTTTTTGCAAATCTTCAATCGAAGATGCACCACAATATCCCATTCCTGCTTTTAATCCTCCAATAAGTTGATAAATTACCTCAGCAGCCTTTCCTTTATAAGCAACTCTTCCTGTAATTCCTTCAGGAACAAGTTTTTTAATATCATCTTCTGTATCTTGAAAATAACGGTCTTTCGAACCATCTTCCATCGCTTCAATCGAACCCATTCCACGATAATATTTGAATTTTCTTCCTTCATAAATTATCATTTCCCCAGGTGCTTCATCTGTTCCTGCCAAAAGTGAACCTATCATAATACAAGATGCGCCTGCTGCAATAGCTTTGACCAAATCGCCTGAAAAACGAACTCCACCATCTGCAATAACTGGCACTCCTGTTCCTTTTACAGCCTCAGCAGCTTCAAAAACAGCAGATAATTGTGGCATTCCTACACCTGCAATAATACGAGTTGTACAAATACTACCTGGCCCTACGCCTACTTTTACAGCATCAGCACCTGCATCAGCAAGAGCTTTTGCTGCTGCACCTGTGGCAACATTTCCTACAATAACTTGAAGTTTTGGATAAGTAGATTTTACGTTTTTGAGCATATCAATAACGCCCTTTGAATGTCCGTGAGCAGTATCAATCGTGATAACATCAACACCTGATTTTACCAAAGCAGCTACTCTTTCGAGTGTGTCGCCTGTAACACCAACAGCAGCTCCCACACGCAAACGCCCTAGTTCGTCTTTACAAGCATTCGGACGGTCGCTATTTTTGAGAATATCTTTATAGGTAATAAGCCCTACAAGGTTGTTTTCATCATCAATAATTAATAATTTTTCGATTTTGTTGGCATCTAAAATTGATTCTGCTTGCTGCAAATCAACACCCTCTTTGGCAGTAATTAGATTTTCGGAAGTCATTATATCAGAAATAGATAAAGAAAGGTCTTTTTGGAAACGCAAATCTCTGTTTGTAAGGATTCCAACCAATTTTTTATTTTCATCAATAACAGGTATTCCACCAATTTTGAACTCTTTCATCAAACGGCTTGCATCTGCGAGTGTTTGAGAGGGAAAAACAGTTACAGGGTCGGTAATCATTCCACTCTCCGAACGTTTTACTTTTCTGACCTGCTCGGCTTGGCGTGCAATACTCATGTTTTTATGAATAAAAGCTACTCCACCTTCTTGAGCAATCGCAATCGCCATTTGAGCCTCACTCACTGTATCCATTGCAGCCGAAACAATCGGAACATTCAATGTAATTGTTTTAGTAAGTTTGGTTTTGGTTTGTGTATTGCGTGGGAGAGTTTCCGAATAAGCTGGTACGAGCAATACGTCGTCGTAAGTGAGAGCTTCCATTAAGAATTTGGAAGCATAAGCATCAGAGATATTCTGGCTTGGGTTGCTATTTTTTATAGCACCGTTTGGACGGTTTATGTTTTCAGACATGGCAAATAATGTAATGTTACTATTTGCCATACAAAATTAAGGAATTATTTGGATTTACAAGTATTTAAGCAAAATATTATTTTTTTTTATTATAAGGTTATCACAGAAATTGTTTAATACTTCTAAATTGTGTGTTTAGTTTCTCAAAACTGAACAAAAAGGTTTTTTTAGAGCAGGGTTCATGCAAAAATTATGCTTTTGAGAAAGTGATAAGTTTGTTTGTAAGCAAACGAACAGAAAAAATACTTTACATAAAAACAATTCTAATAATGTTTATTCTATAAAAAGAAATTTGAGTTTTGATTCTATTTTCTTATTTTTAAGAAAAGAAAAATACCAAATTTTAATTAATCAATCAAATTATGCCAGATTTACCTCCAAACCTACCCAATAATTTACCAGAAGATTCGCCTCGTCGTCCAGATGGAGAAACCCCTGATGTAACTGCCAAAAGCCGTAATATGACGTGTCATGATTGTGGCGCAAATCTTACTTATGCCCCTGGAACAACAGCTCTAAAATGTAGTTATTGTGGTGCAGAAAATGAAATTGTTGCTGAGGAAGAAGCTCCTATCGAAGAGCTTGATTTTTATACTGCTCTTGAAGAAGCCTCTTCGAAAACAGAAATGAAAACCCTACAAACCGTTCAATGTGATGGTTGTGGTGCAAGAACAACACTCAAACCAAATATAACCTCCGATGAGTGTGCATTTTGTGGAACTCCTTTAGTTACTTCTTCACCCGAAACAGTAGAAGTATTTCAGCCCAAATCATTATTGCCTTTTCATATTGACCAAAAAGAAGCAGGGAAACTATTCAAAGAATGGGTATCTAGTCTTTGGTTTGCACCAAATGATTTGAAAAAACGAGCCGAACTTACCGAAAAACTAAAAGGAATGTATATTCCTTATTGGACATTTGATAGCGAAACAGATTCTCGTTATCACGGAATGAGAGGCGATTATTATTATACTACCGAAAGCTATACAGATAGTGATGGAAATCATCAGACTAGAGAAGTGAGGCATACTCGTTGGACAAATGTATCTGGGCATATTGACCATTTTTTTGATGATACTTTGGTGCTGGCAAGCCATTCTTTGCCACAAAACTATGTCGATAAACTTGAGCCATGGGACTTAGAAAAACTGGCAGGATATGATGAGCGTTATTTGTCTGGATTTCAAACAGAAACCTATCAAGTTGATTTGAAAAGTGGTTTTGAAATAGCCAAAGACAAAATTGAAACTCAAATCCGAACGATGGTTTCAGATGATATTGGAGGAGATGAGCAGCGCATCGAAAGCCTTCAAACAAATCATAATGATATTACTTTCAAGCATATTTTGCTTCCTCTTTGGATTAGTGCTTATCGTTATCAAGACAAAGTTTATCGTTTTATGGTAAATGCTCGCACAGGAGATGTACAGGGAGAACGTCCGTATAGTGTTATCAAAATTGCTTTGGCTGTCTTGGCTGTTTTGGCAATTATTGCCATAATTTTCTTCTTTTCTAGTAAGAAAAAAAGAGCTGATTTGTTTGATGGAACGGATTTTGGAAATCTTGCTTATACAGATTCTTATTCTCATTTATTTCAAAATACATTTCAAAGTAGTTTGGAAACTATTTATCTAAAATTAGATATGGTAAGTCAGTTTGTAGTTAATATTGATTTTCTGAATTGGATATAAAAGCAATTTATCTATAAAAAGCCTATATAACCTTTGATGGATTGTATAGGCTTTTTGTGTTTACAAAAGAAGTTTGTACTTTAGATTTCACTTACTTTACAACATAAAAAATTCTAAAGAAAAAATATTATGATAAAACAACTCTGTTTTTGCCTTTTATTTTTTGTAACTCTAAATACTCAAGCACAAAATCAAAGAATAATAGATAGTTTAAACAATGTTTATCAAAATGCTCCAAACGATACTACGAAAATTTTGGCACTTGCTAGTATTGCTTTTGAGTATTATAGACAGGGTAAATACTCTTTGGCATTGAAGACATATCAAAAAAGCCTCAAAATTAGTAAGAAAATTAAAGATAAAATAGGAATTAGTTATTCACTCAATGGTCTTGCGCTTGTAGCTCAAAAACAAGATAATTATGAACAAAGTATTATTTATGCAGAACATGGATTAAAAATCGCCCAAGACATTAAATCATTACCAGAAATAAAAGTATTGAGTCATACACTTTACAAAACCTATAAACTCAAAAAAGATTATAAAAAAGCTCTTGAATATCACGAATTTTTTAAAGAAAGTAATGACAGTCTTTTTAATGTAGAGAGTTCAAAAGCCATTGCCAACCTAGAATCAACCCTAGAAATAGAACGTAAAGAACAAGAAATAGGTATTCTGAATAAAGACAAAGAACTAGCCAAAGAAAAACAAGCTATTCTACAAAAAGATTTGCAATTACAAAACATTGAAGTAGCCTATCAAAAGAATGCAAAACTTGCCATAGAAAAACAAGCCGAAGCAGACCAGCTTTTTGCACTAGCTAAGGAAGCACAAAGTCAAAAGAAAGCTGATAGTCTTTATCGTGCTGCACAAAATGCACAGTTAGAAGCAGATAATCTCAAAATAATGGCTCAAAAAGTAGAAGCTGAAAAACGAGCCATAAAAGCTGAGAGTAATCAAAAAATAGCGTTTCAAAAAAATATTTCTATGCTTTTTGGAATTGGAATTTTGGCAACTTTACTTATTGCTTACATGGCTTATCGTAATCAAAGAAACAAACAAAGAATAAACCTACTATTGGCAGAAAAAAATAAAGAGATTAATACTCAAAATCAGTTATTGGCTGACTCTAATCAGATGAAAGGGCATCTTTTTTCTATCATTGCTCATGACCTTAGAAGTCCGATTGCTGCTTTCCAAGGAATTACCGAACAAATCAATTTCTTTTTACAAAAAAACAAACCTGAAAGGTTGCTCCAAATGAGTGAAAGTATTGATAATTCTGTAAAAAATCTTAATCATTTATTAAATAATTTATTGAGTTGGGCATTGACACAAACACAACAAATTAGTTTAGAAAAGAGAGAAATAAACCTTTTTAAAAGTGTAGAACAGGTTGTCAAGGTGTATGAAGTAAGCGCATTAATACATCAAATTGAATTGGAAAACAATCTATCAGAAAATATTTTTATACATGTTGATAAAGATTCATTTCAAACTATTTTGCGTAATCTAATAGGAAATGCAATTAAATATACCCATAAAGATGGAAAAATATCAATCTCGGCAATATCTAAAGATGATAAAGTAATCTTATCCATCGCTGATAATGGAATAGGAATGAGCGAAGAAATAAAACAAAAACTATCTCAATTAAGTGTAGGAAATACTCGCAGAGGAGTAAGGGGAGAAAAAGGAACAGGTTTAGGATTGGTTTTGTGTTACGAATTTGCAGAGTTAAACAGTATTAAAATAGATGTAGAAAGTAAGGTTAGTGAAGGAACAACATTTAATTTAGCCATTCCTATAAAGTCATAAATAATTTTACAAATTATTTCTTGTATCATTTTTTTAGAAATAAAAATCTTTATACCATAAAACAAAGCCTTTATTCCACTTTTAAGGTTTTTCCCTTTTCTTTTTTTTACCTTACATAAAAAATATAATCCTAAAAAAATATAACGATGAAAATTATTGCTGTTGAAGATGAGCTTTTGTTTGCTAATAATTTAGAGATATTTATTGATAGACTAGGTTATAATTTGGTAGGAATGACAGATAATTCGGCAGAAATGCTTCGTTTTTTTATTACCCTAAAACCTGATTTGGCGATTATTGATATAAACATAAAGGGAGCAAAAAATGGAATTGAGGTTGCCAAAAAAATCTCTGAATCCGAAAATCCTATACCTGTTATTTTTATTACTTCTTATAAGGATAAAACTTATTTTGAAAATGCAAAGACTGCCAATCCTTATGCTTATCTAATCAAGCCTTTTGATGCTAATGTATTAGAACATACCATTGAGCTTGCTTTTTCTAGGTATGCCAAAACAAATCATAATGAAAATGGAGAAGTTTGGAGAAATGATATTCTATTAAGAGATAGTTTGTTTGTAAAGGTAGGAGACACCTTACAAAAAATAAGCATCAAAGATATTATTTTAATAGAAGTAATGGGAAAAAACTGTACTCTTCATACCTCAAAAAATACTTTTACTGTTCGTATGACGCTCAAAGAAATTGCCAAAAGCTTACCTATTACAGAGTTTATTCAAGTACACCGTTCTTATATTGTAAATGCCAATTTTATAGAAAATATCAATACAAAGGAAAATACTTTAAAACTGTTAAATAAAACCATTGATATTAGCAAAAATTATAAAGAGAATTTGTTAAAGCGTATCAATTTTTTGCGTTAGCAGTTTATCTCATAAAGATAAGTAGCAAAAAAATATTATTTATAAATAAATCTACTTATTCCAAAATAAGAACACTTTATGCCATAAGATGGGTTATGTATGCCAAAAGTGAGGCAATGTAATTTGTTTTTGTATAAATTTAACCCATATCTTATTGAAGATAGTTTCATTGAAGATAAGTTAAGATTAAGCAGATAGTAAAAAACCTTTATTTTTTAAATAAAGGTTTTTTTTATATCACAACAAAAAAGGCGATGCTAGTAGCATCGCCTTTTTGACCTTAACCAATAAACAACACATAAAACACACACCCTAATTATATAGGGGTTGAATCAAAAATTTTTAGTAAAAAATTTGTAATTCGTTATGCAAACATACTATTATTTTTTGAGGTTTAAAAATTTTGCAAAATTATTTCCAAGTATTTAGGTAATTTGCAATATTTCTTGTATTTTTTGGTAAAATTACAATAATAACACAAAAAAATGAGTAAAAATTTTCAAATCGATAGTTGCGACCTTCGCATTTTGTCTGAGCTAACAGATGATGCCAAATTGCCTTATACAGAAGTTGCTGATAGAGTATTTGTTTCGGGAGGAACAGTACATGTCAGAATGAAAAAAATGCAAGATTTAGGTATTGTAAAAGGAGCTTCTTTAACGATTGATTATGCCAAATTAGGCTATGATGTTACTGCTTTTCTAGGAATTTATTTGGAGCGCAGTTCTATGTATGACGAATCTGTCGAACAATTATCCAAAATCCCAGAAATTTTGAGTTTGCATTACACAACAGGTGCATACAGTATTTTTGCCAAAATTATTTGTAAAGACACAAAGCATTTAAGAGAAGTTTTGCACGACAAAATTCAGAAAGTACCAGGGATAGTGCGTACCGAAACATTTATTTCTTTAGAGGAGCGTGTGGAACGTGCGCCACTTTTAAAACAACTTGCCGAAGAAAGTAAAAATGAAGAATTTGAAAAAAAATAACAACCAAATAACTTATCATACTTTTTACAACACCACTTATATTTCTGCTTTGGGTAATTATTAGGTATGTAAGAGAACAAAAATACCAAGCCGTGTTCTGTGTGCTACATAACATGAGTAAAAATTTCATTTTTTGATAGAATTGGGTTTGGAAATAAGGGTTTGTGTAAAGGATACTTTCTCAAAAATTGTTTTCCAAAATTTATACATCTTTAGTATAGACAAAATTGATAAAGACGTTTTGAAAGAAATTATTACACAATCATTTCATTATTTTTGCCAAAAGTATTCGCTAGATACAAATTAATTTAATTATCAGTCGTTGCTGCTTTCATCGAAAAAGTAAAAATACTCCCTACTCCTTCTTTACTTTCTGCCCAAATTTTGCCATTTTGTTTTTCTACAAATTCTTTACAAACCATTAACCCCAAGCCTGTTCCTTTTTCATTTGCTGTTCCTCGTGTGGTTATGTGTTGGTCTATAATAAAAATTTTCTTTGCTATTTCTTCATTCATTCCAATCCCTGTATCTTTTACCGAAAGATGAACCATTGTATCGCCATTTGTATCATGTGCCTGAGCAGTCAGACCTACCGTAACAGTTCCATTTGGATTAGTAAATTTTATGGCGTTACTGATAAGATTACGAAGAATAAAATTGAGTAAGTTGGGGTCGGCTTCTACCAAAAATTCTGTTGTTATTCTAGAAACTTGAAGATTTATTTGTTTGTTTTTGGCTGCTGGAAGCAATAATTCAATATTTTTTTGAATATAATCAGTTACCAAAAGAGGTTCTAGTTTGGTTTCTAAATGCCCCATTTGCGCCCTAGACCATTGCAAAAGGTTTTCTAAAAGGTCACCTACATTTCCCAATGATTTGTTTATTTCTTTTGTTATTTTGTCGATTTCATCATCAGTAAATACATTTTTATATGAAATAAACATTTTTAAAAAATTTTGAAGTGTTGCTAGTGGCGCACGTAAGTCATGAGAGATAATCGAAAACATACGGTCTTTTATATCATTCGATTGAGAAAGTTCATTTTCAGATTCTTGAAGTAATGAATTTGTGATAGCTAGTTCTCTGTTTTGTAACTTCAATTTTTCGGTTTGTTTGGCTACTTCATCTTCTAATATTTTCTTTTTTCGCTCTAAAAAATTGGTTCTCAAATGTATATAACTGACCAATAAGCTAAATCCCAAACTTACACAGATAGCAAAAAACCACGCTTGTTTCCAAAAAGGAGTGGCAATTTTGAAGGCATAAGTAGCAGGGATTTTTGCCCAAATTCCGTCATCATTGGTAGCCAATACTTCAAATTGATAATTTCCATCTTCCAAATGAGAATAATAAGCAAAGTGTTGAGTTGTTATTTCTGACCAATTATTATCAAGACCTTTCAAGCGATATTTGAATTTTACTTTATTGGGGTAACGAAATGTAATGGTTTTGAAATCAAAACGAAGTCTATAATCATTGTAGGGCAATACCAAATTTTTGTCAAAGGTTTGTTTTTTTCCAAAAATATGAAAACCACTCAAAATTACCTTAGGACGTACCAAGTTTATATGGTCATTTTGTCCGATATAATGAATTAGTCCTCTTGTTGTTCCTAGCCACAAATCGCCATTAAAATCTTTTTCGGTTGCATTTCTATTTGCTTTTGCTCCTATCAGCCCATCAGATTGATGATAAATTTTGGTCAAATCATCTTTTGGACGCAGTCTTGTAATTCCCTTTTTCGAACCAATCCAAATATTATAATTTCTGTCAGCAGCAATAAAATACGAATAATTTGATGCCAGTCCGTTTGTGGTAGTATATTTTTTGATGCCTTTTTCCGAATAAGAAAAAACACCTGAACCTTCTGTACCTATCCACAACGTATTTTCAATATCCTCTGCAAAACAAGTTGCTTTTATATTATCAAATTCAGAAACAGAATCCAAAACAGTAAGTTTATTGTCTTTCCAATAAGCAAGAGGAGCTTCTGAAGCAGCAATCCAAATACGATTATTTTTGTCTTTATAAATATCCTGTATTTGCTTTATTGGAGTTGTTTTGGAGGGCAAAATCTGACTAAAACGCTTTTCAGATTTTATATATTTAAACAATCCTTGCGAATTTGTAGCTATCCATATATTTCCATCATCATCGGTCGTTATTTTGTTGATGGTTTTGTCAGTAATATCTTTAATTGATTTTAAAGAATTAGTGGCTGGATTATAAGTAAATAGACCTTTTTTTTCTGTTCCTATCCATATTATATCCGAAAAATCTTGAAAAATAGTGTGTACTGGAGTTTGTGGAAGAGCCTTTAAATAGGGTTGAAAAAGAATAGAATCTTTTCTTTGAGTGAGCGAAGTTATGTTGTGGTCAGTTCCTAGAAGAAGTGTATTTTCATTAAGGCGCAAAATAGATAAAATATTTTCATTTGAAAGGTTATGAATATGTGTATAAACTTCAAACATTTCGTTGAGAACCAAAACAAGTCCATTATTTTCTGTTCCTATCCAAATGCTTCCTTCATAATCTTGTAAAATACACGAAATTGATGAGTTTGGAAGCCCATTTTTGATAGTATAATGTTCGATATTAACTATTTTCTCTTCTTTTTTTGTAGATTCTATTCTAAATAATCCATTATTTTTTGTTCCTATCCACAATTTTCCTCTTTTGTCTTCCAGTATTGAAGTAATGTATTCTGTTGCTATTTCTGTTCGGCTTGCAAATGCTTTTCTGACATCATTGGCAGCAAAAAAGTCATAAATACCATTGTTTTTTGTTCCTATCCAAAAACCAATTTGTCCTTGTTTTTTTTTCGTAATAGAATGAATTTCTATACCTTCTAATTCTTTTATTTGTGTAGTAAAAATAAATTTATTATCCTTCAAAGAAGCAATAAAAAGCCCATTATTAGTTCCAACCAAAAATGTATTATTAGATAATTTTTCAAAAACCTTACATCTTTCTTTCTGTGTTTTGGGAGATGGAAAGTAAGAGGTTTGATAATTGAGAGATTCTTTTGATTCTTTTGATTGAGTTTTATTATTTACGTTGTTAAAATCAATTTTAAACAATCCTTCTTTTTCTGTCAATGCCCAAACATGTTTTTTTTCAACATAAACTTGTCTAATATCACTAAGTAAATTTTGAGAAGATGTATTAATGATTTGAATTGAATTATTTTCTTTGTCATAATAAGACAAAAAGCCGTTTGGGTGTCCAAGCCAAATACTATTTCGAAGAGAATCAGTAGCCAAAGTGGTAACAAAACTGTCAGCTAATCCATCTTTTGAGGTAAAGGATTGCATTTGGTGTCCATCAAAACGAGAAAAACCATTGCCAGTTGCTATCCATAAAAAACCATTTTTATCTTGTTTAATTTGATAAATATCGCCTTGGGGCAATCCTTCATCTACGTCATAATGACGCAAACCAATAGATTGCGCAAGAGAGTAGCTTGCCGAAAATAGAAAATACAATAAAAGAAGATGGGGAACGAGATATTTCATGTAATGGTATTTGACACAACTACCAAAAATATCTATTTTTTATCATAACAAAAAAGTTATTTTAGCAAAAAAAGCACGTATAACATTTTTAAATAATAACTTAAAAATTAGCTACCTTTAATATACCCTTTTAGTTTTTTTAGTTGTTCTATTGAGGCTGCATATTTAAAAATCCCATGTCTTTCTTCGAAGGAAAGTGCAATAATTTTTGAGTATTCTAAATAATCTACTGAAGTAATAATTTGTTGCTTGCCTTGTTCGGGGTCTGTGCCTATTTTTAGTTTTCCACCACAAGGACGAACAGCAAAAAATAATTCGATAGAATGAATAGGCAAACTGATATATTCATAAATGCACATAAAGTAATCAATTTCGATTTCCAAGCCAGTTTCTTCCAAAAATTCTCGTTTCAAAGCATCAGTAGCACTTTCTCCCAACTCTATTCCACCACCGACAGGAGCTAAAAAAGATTTGTTTTGTTCCAAATCAGATGAAATTCCTTTCATTGTTACAACAAGTACACGCCCTTTTTCATCGTGGCAAATTCCACAAACTTGGGTTCTGATTTTGTGACCATATATTTTTTCCAAAGATGTATCCATATAATAATTAAATTACAGATTACGATTTTTTTTAGTTAAAACAATCTTATCAAAAAGCAATTTTCTAATAACTAATCACTTTTCTACCACAAAAATCATGCGTTCAGAGGTTTCTTCTTCAAATTCAGATAAATCATAATCTCCAAAAATTCGTGCTACTGTTAGCCCTGCCTCTCGGAAATAACGCAAAAAATCTGTTGCTTGAATGGCTTTTACTCGCTCTTGAAAATGAAATTCTTTATTTTTATCTTCAAAATGAATATCTTTTATGATAAAATTATCTTGTATTGTCTTTGAAATTTTGAAAGTTATTCCCTCTATAATTTTTTCTTCATAATCGATAAGAGTTTTCAAAACTTTAGTCGTATTAAAAAAATCTAATACAATTCTGCCTTCAAATTGAAGTGCCTTTGCCATAGCTATAATTGCCTCTTGGTTTTCTTTATCTGTTTGAAAATATCCAAAGCTAGTAAAAAGATTCAAAATAAAATCAAAATGAGATTTTTTATAAATTTTTCTCATGTCATGCTGACTAAAATGCAAACGCTCATTTTCGAATTGTTGAGCATAATGAATACTTTCTTCTGATAAATCTATTCCCTCCACAAAAAGCCCTTTTTGATTCAAATAAATAGAATGACGACCCTTGCCACACGCCAAATCTAATAATTTGTCGTTGGGAAGAAAGTTGAGATACAAACTAATATTATCTATAAACAAACGAGCTTCAGTGTCATCTCTATCCTTGTAAAGAATATGATAATAATGAGAATCAAACCATGTTGCAAACCATTCATTATTTTGATTTGAAGTAGTTGAGGTAGTTTTTAAAGCTTTGTTCTGGTCTTTTGGAGTAAAATTGGACACGTCTATAAAAAAGGTAAAATAAAGATGAAATATTTTTTTTGCAAATGATAAAAAAATGTAATCTAAGCATAAATTATCTATCTATGTTTGTTTTTAGCTAAAAAAAAGTTAATTTAGATTATATTTTTCTATAAATTTATTTGTTGAAGAATAATAAAACAACACTGCTAAATATTTTTTAATTTAAAGAATTGATTTTAGTAATTTTGACTTTTTGACTCCTTCCCAAACAAAAATCTTTAGAAAGGGGAGTTCAGAAGAGTAAAATATCTAGTAGTATGAAATAAAACCTTGTTCTTATCATTCTGCAATTATTTTTTTGATAGTTGCAAGTTGTGCAAATTTATATGAAACAAACTAATTCACCAATAATTTTTTTGACCTCCACAGCCGAAACATCTGCTTTTTTGGCTGCCGATGTTGCTCTTTCTACGCCCCAACGAACAGGAACGTGTGAGTTGATAATGGCTTCTGAAAATATTTTTTCAGAAGTATTTGAGCGTTTAGATGATAAAGAATTTAGTGATAGGCTTTTTATTTTTCACTGGATAGGAGATTCGAATGATTCTACATTTATCGAACAGCTTATTCGTCGTCTTTCCACAATGCCAAATTTGGTTTGTTTTATTTTGGAAGATATTTTGATTCCTCCTTCGGCGACCATTGCGCATCTTTTGCCCATTACGATTGCTATTTCTAAAAATCAAAATAAAGAAGATAATGCGATTTTTAGTAGTTATTTTTATGAGCAACTGGCTCAAAATAGTTCTATTAAAGATGCCTATAATTATGCTTCAAGAAAACTTCCAAATACTTCCTCTACGATGTTGGTTAAGCCAAGTGTTGAGCATGCACTTGATTTTACATTACTACAAACTCAAAAAATAGAAGAAACTCCCAAAACTCCAGAGCAAAAAAAAATAGAACAATTCAAAAAAATTATTCAACAAAAATCAGCTTTTTCAGCCTTTTCCAAACCAGAGCTTTTACTTTCAGAACGAGAAATAAAATTGTTTGAAGAATATAAATTCGAACTTATGCCTCTTTCAGATATTGAAAATCAGCTTTATAATCGTAGTGTCAAAAAATCAAATCAGAAGAAAAGACAACGAGGATTTTTGTATCGAATAATATTTTTTTTAATCTTATTTTTGGCTTTTGCAGGGGTAGTTTTATGGACTCAATATCAAGAATATGAAAGCCAAGCAGAGGCGCATATCACACAAACTCGCCAACAGCAATCCAATTTCCTGACCTATTTGGGAGATAATATGCAGAAAGAAAATACCACAAAAGCAATACGAATGATAGAAAAAGCTGTCAGAGAATATCCAACTCCTTTGGCGCAAGGAGCTTTATATGCTCATTTTTATAAGGCAAATCTTTATTATTCGGCTCAAATTCCTATTAAAAATAATCAAAAGACTGCAAAAGACGAAGGAAAAATTAATTACGCTGTTTCTTCTGATGCTCAATGGCTTGCTTATTTTGAAAATAAAACAAAAAAACAAAAGGGGAAAAATGCCATTTTTATTCGTTCCTTACAAGGAGATATTATCAAAAAAATAGAGAAAAAAGTAGCAATAGAAAAAATTATTTTCTCAAATAATGTTCCTTACCGTTTGGCTGTTGGGTTTGTAGATGGAAAAATAGAAATTTTAGATGTGTATGGAAAAAATATTTTGGAAATGCAAGCTCATAATGATACTATTTCTGGGCTTTCGTTTTCGAAAGATGATACCAAAATTATTTCGGCTGCTGATACAATGGCTTTTGTTTGGACAACAACAGGGCAACTTTTGGATACAATTAGTGGAAATCAAAACAAAATTTTGAAGATGCAATTTTCTGAAAATCAAAATTTGCTTTTTACAGAAGCAAAAGATAGTGTAATTGCCCTTTGGGAAGGTGCAGATTTACTTTCTACCTTTGAAGGAACAAATGCAAAATGGCTAAATAATAATTATTTGACCTTAAAAAAATCTAAAAATAAAGTAGATTCTGCGAAATGGATAGTTTGGAATATTAATACAAATCAAATTAATAAAGAACTTCAAAAACCAAAGCAAATAATACCTCAAGACTCAACTTCTTTTTGGATAATTGATAAAAAAAATACACTTAATAGACATTATTTTGGAACAGATTCGGTTACTTTATGGCAAAGAAATGTAGCCTATTTTGCGATGTATAATGGACAGAATACTCAAAAAATAGCAATTATTTCGCAAGATGGTTTTTGTAAGGTACGTTTTGCTGATGGCAGTGAAGCAACCACCAATTTGGCAGAACTGCCAATTAAAGAACCTTATTTTACACAAGATGGCAATTATTTGGTTATTCAAACCATTGATAATATTACATTTTGGAGAGCGACTTCTTCTCAAATGCGTTTTGTTGATAAAAAAGAGGGAAAAAAATGGATACAAAACATGGCACAAAAATCAATCAAAACACAAAAGAAAGAGGTAGAGCTTATTTATTATTCTGGCAATATTTATCGCTTAATAGACCAAAATGAGAACATAAAAGCCGAGTTTGCTGCTGATAAAGTAGCTTTGCACCCATTTCAAAATTATATTCTGACTATCAAAAATTCAATTATTTCTTTAGATGAATTTGATAAAGCCAACCTATCTTACAAAGACAAACCCTTTAAGATTACAAACTTATTTACCAAAAAACCAAAATATTTGAGTGCAGGTTTTTCTAAAAAAGGAACATTTGTTTGGGCGATTACAGAACTTAACCAGCTTCAATTATTAGATTTGCAAGGCAAAATTTTTTATAGCCAAAAAGTAAAATCAAATACAGAAGTAATTTGTTCTGCTGATGATAAATATTTGGCTTTTGCTCAAAAAATACTGGAGAGTTTGAAACCTTATCAAATTTATCATTTAGATACTAAGCAAAATTATATGTTAGATACTCGTTTGGAGCGTCCGAATATTTCATCATTTTTCTTTTCCCCTCTTCAAAATCAAGGGCAGCCTTATTTGGTTTCTGCTTCTGACAACTGGACAGATTTTTGGGATATGAAAGGGCGCAGAATGAAGGCTTTGAAGGGTGGAAACCCAATATATGGAAAGGAAATGATACTTACTTCGTCAAAACAAAATTTTTATATTGCTACTTTAGATGTTAATAGAGTGTATCATCAAGAGTTGAAAAGCCTTGAAAGAGCAACATTAAGTGCTGACAAAAATTATATTATTTTGGAGTGTAAAGATGCAATACAAGTTTGGAAAACTTCCCCTTTTGGAATTATTCAATGGCTAGAAGAAAATAAGATTTATCAACTTTCGACACAAGAACAAAAACAATTATTGCTTAGATAACAGACCAATAATAAGAAATTAAAAAGTATGAGGCGTAAGTGTAACTTCTTGTTTTTTTAGTTTGTTAGGTAAATTTTTTGTATTTAATTTCAATATTTTTCTTTACAATTATTGCAGCAAATGTACTAGGTTTTTTTGTTGAAAAAGTTATATTGAAGTAAAGTTAAATCTTTAAAAACAACTATTATGCACAAGACAAGTCTATTTTTTATATATTTAGTAGTTTGTGTTTTTTGCACGAGTTGTGGCTCTTCCGACCCAAGTGAAGATAATGAATTTTTGAGAGCAATTCGTCAAAATAAGACAAAAAAAGTGGCTACTCTACTTACTCAAAACCCCAAATTACTTACTCAAAGAACAAAAATAAAACAACTTACTCCTCTGCATATTGCTGCTCAAAAATCAAAAGTAGAAATTGTAAAATTACTTTTAGAAAAAGGAGCAAAAATAGATAAACAAAGCAAAAATAAGAATACAGCTTTACATTTTGCTGTGGATAATTTTATGAATAGTTATGAGGTAATGCAATTATTATTACAAGAAAAAGCAAATTTCAAACTCAAAAATACAGAAGAAAAAGATATTTGGGAATATATTTATGACCAGAAAAAAGGAGCATTTTTTGAAAAAGAATCTGATTTGCTTACACTTTTGATGCGTTATGGATATTTTCCAGATACAACTCGGAATGAAATAAAACAGAGTGTTTTTCATAAACTTTGTGAGCGTTCGGAATCGCCACAAATAACAGAATTTTTTGTCGAAAAATACAATCTTAACCCGAATGATACAGATGCAAACGGTTGGACACCTTTACATTATGCAGCTAAAGGAGGTAATTATGAAGTAGCTCGCATCTTAATCAAAAATGGTGCAAATATCAATGCTCAAACGATTCATCAAGTGGGTTCGAAATCATCAAAACCTAGTCGTTATTCTTATCCTATTGGTTCTACACCAATGGATATTTATAAAAAACAAACCCACTCCAAATTAGATAAAAGTCTAACACCTCTTTTCGAAAAAAATGGAGGAAAACGTGGAAAGGATATATGAAAATAGAATTAATTAATGGGAGAGTTTTCTTCCTTAAAAATCTTTTTATCAGCTACAAAAGTTCCAAAAGGAATAATAGAAGCCAATAAAGCCCAAAAAATAGTAAGTAATTTCCATTTGAATTTATAACCAACAATCACAACCAAAAAACAGTAGGCAATAAATAAGATTCCGTGTCCCATGCCCACAATTTGATTTGGGGCTTTCATTTCCCAAATATATTTGAGGGGCATCGTAAGAAAAAGAATAACCAAAAAAGAAATCCCTTCTATTAGACCAATAATACGCAAAAATTGAAGAAGTTTTGAGTCTGAATTTCTAGTTGTTTGTTGTTTCATAGTTTGAGTGATAAATAATTATAGTAAAGTTTTGATTACAAAATAAGCTAAAAAGAATCTTTTTTCATAAAAAAAAATAGAAAAATAAGCCTTTCAGAATTGCAAAACTCTTTAAAAATCACTAATTAGCATATAAGTTGTTTAAAAATAGACAAGCTGTGTTCTGTGTGTCACAGAAGATGGATAGTTTTATTTTTCCATAGAATTGGGTTTGCAAATCTAATTCTATGGAAAAATAGCCATTCTTAAACAACTTCATAACTAACTCTCTCTATAATAGAATTAATAATTCTATCCAAAATCTTATCTTTTTATTTGTTTTTTATGAAATTAAAATACATTTTTTATTATGCAATTATTCCCTTTGCTTTATTGCAATTAAGTGGAACAAATGAGTATGATTATCAAAAATTAGGCTACACACAACGAGGAAAAGCCTCTTATTATGGAACAAAATTCCATGGCAGACCCACAGCAAGTGGCGAAAAATATAATATGTACGATGCAACGGCTGCCCATAAAAAAATATTGTTTAATAGTCTTGTAGAAGTTACCAATAAAAATAATGGCAAAACAGCTATTGTGAGAGTAAATGACCGAGGACCTTTCAAACCAGGGAGAATCATTGACCTTTCTTATGCGACAGCAAAAAAACTAGATATGATTCGTGATGGTGTTGTTAATATTGAGATTCGTCTTTTGCGTGCTGGTGCAGATGGAGTTACGCTCTCGTCAAAAGATGAGAAAAGAACAAAAAAGAAACGAAGAAAACCACGCCGAAAAATAAATATCAAAAAAGCTCAAAAGAAAAATAAATATCTCCCAAGAACTTATAGTATTTGGGGAACTCAAAAATATCCCAAAGATTTTGGGGTTCAGATTGGAAGCTATAAAGACCTTAAAAATGCTGTGCAGAAAGGAAAAGTAGCAATGAAAAAAGGTTTTAAAGAAGTTTATATTCGTGTGAGTTGGACAAAAGACCATTCACAACGACTTTTTAGAGTTTCGGTAGGAGATATGAATGCTACACAAGCGAGTAGTTTTGCCAAAAAATTAAATAGAAAAGGTTTTAGAGGTTGTTTTCCGAAGGCGCATTTTAATGATTGATAAGCATTGTCGTTGGTAAGACACCGACAAGGGCAATTTTTTTGAAAATAAAAAAGCAATAGATTTTAAAATCTATTGCTTTTTTTACGACCAAAAATAAAGGGAAAATTTGAAATTTTTATTTCAATTTATCTTTCTTATTAGGATTTGTATTTTTCTTATCCTTATCCTCCTGTTTTGCTTTGGCTTGTTGCGCCTGTTGCTCTTGTGCTTGTGCCATTGCATCTTGCATACGTTGCATAAAAGAAGAACCTTTTTTGCCACTCTTCTTTTTCTCTTCTCTTCGTGTTTCTAGTTTTGCTCTAATTTTTTCTTCATTTACAAAGAATTTACGAATAAAAAGCGTTTGAAAAAGTGTAACTAAGTTTGAAGTTACGTAATAAAGTGTCAGACCAGCAGGGAAAGAGTTCAGAACAAACATAAACATAATAGGCATTCCATACATCATTACCTTTGGATTGATTGGAGAGTTTGCCATCGAAGTTTGTTGAGTACTTACACTCGTTACTAAAATCTGTGAAGCTGTCATCATCAATGTAAACAAACTAATATGCGAGCCATAAAAAGGAATTGCAAATGGCAAATTCAAGATTGAATCATAAGTAGAAAGGTCATTTGCCCACAAAAATGCCTCATTACGAAGCTGAATCGCACTAGGGAAGAATGTAAAAAGTGCAAAAATAATTGGCATTTGAAGCACCATCGGCAAACACCCACTCAACGGATTGACACCAAACTCGCTATTGAGTTTCATTGTTTCTTGTGATTGTTTGGCTTGGTCGTCTGGATATTTTTCTTTTATTTTATTGATTTCTGGTTGCAAAACTTTTGTTCTGGCTTGTGCTACATACGATTTGTAGGTAAGAGGAGCTAAAACCATTTTGATAAGAAATACCATTACGATAATCAAAATACCATAATTATCAATGAATTTTTCCAAAACATTAAATAATGGAATAATGATATACAAACTGATTGGTTGCAGAATAGCCCAACCCAAATACGTATTTTCTTGAAAACCGTCTGTAACAGCTTTATTAATATCGTGTTTATTAGGACCAAAATAAAAACGAGCCTTTGCATCATTGGTCAATGAAGAAACTGGAATTGATGTTTCTACTTTTAGCGTTTTGATGGTAGAAGAATCTTGCTCATTTACGGCAGCCGAACTTATAGTTACTTTATCAAATTGTTTGTCAGTAATAAAAGCAGCATTGAAAAAACGTTGTTTCATAGAAAACCACGAAACTGAATTTTCTAAAACTTCATTTTGAGCATCTGTACTTCCTTTACTCAAATAATCAAAATCATCTTCAAGAGTATAATAATTGATGGTAGTTTCTCTTCTATCCAATTCGATATTTTGGTCGGTACGCTTAATGTCATCTGTCCAAGAAAGTTGTAAAGACTGTGTTGCAGCATCAGTTTTGATGGCATAAAAAAGCTCAAAACCATCTTTAGGCAATGTATAAGTAATTTCTAAAGGCTTTCCATCAACCACACCAGCAAAAGTAACTTTGTCTTTTGTAGCATTCTGAACCGAAAAACCTAATTTATCAATTCTGACACTTCCAGAAGAAGTAGGCATCGAAAGTTCGATTTGGCTATTTTTCTCATCTACCAAAACTAAAGGCTTTTCTTCAAAAGTCTTATAATTTTTGAGTTCTACATTTAAAATTTCTGCACCCAAAGAAGACAAAGCTACTTTGATATTTTCGTTTTCTAAAACAATCTCTTTTGCATTTGCAATCATTGCTTTTGTAGCAGAATCTAATTCTATTGCTTGCTTTGGTTGAGTGTTTTCTGCAGCAGCAATAGCTTCTTGAGCTTTTTGGGTGCTATCTTGTAGTTGTTCTGTTCTTTGTTTTGCTTGTTGTTCTTCCTTGCTAGGACTAAAAAAGAACATATACGCAATAAGCAAAGCTGACATCAAGACGAGTCCGATGGTTTGATTTTTATCCATTTATACTAAATTTGAAAACGCTTAGGAATAATTAAAAATTATGAATTTAGAATACTGATTAATTATTTAATTCTTACTCCTTATTCATCAAATAATCAACTTCTTGGCGTTTTAATTCTGTTTTAATTTACGACTAAATTTATTTTGAATATTTAATTATCTTCTTTCAATGGATTTTTGTCTGTAATTTCTCCATTGGGCAGTTGATAAAAAGTCTTTCCATTGATTACAAAATCGTTTGGAAGACCATTTTTTGTATTAATTTCTTTTGCTTTTCTGACAGCTTTACTAAATACACTTGTATAAAAAGCTGCATTTTGATATGTTTCTATATTATTTAATTCTTGTTTTTTCATAATTCTATATCTTTTAAAAATTCTTCAAATAGATGATTTTGCTCAATAGTATAGTGTTCATTATTTCCTATTGCTACCAATATCGGAATTTCTGTATTTACATTATAATACATAAACCATTCATCAGCCTTATTTTTATATTCTTTCCAAAAATTATTTTTGCTTCTATAAAATCTACGAATAATATCCTCTGTTGGGACGTGATGTCCTCCTAGTTTTACTCTCAATTTTACACGCTGAATACAATCAGTAGGGTTTTTTAGAAAAACATAAATTATTTGAATTTGATAATCCAACGAAATTGCTTTCTGAATTACTTTTTGCAAATAACTGCCAGACAATGTACTTTCTAATACAAAACTTTCTCCTTTCTTCAAATAACTGTCAAGTCGTCTGAAAAATTCTTTCCCTGCTGAAAGTAATTTTGAGTTTTTGTCTTTAGATGATTCTCTTAATTCTTTTTCAATTTCATCAGCATTCAAAAATTTAAGACCATTTTGAACTATTATTTCTTTTGAAAAAGTAGTTTTTCCAGAACCGTTTGCTCCTCCTACAATGATTAGTTTTTTCATATTCAAATATTTTCACACCTTAAAAGGTATGGTACATTTTTCTTATGCTAAAGCGTTGAGTTATATTACTTCCAAACGCTTTTTAAGTGCAGCTTTTATAAATCCTACAAAAAGAGGGTGAGGACTAAGTGCCGTACTTTTTAGCTCAGGGTGAAACTGAACACCTACAAAATAAGGGTGCTGGTTTTGTTTTAACTCTACAATTTCTACCAAATTTGATTCTGGGTTTATTCCTGTTGGAAGCATTCCAGCCTTTTCAAAATCTTTTAAAAATGTATTATTAAACTCGTAACGGTGGCGATGACGTTCGTGAATTAAATCTTTTCCATCATAAATTTGTGCAGCCAACGATTTCTTTTTTAGCTGACAAGGATATGCTCCCAAACGCATTGTTCCACCTTTTGTAGTAATATCTTTTTGTTCTTTCATCAAATCAATGACAGGAAATTTTGTTTCAGTATTCATTTCTGCCGAATGTGCGTCTTCTAATTTCAAGACATTTCTTGCAAACTCCACAACAGCAACTTGCATTCCCAAACAAATTCCAAAAAATGGAATTTTATTTTCTCGTGCATATTTTACTGCCAAAATTTTTCCTTCAATTCCTCTATCTCCAAAACCAGGGGCAACCAAAATACCGTCCATATTTTGCAAATGTTTTTTTACATCTTCTTCCGAATCCAAATCTTCTGATGAAACCCATTTTAATTTTGCTTTTGTTTCGGCTTCTGCACCTGCATGTATGAAAGATTCGACGATAGATTTGTAAGCATCAGGCAATTCTACATATTTTCCAACTAAGGCAATTTTTACTTCATCGGTTGGGTTTTTGAGTTTTCCTAAGAAGTGTTTCCATTCTTCTAAGTTTGGTGTACTGTCTGTCGGCAAGCCTAATTTTTCTAAAACAATATCGTCTAAATGTTCTTTTCGCATTAAGAGAGGAACGTCATAAATAGTATCTGCATCAATCGATTCAATGACAGACTTGATATTTACATTACAAAATTGAGATATTTTTTGACGAATATCATCTGGCAAAGAATGCTCGGTACGGCATACCAAAACATCAGGCTGAACACCTTGTTCGGAAAGTGTTTTGACAGAATGTTGAGTCGGTTTTGTTTTTAATTCCTTTGCAGCACTCAAATACGGCACTAAAGTAAGATGAATAACGAGCGAATTTTGCTCACCCAACTCCCAACGAGCCTGCCGAACAGCCTCTACAAAAGGCAAAGATTCTATATCGCCAACACAACCACCAATTTCTGTAATTATAATATCATATTTTCCAGTTTCTCCCAAAAAATAAAAATTGTGTTTTATTTCGTCTGTAATATGAGGAATTACTTGAACTGTTTTGCCCAAAAAATCGCCTTTTCTTTCTTTATTAATGACAGTATTATAAATTCTTCCAGTCGTTACATTATTTGCTTGCGAAGTACTGACATTCAAAAAACGCTCATAATGCCCCAAATCCAAATCAGTTTCTGCACCATCATCGGTTACATAACACTCTCCATGTTCGTAGGGATTGAGCGTTCCGGGGTCGATATTGAGATAAGGGTCAAATTTTTGAATAGTAACAGAAAACCCTCTTGATTGTAAGAGTTTGGCAAGAGAAGCCGAAACAATTCCTTTTCCTAGCGAAGAAGCTACACCACCTGTAACAAAAATATATTTTGTTTTTTGTGGAGAGGTTGAAGAATTTGTAGTATTTTTAGTGCTGTTTTGGGTGGTATTCATAGCAGTTTGCAAACAGGTGTTTTTTTTGATGCCACAAAATTACGAAAAAAACCATTAAGTCGATTACGGATTATGAATTAAAAATTACGATAATTTCAAAGAAGGTGTTGTAATCGCTTTAAAGTATTTGAATTTTCGTAGTTGGTAATTTTTAATTTGTGATTCTAATTCCCACTGTTTGTATTCCTTCTAACGAATCTTTACGCATCATTTGTTTTAGCTCTATTTTATAGATTCCTTTTTCTGTAAAGTCAAATTTTTGTTCTAAAGGAAATTCTTTATTATAGATTGTTCCAAATCCTTCTCCTAGTGGTTTTCCTGTTCTGCAGTCGAAGAGGGTATCTAATTTCATTTTTTGGGAAAGTATTTTTCCTTTTGGCGAATGTATTTTATACTGAATATAAGCATTGCAATAATCATAATCGCTAGTATAACGTAGATGATAAAAGATAGAATGATTAATAGGCTTGTCTATTTTTACTTCAAAAAGTTGTAGACTGTCTTTTTGCCAAACTCCATTTTCTAACTCATTGTGATTTTCATATATATTATTATTTCCACAGGAAACCAAAAGAAATAATAAAGATAAAATTAGACTAGGAAAGATGATTTTTTTTTGAAATTGCATAACGGAATCAATGGCTATTTTTTTAGAAGGGAATTAAAATCTATTTTATTATCAACGCAATTTAGAATTACTTATTTCTTATTTTTTGATAAAAAATGTTATTTTAAGATTGGTTTTTAATTATAGAGAAGATACTATCCAAAGCTCGGCAGTTTGTCCGACAACTATTTTTGTTCCTGCTGCTGGTCTTTGAGAAATGACTGTTCCTGCTTCTTTTCCTTCTGCTTTTTGATAATGTATTTCTACTGTAATTCCACTTCCTTCTAATTCTAATTTGGCATCTTCTCCAAATCTTCCAATCATATTGAGCATTTTAAATCCATTATTATTGCTTCCACTAGCAATAAAAAGATCAACAGGGCTTCCTTGTGGAATATAAACTCCCTTTTCTAAATCACTTTTTGTATATTCTTTTCCTTTGATAGCAATTTTTAAGATAGAGTTTGTGGCGTTATTGGTAACATATTCTTTTTTACCTACTTTGAGTTTTACATTTTTGAGCTGTGTAGTAGCACTTGTATAAGGCAAGTCAATAATATTAGGAATACGTGTTTTTGGAGGAGTTTCCGAATTGATGGTCAAGTATATTTTTCTGTTGAGTTTAACAGGAAAGTTGGTCTTTGGGTTTTGTTGTAAGACGGTAAGAGGAGCATATTTTGGGTCATAAGAAGTATCAGCAATTTCATAACGCAAATCTCTTGTTTTCAAAAAATCATCTACCTCTTTTATTGTCATTTCATTCAAATCAGGCACACGAATGGTAATGTCATGATTTGTGGTATTTGGTAAGTATATATAGAAAAAGGCATACAAAATAAAAGCGACCAAAACTCCCATTAAGCCCAAATGAATAAGCAAAGTAGAATAATGATTACGAGTAAGATAATAATGAGCTTTGTGCTTTATTTCTTTAAAGTCTATATTATCTATGCGATTTTTGAAAGAATTTGTGTCCATTTTGATTATATAAAGCGGGTAGCAAAACGTAACAGAACATATATAATAATTGATTGCAAATTAAAATTATGAAACTGGCTTGGTTTGATGTAATTTTTATTTCTAATTTGCAAAAATACAATATTCTATTCTATTCTTTGCTTTTATAAAGAAAGAATTTTTTTTTGACAGAAAAAAAGCCAATTATTATAAAAATAAATGGCTTTCTTAGAAATTATAAACGAATAATTTTAATTTCCTATTTGTGTAGTATTTGGGTTCTCAGAGGTTTTTGGTTCTAAATAAACTCGTGAAAAATCTCTATATTGCATTGGGTTATTGGGAAAGTTTTTGACATAAGGTTGCAACAAACGATAGCCCTCATCATACCACAAAACAATAACTGGAGCATCTCTCATTGCTATATTTTCGGCTTGAGCAAAATACTTAATTGCCTCTTGCTCGTTGGCTGCACTCATTGCTTTTTCATAAAGAGCATCAAATTGAGGATTTTGATAACGAGATAAATTTGGATAAGATATAGCTCCTACTTCATCTGGAACATCTTTCCCATAAAACATACGCACAAATGCTTCTGGGCTAGGAAAATCGGCAATCCATGAAAGTTTGATAAGCTGAAATTTTCCTTCCATCATTTTATCAGTAGATTGAGCCATTGGCACAATATTGAGTTCGATATCCACTCCCAAAACATCTTTCAAATCTTTCTTGATTTCTACGGCTACATTTGTATTTCTGTCGCCTTCTGCGTTGAGTTCTAGTGTTATTTTTGGAAAGTCAGTTGCATTTTTGTATCCAGCTTTATTAAAGTAATAACGAGCCGAGTCTGGGTTGTACTTATACCCATAAACATCATCTGGGTAGCCTTTATCCTTGAAAGATGGTGGCGTAATTCCGTGATGCCCTGCTTCATATGCTTCACCTCCTAATACATACTCAAAAATTTCTTCTTTATTTATTGCAAAAGAAAAAGCACGTCGTAAATCTACATTTTTGAACGTTTGGTCATCTGTCATAAATGTTAGAAGTTGTGTTTGCATTTCAGGTTCGTGTTCTAATTCGAAAGGCAAAGAACCATCAGCACGTTGATATTCATCAATTATATCAATGATATAATCAGTGGGAAGGCGATAGACCATATCTAACTTATTTTTACGAAACTCAAAAAGCTCTGTTTTTTTATCTTTGATGAAATAAATTTTGACAGCGTCAAGATAAGGCAAACGGTTTCCTGCTTCATCTATTCCATGATAGTTGTTGTTTCTTTTTAAGATAATCGAAACATCCTCTTCTACGTCTGTTAGAGTAAAAGCTCCTGTTCCAATTGCTTTTCCACCCATATCAATACCATATTTTTGGTAGGCTTCTTTAGGAAAAATATAGGCTTCTGGGCGAGCTAAGTAGTTGAGAAAAAGAGCATTTGGTCTTTCTAAAGTAATCTGAACTGTATGGCTATTTATTATTTTTATTCCTTCTATTTCAGTAGTTGGTTTTGCTCCATTTGCACTTGCAGCATAATATTGAGTTGCTCCTTTTATCACTCCATTTATTACATGAAAGCCTTGGTTATCACGGCTTTGTGTTGCTAACCTTGTGAGGCAATATTTTACATCTTCTGCATTAAATTCTCTACCTTTTCCACCTGCAAAAGCTGCATCATCGTGAAAGAGAACTCCCTTTTTCAAACGAATTGTATAAACCAAACGGTCATCACTAAGCTCATAATTTTCAGCTAATCCATTAGTTACCTTTAGTGTTTTTGGGTCTAATTTGAAAAGTCCTTCATAAATTTGTGATGCAATTCGGTAAGAATAAACATCTATAATATTTAAAGGAAATAATGTCCTGAGGTATTCAGTTTCATTTACATTAAATACTCCTCCATAAAATCTACCTCCTTTGGCTTCTCTTACTTTTTCGTTTTTGGTAGAGTTAGAAGTATCACAAGAAGTGAGAGGTACACAAGAAAAAAGAGCTAGAAATAAAAGTAAAGAATGTAGTTTAATAGGTATTTGCTTCATACGAATGTGCCTTAAATGACGTTGAGAATGAGAAAGTTTGATTAATAGAATAATCGAATTTTGCTCTATTTTAGATATTAAGTTGAATGTTTTTTTGAATAGGAATAAGGTATTATTTTCTAATTTTTAGAAGACCTTTAATTAAAAGAACAATTTGTAGAAATAATTTAGCAATTCAAAAATTTTTGCTCATATTTCATGTAAATATAACAATTTTTGTCTTGTATTATCAAACTAATTTGTAAATGAGTTGTGTAACTTATTGATTTACAAAGATAAAGAAAGTAAAACAGGGCAATGGTCAGAATGCACCACTTCAGACAAAATTTGACAATCTGTCATATATTTTGAGAAAGGCTGTGATACAAAGTGATAATCTATACGCCAGCCTTTGTTTTTGGCTCTACATTGGTTGCGATACGTCCACCAAGAGTAATTGTGAGGTTCTTTATTAAAGTTTCTAAAGGCATCAATCATACCGTTTTTTTCATAATCATCTAACCATTTTCTTTCTTGAGGCAAAAAACCAGATGAGTTTTTATTTGATTTTGGATTATGAATATCAATTTCTTTATGACAAATATTATAATCACCACAAACAATAATGTTTTCTTGTTTTGCCTTTGTTTTTTCTAAATATTCATCAAATTCGGCAAGCCATTGATATTTATATTCTTGACGTAATGCTCCAGATGACCCCGATGGGATATAAACATTTATGACTGAAAAAGAAGTTCCATTTATTTCGAAGTTGGCTTTTAGCACTCGCCCTTCTTCGTCAGATTGTTGCATAGATGAGCCTTTTTCTATCGAAGTAGGTTTTATTTTGGTTAAGATGGCTGTTCCACTATATCCTTTTTTTTGGGCAGAAAACCAATAAGATTCATATCCTAAAGATTCGAAGAGAGCTTTATCGACCAATCTTTCTTCAATTTTGATTTCTTGTAGGCATACAACATCTGCATTTATTTCTGTGAGCCATTGAGCAAAATCTTTTTTAAGAGCTGCCCTAATTCCATTTACATTGTAAGTAATAATTTTCATATTTTTGAAAAATAAGATGCTTTGGATTGTCTTTTTTTTATAAAACGCTAAAGTACTAAAACTATTGGTATTACTATTTCAGTAGAAGTGTTCTGTAAGAATATTTTTAGTTTTGTGTTTGGTTTTGCTGTTTTCGTCGAATTAAAAAGGAGGTTGGTATAAAAATCAGTTTATTTTTTCTGAAAAAATCATTTTGGTAAACTATTAGATAGACTGGGAAGGGAAATATCACTTCTGTATTTTTTTAATTTAAAAACAGTTTGGGTATTTTTTATTGTTTCGACAATACTAAATTTAGAGATAAATCACAACATCTTGTTTTCTAAATAGTTATAGTATCATAGTAAGATTGTTAAACTGTTTTTTTTTTCTTAAATTTAGATTCAGAATCTAGCTATTCCCTTTTAAATTTTTAGCTATAAGATTCTATTTTTCACCATTATTATTTATAAATGAGAAATATCACGTTTTTAATTACTTTATTGTTTAGTATTTTCCCTTTATTATTTATTCAATTAGCAGCTCAACATTTGGGAGGTGGTTTAGATGAGTACGTACAAGCAGAAACATTTAGAGCAAAACGACAGTATACGACGGCTATCTCATTGTATGACAAAGCTATTTCGAAAGACCCTAATAATTATAAATACTTTGTTCAGCAAGGAAAGTGTTATTATTTACTCAAAAGAGTAGATAATGCCATTCGTTGTTTAGAAAAAGCAACTCAACTCAAAAAAGACCATGTTGAGTCTTATATTGCTCTTTCTAAATTGTATGGTTATAAAAGAAATACACAAAAGGTAATAAACTGTCTAGGGATTGCTGCACAGTTTGAAGAAAATTCACAGCACCGTTTGTCTTATCGTTTGCATATTCTCAAATTGTTGTATTCACAAGGAACAGTTGTTGGCTTTCCGACTCACTTGAAAGATGCTCGTTCTATTTCACCACAAAATCCTCATGTTTGGTATTTTTCGGCGTGGTATCACAATCAAGAAAACGAATATGCACAAGCCATTACAGATGCAGAAACAGGGTTAAAATTATTAAATGATACAAAAGATTCTCCTCGTTTTTATTTTCAGTTGGGCTATGCGTTGCATCAAATTGGAGAGTATCAAAAAGCCAAAAATGTTTTGCTAAAAGCGAATGTAGGCTCTTTTAAGGAAAAAGTTTTTAAGATGATGCCTAATTATCAATATAGGTTAGCACAATCATATTATACTATTTTTGAGTACAAAACAGCAAAAAAACATGTAGAACAAACCCTCAAACAAGACCCTAATTATACACAAGGAAGTGAGTTAAGAGGGCAGTTAGCAATAAGTGAAATTAATCATACAGCAGTCATAGAACGCCTCAAAATTGCAGTTCAACATGCCAAAGATTATGAGGCTAAAGCTCGTTCTTATTCAGAGTTGGCACTTTTAGAGTTTCAAAATGAAAATTATCAAGACGCAGTTTATTCATCAGATTCTTGTTTAATTATTCAACCTTTGCGTTATGATGTTCGCTTTTTGCGTGCTGTTTCATTATTTAATATAGGAAAAACAAGTGAAGCCATTACGGAGATGCGTCAGCTTTCTCATTTGAGTAATATTCCTCTTTCTTTAAAAGCACAATTTACTTTTGCGACAGGAGTAATGTATCGAAAAATAGGAAAAAATGATTTTGCGATTCAGTATTTCAAGAATGTAAAACATGGAGATTTTAGGTATGCAGCACAAGAAGAGGTAAGAAAATTAAATGCTATTTAGAAGCCTCAAAATACTTGTAAGTTAAAATGTAAAAAGGAATTTGAATATGATTCAAATTCCTTTTTTGTGATTATAGAGAAAATTGTGCTAGACTTCGTATTTCATACTTCTGACTTTATTTCTCAATATTCCATTCGTTGTTTATATGTGTAATTCCGTGGTGTGCTGTCATATCAAACTGACAAGGAACAATGGAAACGTAGCCATTATTTACTGCCCATTCGTCTGTATCTTCGCCTTTATCTGGATTGACAAATTCTCCTGCTAACCATAAATATTCTCTGCCATAAGGGTCTGTTCTCAAATCAAATTTTTCTTGCCAACGTGCGTGTGCCTGACGGCATACTTTTGCTCCTTTTATTGTTTGTTCTATTTGAGTTTCTTTATCAAAACGAGCAGGAAAATTAACATTCAAAGCTATATTTTTTGGAAGACCATTTTTGAGAGTTTGTTCTGCAATTTTCAATAAATAAGGACGAACATGCGAAAAGTCAGCATTTTCGCCATAATCACACAACGAAAATCCAATCGCTGGCAATCCTTCAATCGCTCCTTCAATAGCGGCTGACATTGTTCCAGAATACAAAATGCTAATAGAAGTGTTGCTGCCATGATTGATTCCACTCACTACCAAATCAGGCGTTCTGTTTTCAAACAAATGAAATTTTGCTAGTTTTACACAATCAGCAGGCGTTCCCGAACATTCATAAGCCTCTACTCCCAAATCCTTAAAAATATCAGATTTTCGTGCTTTCAAGGGCATGTGAATCGTAATAGCATGTCCCATTCCAGACTGTGGACTATCAGGTGCAACCACAATTACTTCACCTAATTGAGTCATTGCTTCTACTAATTCTCTTATTCCTTTTGCTGTAATTCCATCATCATTCGAAACTAAAATTAGTGGTCTTTGATTTTCATTTGATTTATCTGCTTTTTGCATAGTCTGTCTTTATCTTAGTGTTTTGAATTATTTTTTTAGGGTAAAGATAGGAATTTTTGGTTTAAAGAAAATCTTAGTGTTAGTTTTGGGGTAATTTGAAATAACTCTAGCAATAGCTATTTTTATTACGATTGATGGTTAGGGGGGAATAATTCAAAATCCATTTTTTTCTTTAGCCATTCAATAGCTTTTTGTTCATCATTTACAATAATATGCCCATTTGGTGGAGATTGTATCATATGAATGGCTTTTAATAAAACATTAAAAAAAAAGTTTTTTGCTACAAAAGCATTTCCTTTACATTTTATAGTAAGGTTTTTATTCTTTTTTAGCCAGTTTCCCATTTTTATTCTGTGTGCAGCTTTTATATAAAACATCTTTGAGGGAAACTCCATATAAAAAACAAAAGGTTTGTCTTGTCCATATAAAATATTGTGGTAAGCAATAAACTCATCTACCTCTTCATCAGTAGGAGTTTTTTCATGCATAGTGACTCGCACAAAAGGAAATTGACTAACATCAATAGTAACATAATCATTTTCTAAGTTTTGAAGTGTGGAGTTTTGGGAGTCCATAAATAAATTATTTTTAATAATTAAGAGTTTAAATTCAAAAGTGTGGTTGAGTATTGTACTTTGTTCAGTCTTGATGACAAAATATCTTTAAATATAACTAAAAAAACTGTAATTGGTTTTCCTAGAAACAAACCGTGTTCTGTGGCACACAGAACACTAAGTGCGTAACTCCAGTTATATAATCTTGTCAGTAAGTCGAAATATGCTTCAAAAAAGTTCCCTACTCAAAAAAATAATCAATAATTTTTATACTAACTGTTTGGAAGTCTGCAAATTATTTGTACCTTTGCATTCCCTAAAGGATACTATACGTAAACAAATTATAGTCATTTATTGACAAAATAAATTGTTTATTTACGTAAAAGTCCTTTTTCAAAATCGCTTTTCTGTTGTTTTTCCACAAAAACAACTAAAATAGTTTAATTGAAATTATTTTTTTTAAATAATAATTTTAATTAATAAAATTTTTTGAGAAAGAACCCAATTACGTGTGAATCTACTCACATAATATCACAACAAAGGGATTTGAAAAGCGTAATTTAATCTCACTTCTTTTAAGTAATTCTAAAAAAAAAGAATGCAATTATATTAAGTTTTTTAAAAAAGAGTGATTTCCTAATCCGAAATTTGCCCTTTTAAAAGAAAACTTTTTTTTGTTTGTTTTTGGATAGAATGTTTTTAAGAATAGAATAAAAAACACAATTCATTTAATTGATATTTTGAAACAATTTGATTTTTAAGATTAATTCATAATTCAGTTATTTATTTTTCTCAAAAATTAGTTTTAAATTTATCTTTTTAACGATCATTAAACGCAAAAGGAGTTATGTTACAGCCTAAGCGCACCAAGTTTCGTAAACGTCATAAAGAAGTACGTCGTACTAGAGGCATTGCTCAACGTGGTTTTTTAGTGGATTTTGGTGATTTTGGTATCAAAGCCTTAGAACCAGCGTGGATTACTTCTCGTCAAATTGAAGCTGCTCGTATTGCCGTTACTCGTGCAATGAAGCGTCAAGGACAAGTTTGGATTCGCATTTTCCCTGACAAACCAATTACCAAAAAACCTGCTGAGGTTCGTATGGGTAAGGGTAAGGGTGCTCCTGAATATTGGGTAGCTCCTGTCGTGCCAGGTACAGTGCTTTTTGAAATTTCGGGTGTAGATAAAGAAACAGCTAGTGAAGCATTGCGCCTTGCAGCTCAAAAATTACCAATCAAAACTAAATTTGTAACTCGTATTGATTACGAAGCATAAATAAAGTAACGATTAAGGTAAATATAAAATCTTAACCGACCCCAAAACTTCATAAAGTTATGACAATTAAAGAAACAAAAGAAGAAATCAGAGGACTAGACGATTCGGCTTTAACTGCTAGAATTAGCGAACAACAAACTGCTCTTCAACGCTTGAAATTTAGCCATGCTATTTCTCAAATTGAGAACCCTTCAAGTATTAGAGATGCAAAACGTATGATAGCTCGTCTAAAAACTGAACAAACAGCAAGACAAATTGCTAAATCTAAGTAATTACTTATTATAAATAATTACTTCTAACAGTATTCTGACTATGGAACAACAACCAACAGTACAAAACACTGAGCGTGCAAGCCGTAAAGAACGTATTGGAATTGTCAAAAGTAATAAAATGACATCTACAATCACAATTACAGTAGAGCGTAAAGTGAAGCATCCATTATACGGAAAGTTTGTCAAAAAAACTTCTACATTCATGGCGCACGATGAAGGCAATACTGCTAACATTGGAGACCGTGTTCGTATTATGGAAACAAGACCATTAAGCAAGCGTAAACGTTGGCGTTTGGTCGAAATCTTAGAACGTGCTAAGTAATTGTATTTAATTACAACAAAAAGCCTTTCTAGTTTTATCTTAATTGAAAAATTAATTTAAGATATACTCTTTAGATAATGCAAAACATTAATAATAAATGAATTGCATTAGTAATTTGTAATCTTTTTTATAATTGATTTTAAAATAAAACACTCTAAAAATAACGTTACTTTTTTTGGTTATTCATTTATAATCAATTTTAGTAGCACATCGTTTCACTCTCTAATTATTATTGAGCGATGATTCAACAAGAAAGTCGTTTGGCAGTTGCTGACAACTCTGGAGCAAAAGAAGTTTTATGTATCCGTGTATTAGGTGGTACAAAAAAACGTTATGCTTCCGTAGGAGATAAAATTGTCGTTTCTGTTAAATCTGCAATCCCTTCTGGAAATATCAAGAAAGGTGCAGTTTCGAAAGCAGTCGTAGTGCGTACCAAAAAAGAGATACGCCGTAAAGATGGTTCATATATTCGCTTTGAAGAAAATGCAGCCGTGTTGCTCAACACTCAAGATGAGCCTCGTGGTACTCGTATTTTCGGCCCAGTGGCACGTGAACTAAGAGATAAAAGATTCATGAAAATTGTTTCTTTAGCTCCCGAAGTTCTTTAAATCAATAAAATTATTAATTTGTAATTGCAAATTGATAATTGAATTATTAAAAGATTCTTCTTTAAATTATTAAGTGTTAGACACTAATGTACTAATTTGTACAAATCCTTACGGATTATGAAAAAGAAAAACACTCAAAAATCAGTCAAACTTCATGTAAAGAGGGGCGACAACGTAATCGTAATTGCGGGCAACCACAAAGGCGAACAAGGAACAATTACTGAGGTAAAAGTTAGTGAGCGACGTGTTATTTTGGAAGGAATTAATATGGTTAAAAAGCATATTAAACCTTCTGCTAACAATCCTGAAGGTGGTATCATCGAAATGGAAGCTCCTATTCACATCAGCAACGTAGCGCATGTAGATGCCTCTGGCAAAGCTACTCGCATCGGACGCAAAAAAGATGAGAACGGTAAACTTGTTCGTTATTCTAAAAAAAGTGGTGAAATTATTTAAGTTATGGCAACACCTCGTTTAAAAGATAAATACTTCAATGAAGTAGTTCCTGCTCTTAAAGACAAATTCGAATTCAAATCAGTCATGCGAGTGGCTCGTTTGCAAAAAATTTGTATTAATAGTGGAGTTGGAAAAGCTGTTTCAGACAAGAAACTCATCGATACTGCCGTAGAAGAAATTTCTACTATCGCTGGACAACGTGCCGTACCTACCTATTCTAAAAAGGCTATCTCGAACTTCAAACTTCGTGAAGATATGCCAATTGGTGTACGTGTAACGCTTAGAGGCGATCAGATGTATGAATTCTTAGATCGTTTGGTAACAGTTTCAATGCCTCGTGTACGTGACTTCAAAGGTATTAGTGATAAAGGCTTTGATGGTCGTGGAAACTACACGTTGGGCGTAAAAGAACAAATTATATTCCCTGAAATTTCGATTGATAAAGTCAAACAAATTACAGGAATGGATATTACTTTTGTTACTTCTGCTCAAACTGATGAAGAAGGATTGGCTCTTTTGAAAGAATTAGGTATGCCGTTTCGTAGTTAATTCAACCAAACACAATTACTAGATTCAATCAATTTTGAACACATCTGACTTTATCTAAATCAATAATTTTACATAAAACTACTTTGATTTATTCCTAATAGAACAAAATTAAAATAGAAACCTAAAAACATTGATTCAGAACAGAAGCTAAATTGAAGTTCAAATCTAATAAAGTTCAATCCAAATTTAAGTCAATCATACATTATGGCTAAATCATCGATGATTGCACGTGAGCGTAAACGCCAAAAAATGGTGGATAAATATGCTACTAAGCGTGCAGAACTCAAAAAACTTGCAAAGGACGGAGATGTTGAGGCGCAAATTGCCCTTGATAAACTTCCAAAAGATTCTTCTCCTGTTCGCTTGCATAATCGTTGCCGTTTGACGGGTCGCCCTCGTGGCTACATGCGCCGTTTTGGTATCTGTCGTGTCGTTTTTAGAGAAATGGCAAACGATGGAAAAATACCAGGCGTAACTAAATCAAGCTGGTAATACTTTTTACAAGGACTAGAATAATTTCGAATTCTTTAGAACCTTTACAACATTTAGGGAATAAATACAGAATAAAAAATTAAGTTCTTTTTTCATATTTCCTGAATACAAACCTTGAGGGAATGACAACGGATCCTATTGCAGACTATCTGACTAGACTCAGAAACGCAATCAAAGCTAATCATAGAATTGTGGAAGTTCCAGCTTCAAAATTGAAGAAGGAAATGACTAAAATTTTATATGATAAAGGCTATATACAAGGCTATAAATTTGTTGATGCTCCTGTTGGTGCGTCTATCAAAATAGCATTAAAGTATCACCCTGCTACTCGTATTCCTGCGATTACACACTTAGAGCGTGTAAGCAAGCCAGGTCTGCGTCAGTATCGCAAAGCAAGTGAATTACCTCGTGTACTCAATGGATTGGGTATTGCTGTAATTTCTACTTCGCACGGCGTTATGACTGACAAAGAAGCTCGTACAAATAGCGTAGGTGGAGAAGTACTTTGTTACGTATATTAATATTGCACTCATTTCATATAATTCGTATAATTCATTTAGATTTTTAATTATTTGATTGATACCTACGTACATAACAAAAAATATTTATGTTAATCGCTAAAATAAAATTTGTTGTACAGTTATAGATTAGTAATTAAATTATCTAATAAATCTGATAGAAAATGTCACGAATTGGTAAAAACCCAGTTGCTATCCCTAGTGGAGTAACTATAGACGTTTCGGACAACACCATCAAAGTCAAGGGTACAAGAGGCGAGCTTACTCGCACGATTGACTCTAGAATCACTGCCAAAGTGGAAGATGGACAGTTGGTTTTCGAACGCACAAACGAAGAAAAACAGACTCGTGCTATGCATGGATTGTACCGTGCGTTGGTACAAAATATGGTTCAAGGCGTATCTGAAGGCTACAAATCTCATTTAGAGCTTGTAGGTGTAGGATATAAAGCAGAGGCAAAAGGACAACTCCTTGAGCTGAACTTAGGTTACTCACACGCAATCTTTTTGCAAGTGCCAAAAGAAGTAAGTGTAAGTACTGAAATGCTGAAAGGTCAGAATCCAAAAGTTACCTTAGAATCTAACGACAAAGAATTACTCGGACACATTACTGCCAAAATACGTTCACTTCGTAAGATTGAGCCGTATAAAGGTAAGGGTGTACGCTTTGTAGGCGAGCAGATTCGTCGTAAGGCTGGTAAGAGCGCAGGTAAATAATCATTGAAAAATTATTTGCTTATCTATATGAATGTTGTCTGACACTTTTGCAGAAGTGTCTGACAATTATTTTGACTAAGAATTTAATTTTGATACGATAACTTCGTGTTCCTTATTTTGAGAAATTTTATAATAAACTAGTATCATGGCAACTACAGCACGTAAGAGTCAGCGTCGAACACGTATTAGACGCAGTATTCGTAAAAAATTAGTCGGAACAGCCGAAAGACCACGTCTTTCTGTATTTCGCAGTAATAAATATATTTATACCCAGCTCATCGACGATGTAAATGGGCATACCCTTGTGAGTGCTTCTCTCAAAGATATTGACGCTGAGAAACATATCAATCAAGAATTATCAAAGCAAGTAGGTACAAAGCTTGCCGAACGTGCCAAAGAAAAAGGCATTGATAAAGTAATTTTTGATAGAAATGGTTTCTTATATCACGGAAATATCAAAGCAGTAGCAGAAGGCGCACGAGAAGGTGGACTTCAATTCTAAACCCTTTGCAACCTAATAAATTATGGCAGCAAACGTAAATACCGTGAAAGCGAGTGAAATAGAACTAAAAGAAAAAGTAGTTACTATTAACCGTGTAGCGAAAGTAGTAAAAGGTGGTCGTCGTTTCAGCTTTGCAGCATTAGTTGTAGTTGGCGATGGCAACGGTGTAGCAGGTTATGGACTTGGCAAAGCCAACGAAGTAACAGATGCTATTCAAAAAGGTATAGAAGATGCTAAGAAAAACTTAGTTAAAGTACCTATCATCAGACAAACTATACCACACCCAATTATTGGGAAATTTGGTGCAGCTAAAGTAATGCTCAAGCCTGCAACACCAGGTACAGGAGTAATTGCTGGTGGTGGAGCAAGAGCCGTATTGGAAGCAATCGGTATCGAAAATGTACTTGCTAAATCTCAAGGCTCAAATAACCCCGGAAACGTAGTTCGTGCTACTTTTGATGCATTATTGCGTATGCGTGATGCAAAATCAGTTGCTGAACAGCGTGGTGTTAATCTTACCAAAGTTTTTAATGGGTAAGTAAATAAGGAATAATTACGAATTACGAATTAAAAAATATGAATACATTTTGCTTTGCAGCAAATTTATATTTATTTTATTCTTTATTCGTAATGAAAGTATAAGCTAATTGTTAAGGATTTTAAGCAATTAAGAAAGTATCTTTTAAGATTATGAATAAGTCATAGATTCGTTTGTAATTTTTAATTTGTAATTCGTAATTTATTTTAAATATCAGACAATTAAGTTTTGTGAACTCTCCTTATTTAATTACCAAAAACTATTTAGTAAAATGGCGAAAATTCGTATTACTCAGGTGCGTAGCTCAATCAAACGCCCAAAAAAACAACGCCTAACTTTGCATGCTTTAGGGCTTCGCAAAATGCACCAAACCGTAGAACAGGAAGATACTCCTAATATCGTCGGTATGGTAAAGGCTGTATCACATTTAGTAAAAGTAGAAGAAGCATAAACCACTACAAATTATAGATTACAATCAATAACTTAATATTATTGCTATATAATTCATAATTTTAAATTTGGAAAATGATTGAAAAATGATTTTTTTTCATATCTTTGCATCTCACTTAACAAACTCCTTATTGGACAATGATTAATTTATCTTGTCTGCACATAAGGAATTTGTCTTTTAATTCATTATATTTTTATTCAAAGCGTTTAGCCTATATACTTATATAGATTAGTAAACAGCGAGTTTTGAATAAATAAAACTAATCTAACAGATGAAACTTCACCAATTAAGACCTGCAAAAGGGGCTGTAAAGTCTAGAAAAAGAGTAGGTCGTGGACAAGGTTCTGGGCGTGGTGGCACTGCAACACGTGGACACAATGGAGCGCAATCTCGCTCTGGTTATAGCCAAAAATTAGGTTTTGAAGGTGGACAAATGCCACTTCAGCGTCGTGTACCTAAATTTGGATTCAAAAACCCAGGTCGTGTAGCGTATAAGCCAATCAATTTGGACACTCTCCAAGAACTTGCTACAAAGAAAAATACTAACGTTATTACAGTAGAATTATTAGCTGCAAATGGTTTAGCAGGAAAAAGCGATTTAATCAAAGTATTAAACCGTGGAGAACTGACTATGGCTATTGAAGTTACTGCTCACAAATTTTCAGCTTCTGCAAAAGAAAGCATTGAAAAAGCAGGTGGTAAAATTACTACTCTCTAACATATAAGATAGAAAAGCCGATTATGTCCTACAAGTGTAGCTCGTGATTGGCTTATCTTCATTAAAATACAATTTATACTAAATTACTATTTACTATCCCTAGTATTGCTTCTATTATATAGATAGAATTTAGTAAACTAGAAAAAGAATTATGAAGAAGTTTTTTGAAACTATAAAAAATATCTTTTCTGTAAAAGAACTCAAAGACCGTATCTTCCTTACGCTAGGATTATTGATGGTTTTTCGTTTAGGTTCTTTTATCGTTTTGCCAGGGATTGACCCAAGCAAACTTGATACAGGAAAAAATGGTATTCTAGGATTTATAGATACTATTTCAGGAGGAGCTTTTGAGCGTGCCTCTGTTTTTGCATTAGGTATCATGCCTTATATCTCTGCATCAATTATCATTCAACTTCTTACTGTGGCTGTTCCGACATTCCAAAAAATGCAGAAAGAAGGAGAGTCGGGTCGTAAAAAACTCACTCAAATCACTCGTGCACTGACTATACTTATTACCATCGGGCAAGGCTTTGCTTATCTTAAAGGAACTGTTCCAACAGAAGCAATTATAATTGACCAAACATTCTTCCTTATCTCATCTATTGTTATTCTTACCTCAGGTACAGTATTCTGTATGTGGTTGGGAGAAAAAATCACAGATAAAGGAATTGGTAATGGTATTTCACTTCTAATTATGATAGGTATTATTTCACGTTTTCCGATGGCAATCGTTTCGGAGGCTACATCAAAAGGAATTAGTGGAATTTTTATCTTTGTTTTGGAAATACTAGCTCTTTATTTAGTAGTAATGGGAGTAGTTCTTATCGTACAAGCTGTACGTTATGTACCTCTTCAATATGTAAAACAAGTAGCTGGACGTTCTCAAAAACAAATGCTTACACAGAAAAAACGCTCTGCATTGCCTCTTAAAGTAAATGCAGCAGGTGTAATGCCGATTATCTTTGCTCAAGCACTTATGTTCTTACCTCCTTTATTAGCTGGTGCTTTTCAAGGAGAAGACAGCCCAAATGCTGATTATATAGCAAGTGCTTTTTCTGATTTTACTTCATTAGAATATAATATCCTTTTTGGAGTTCTGATTATTGCATTTACATTCTTTTATACTGCAATTACTATCAATGTTCAGCAAATATCTGATAATCTAAAAGATAGTGGTGGATTTGTTCCAGGAGTTACTCCAGGAGAAGAAACCAAAAATTACTTAGGTAAAATATTAGATAGAATTACTCTTCCAGGTGCGATTTTTATTGCATTTATAGCTATACTTCCTGCTATTGCTGCTGCTGCTGGTGTGGGTACTCAATTTGCACAATTTTATGGTGGAACTTCCCTACTCATTATGGTAGGTGTTGTTTTGGATACATTACAACAAATTGAAAGTTATCTAGTAAATAAAGAATATGATGGACTAATGAATGCAGGAAGCGTTAAAGGTCGTCAAGCACAACAAATGAATTATATATAAATCAAAATAAAACACTTTATTATTTTAGTTATTAAAGTACGATTTGTTTAGATTTTAAAATCATATTACAAAGCATCAAGAATCGTCTTGGTGCTTTGTTTGTTTAATAAAATTTTTAATTTAAACCCTTAGGGTTTTCAAAACCCTAAGGGTTTGGATAAAAAGAGAAGCTAGTAGAATGGGAAAACCAATATATAAAACAGCTCAAGATTTAGAAAAAATGCGCAAAAGTGCAGATTTATTAGGGCGTACACATGCAGAAGTTGCCAAACGTGTAATGCCAGGGATTACTACACTTGAACTTGACAAAATAGCTTTCGAATTTATAAAAGATAACGGAGCTGTTCCTAGTTTTTTAGGGCTTTATGGTTGTCCTAGTTCGTTGCTTACATCTGTCAATGACCAAGTTGTGCATGGACTACCAAATAATCGTCCTCTGAAAAATGGAGATATTGTTTCTATCGATTGTGGTGTTTTGCTTGATGGTTTTCATGCAGATAGTGCTTATACGTATGAAATTGGAGAAGTAAGCCCAGAAATTAAAAATTTATTGAAAGCAACAAAAGAGGCTCTCTATTTAGGAATTGAGCAATTAGTTTTTGGAAACAGAATAGGAGATATTAGTCATGCTATTCAGAAACACACAGAAACAAAAGGATATTCAGTTGTGAGAGAATTGGTAGGGCATGGTTTGGGAAGAAGTCTGCATGAAGCTCCAGAAGTACCAAATTTTGGAAAAGCCAAAAAAGGAGATAAAATAAGAAATGGGTTAGTAGTAGCTATCGAACCTATGATTAATTTGGGTTCGAAAGCAGTAGTACAATCTTCTGATGGCTGGACAATAATGACGAGAGATGGCAAACCTTCTGCACATTTTGAACATACAGTAGCTGTTGTAGATGGAAAACCTGAGGTTTTGACTACATTCAAATATATCGAACAAGCAATCAAAATGTTTCATTCTTAATGTTTTTCAATTAAGACAATTTCATAAATGCTTATCTCAGAATATATAAAAATTAATACTTCTTTGTTGCTTTCTGATAAAATAGATGAGCGAGAAAGCCAAGCAATAGTGCGTTTTTTGATAGAGGATTCTTTACAAATAAATCGGATTGATTTTTCTACTTATCAATTAAATAAAAACGAAATTGATATGTTAAATAAGGGAATAAAACGATTAAAAAATAATGAGCCTTTACAATACATCACTCAAAAGACTTATTTTTATGGATTAGAGTTTGAGGTTAATTCGGCTGTTTTGATTCCAAGACCTGAAACAGAAGAACTCGTTCATCAAGTTTTGAAAGATTTTGATATAAAAAAAAAACAATTTATTCATAAAGAAAATCAAATTTTCTTAGAGGTTGGGACAGGAAGTGGGTGCATCAGTATTGCTCTTGCCAAACATTTGCCTTATTGTCATTTTGTTGCTATTGATATTTCAGCCAAAGCCTTAGAAGTTGCTAAAAAAAACGCTAAAAAAAATGATATAAGCAATATAGAATTTATAGAAATGGATTTTTTGAATGAAAAATTGTATTCTAATTATTCTCAATTAAAAAATATAAATTATTTAATTAGTAATCCTCCTTATATTAGAGAAACTGAAAAAGTTGATATGAACAAAAATGTGCTTGATTATGAGCCTCATCTAGCACTTTTTGTGGCAGAAAACAACCCTCTTATTTTTTATAAGGCTTTGGCTAATTTTTTTATTACTAAAATGAAAACTAAAAATGGTTTGCTTTATGCTGAAATAAATCAATATTTGGCAAATGAAACAAAAGCACTTTTTGAGAGTTTTGGAATAACAAATTGTATAGTTTTTGATGATTTACAAGACAACCCAAGGTTTATAAAAGCAACTCAAAGGCAAATGGAAAAAAGAGAATAACTTTTAAGTCAAAACGCTCATTTTATTTTGCTTATTTTTTACTAAAATAATTTTTTTTAAAATAATATCATTTTTAACTCAAAAAAGACGCTAATTTTTATTAGATTCTGTTTTTTTCACTTAAATTTGTAAACAACTGTCTTTGTGTTTTTATAGAAAAAAAAATAAATTATTTTATCTCTGATTTATTTGAATAAATTGGATTAAATAAATAATTAAAAACAATCTAAAAAATAGCATTAAAAGTATTTTTTTAGGTGTTTTTTTCTTGAAAAAACTATTATTTTATTTATTTTAAATAAATTACTAAGATGTTTATATACTATTAAAAATGCAATAAAAATTTCATGTTATCTTGATTTTGACTTAATTATTTGATAAGTATCTAATTAAAAAGCGTTTCTGTATTTATTTTTATGTATTTTTGCGTTATATTTTTACAGAGTGCAATAGATTTTGAATATAGACCAAAAGAAAAGTAGAAATCAAGCTGGCTAATAAATAGGTAGATAAAAATGAGAAAAACCAAAGTTTGAATTAAATTCTAGCGATTTTTAATTTTCATTTTAATTCATTTTTAGTCTATTTTTTAATACATTGAATAGAGTTTTCTAAAAATTATTAAAAAATATCTACTTTATTTGGATTTATGTCGAATTATTTCAACTTAAAGTTGCTGTCTTTTATAGTATTTATTTTCTTTGTAACAACTTAACCTAATCGCTAATCTCAATCTAATACCCTGATTATGAAAAAAGGAATCCGTAACTTGAGCTTATTGCTCATGTTCCTTTTGGCTGGTACATTCGCTAAAGCACAAGATGCTAATACGACAGCCGAAAGCAACGACAAAGCAAAAGATGGTGCAACTAGCATCTATGAACAATGGCATGACCCACAACGTTTTCGTTTGCCACCTGCAGTAAACCAACTTCTTACTGATGAGGTTTCACCTGCTATTAGCCGTGATGGCAAAACACTTATTTTCCAATCTAACCGTGGAAAAAGCTGGAAAGGATATGGTCTATATATGACTACTCGTGATGACAATGGAAAATGGACAAAACCAACACCGTTAGAGTCAATCAACTCTAAAGCTGGTGATAGTACTGTAATTGCTGGTCCATTTTTGAGCTATGATGGAATGAGTCTTTTCTTCTCTTCTAATATGGAAGATTCTAAAGGTGGAATGGATTTGTATGTATCAACTCGTACAAGCATGGACAGCGAATTTGGCGAGCCTACTAATTTGGGCGATGTAAATACATCTGATTACCAAGGATTCCCAACTGTTTCGGCAGATGGAAACCGTCTTTATTATATGCAACGTGCTGAAGGTGCAGAAAATAATACTGATGAAGCTGGTACTGATGAAACTGAAGCTAAAAAATCTAAGAAATCAAAAGTGTGGTGTTATACTGCAATGGTTTCTAAGCGTTCTGCTGATAATGCTTGGTCTGCTGGTGAAGAAGTAGAAGGCATGATGAATGAAGATTGTAGCAAAGCATTTCGTATCATGGCTGATGGTGAAACAATGTTTTATACATCTATGAAAGAAGGTGCTAAAATGCAAGGACATACAAAAGGTATCCGTGCTGATGCTAAAGATTTTGACTTGTTCATGACACGTATGGACGGAGAGTCTTGGGGTGAGCCAATGGCTGCTGATTTTGCTAATCATCTTTCTGCCGAAGGGTATGTAAGTATGGCACCAGATGACGGAGCGCATACAGTGATGTATTTTGATGCTGATATGAATGCTTCTCATGAAATTTTCTGGACATTAGTACCTCCAGGTTTTGCTCCTCGTAAAGTAATGACTGCTCGTGGTAATGTAGAAGATTCTGTAACAGGAGACCCTGTTTATACTATCATAAAATTTGAAAATCAGACTCGTCCTTCTTTAGGATATGACCGTTATAACGACGAAGAAACTGGCAAATTCTCTACTGTAATTACAGAAGGAAACAAGTATAAAGTAAGTATCGAACACGAAGATTATTTACCATATACATTTATGTGGGACTTTACAAATGCTGAAGAAATCACTAATCTTTATCAAAGAGTACGTTTAGTACCTAAAGGTGTTGAAGTTACTGTTACTCTTCTTGATGCTATCGATGAGCAGCCTGTAGATGCAAAACTTACTGTTAAAGCTGCCGATGATACTAGCATTGGCGATGTAGAGAAAACAGGAACTGGCAAATACGAAGCTCGTCTTGAGCCAGGTCAAGTTTATACTCTTACTGCTGAAGCAACAGGAAACTACATGGAAGAAGTAGATACTTTAGACCTTACTCAAGCGCAGTTTGGTGATAAAGTAAACAAAATTCTTTATATGCTTGATGCTACTAAAATCAAGTTTGATAATATCAACTTTACAACAGCTCGTTGGGATTTGAATGGAGAAGCAACTACAGAATTGGATAAAGTATATCAATTCTTGACAGATTATCCTAAAATGAAAATCCGTATTGAAGCACACACTGATTACCGTGGTGGTGATTCTTACAATCAACGTCTTTCTCAAAACCGTGCAAAATCTGCATTGGATTATTTAGTTTCTAAAGGAATACCTGCTGCTCGTTTAGAGTCTGAAGGATATGGTGAAGCACAACCTACTGTTCCAAATGAAGTAAATGGAAGAGCTGACCAAGCAAACATGGCTATCAACCGTCGTGTAGAATTTAAAATTGTTAGATAATAACATTTTAAATCAACAATATATTCTTAGAGTAAAATCACATAAATAGATTTTATTCTTATTAAAAAGACCAATTATCTATTTTGATAGTTGGTCTTTTTTTTGTTTATTATTAATGACTTATAGTCTCCAAAAAACCTAATTCATTTTTTAATTTGTAACTAAAATTTTATTTATGCGTTAATAATTAGTTGGTAGTCTTATACTAATATCTAATTTTGTATTATAATTTACACGAAAATAAGTTTTTTTTAAATTTAAAATTAATTGCTTTCTATATGTATATAAATTTACCAAAGATTGATAAAAATATTTTTTCATTAGTTACAATGATTACTTTTGGAGTATTTTTTCTATTGCCATTAAGTAGTATTGGACAGTATCTTCCTGATAATTTTGAAGATATAAAACCTTTGGAAAATAAATTAATGGTAAAAATTAAACCAAATACTATACATCAATTAGAAAAATCAAAGACACTTTTTAAAGCAAAAAAGATAAAAAGAAAATTTGATATTGCTTCTTCTAGTAATAATACCTTATCTATTAAAAAAATAACAACTGATGCTATTCGTCTTCATGATTGGTATGAAATAGAAATCTCAAATTCTACAACTCTCAAAGAAGCAATTCGTTATTATCAAAATCAAGGTTTTGTTGAATACGCCGAACCCATTTATCCTAATTATATTTTAGCTCCTCCTTATACTCCCAATGACCCTTCTATATCAGCACAGTGGCAACTCAGTGCTGGGCGATTATATGCAGCATGGGGACTAAATAAAGGAGATACAAGTACAGTAATTGGAATTGTTGATACAGGAATAAATTATAACCATGTACAGTTAAAAAATCAAATTCAGATTAATTATGCCGAAAAATATGGGCAAATAGGCATTGATGATGATAATAATGGGTTTGTAGATGATAGTTTGGGGTATAATTTTGGAGGTCTGAATGCCAATGTAGGAGATTATCAAGGTCATGGAACAGGTGTGTCTGGAATGGCTTCTGTCACTACTGATGATAATATAAATCTTGCTGGAACATCTTTCAACTGTCGTATTTTACCTGTAAGTGTTCTTTCTCCTAGCTATCGAATCATAAACATGTACGATGGCATTTTATATGCTGCAGAAAGAGGCTGTAAAATAATTAATGTTTCTATTGGTCGTCCTAATTTGAATTTTCAGTGGGAACAAGATATAATAAATTATGTAACTCTTGTGAAAGATGTGTTGATAGTTGCTGCAGCAGGAAATACAGCACAAGAGCTAGATTTTTATCCAGCCTCCTATAAACATGTACTTTCTGTGGCTAATTCTGATGGAGGAGATAATAAGTATTCAAGTTCAACATTTAGTACCTATGTTGATGTAATGGCACCAGGGGCTAGAGTATTGACCACAGCCTCAAATGGTTCTCAAAGTTATGCATGGGGAACTTCATATTCTTCGCCTTTTGTAGCTGGTATTGCTGCTTTAGTACGCTCTGCATTTCCAAATCTCTCAGCAATTCAAACAGGAGAATTAGTGAGAGTTACAACAGACAATAAATATAACCAACCTATAAACGCAAATTTTATAGAAAGATTAGGAACAGGAAGAGTAAATGCTTTTAGAGCTTTGAGTGAAGAAGCTAGTGCCAAATCAATCAGAATGGATAACTTTTCTTATTTTGGAAGAAATGGACAAGCTGCCTTTTCAGGAGATACAATTACCCTAGAAGCCGATTTTATAAATTATTTAAAGCCAATTACACAGAATGGAAAAATCATTATTTCCACATCATCGCCTCATATAAGAATTTTAGATAGTGTATTTGATATAGGCACAATGACAACAATGCAGCAAAAAAATAATGCTAATATTCCTTTTCGTTTTATTGTAAATCAAGATGCTCCCTTAGATTTAGATACAAAATTTCGTTTAGGGTTTTCTGATACAAATTATGATGATTATCAATATTTTACTATTCCTATTAATGCACCTTATTTGGCAATTCCATTTAATACAATCAATTTTACATTAACAGGAAGTGGGCGAGCTGGATATTATGATATTTACAATCGTTTGGGAAATGGAATTAAGTCAAATAATGGACAAAGTTTGAAAGAAGGAGGATTAATTGTAGCCAAAGCAGATACAAGTGTTTCGGATAATATACTTACAAATATGAATAACATCACTAAAGATGATGATTTTAAGATGATTGATATTCCTAGAATTACAGAAAAAACACCTTTCTTTACAAAAGCAATATCAAAATTTGCTGATACACTTGGAGCTATCATTCCTCCTGTTGGAGTACATGTAAAACATACCGTAAAAGGACGTACAAATACTCCTCATCATCAATATATTATTTTGGAATATGAGTTTACAAATATAAGTGGTTCTACAATGGATTCAATGAATGTGGGATTATATTATGATTGGAATTTGGGGGATTATACAAGAAATTTTGCAGACTGGGACAATACACGACAGTTTGGATATGTATTTGGAACTGGAACAAGTGGATATGCAGGAATAAAAGCAATTAGTCCTAACAAAACATATTTTGCATTAGATTTGGAAAATGTAGGAGGAGATAATATTAATCTAAATGATGGGTTTACTTCTGCTGAAAAATATCAAAGTGTTTCGACAGGAATTGCTCGCAAACGTGCTGGATTTAGTAATGGTGGAGGTGATGTAGCTCATACCGTAGGAACAGTCTTGCATAATTTTGGCATTAATGAAACACGAAAAATTACTTTTGTGGTAATGCTTGCACCTACATTGGCTGCATTGAGAGATGCTCATGATGCTGCTGTATTAGCAACTGACCCTACCTCTTCTATTTCCCCAACACCAACAGTTAATAATACACTTTGCCAAAATACTTCTTATACAATCACACCACAAGGAGGTACAAATTTTAGATTGTATGATATTGCAAATACACAAACTCCCATTCAATCAGGGACTTCTTTTACACTTACACCTGCCGATTTGGGAAGACAGTTTTATGTAACAAATACAGATTCTACTTTGGAAGGTGATTATACATTACTCCGTTTTAGCGCACGTACTGCAATCGCTAATTTTAACTCGCCTTCTCAACTTAACCTAGACCAATTTAATAGTATTAGCTTTCAAGATGCTAGTCAGAATGCAATTTCTTGGTTATGGAATTTTGGAAATGGACAAACATCAACATTACAAAACCCAACTATAAGCTATGATAGACAAGGTTCTTATATAGCAAGTCTGACAATTACAGATATTGCAGGCTGTACAAGTACAAGGGCAAAAGTAATTCAAGTAGTCCGAAAATCTCCTAAACCTATTGTTTCAAGAGCTTCTAGGCAATCTTGTGATAATGTTCCTATTGAAATAAGACCATTATCAAACGGAACAAATTTTAAATTTTATACTACTCAAAATAGACTCTTAGCAATAGGAAATAGTTATCTTGTTCCTCCCAAATCTGTTGATAGCCTCTACATTACTAATATAGATTCTGCACTAGAAAGTGAAAGGATACTCGTCAAAATTCAGTGGGTTAGGTTAGATGCTAATTTTGTAGCAAGCCCTAGATATGATACCTTGCTTTATGATAATGTATTGTTCCAAAATACTTCATCAGGAGATTTTTTTAATCAAACTACAAGCTGGGATTTTGGCGATGGTTCGCCTCTTCAAACAGGAACTTCGCAAAGACATACTTATGCAGCACAAGGACGCTATAAAGTAAAAATGACTACAACCAATCAATTTGGGTGTTCGAAGACAATAGAAAAATGGTTTTATGTAGGCAAAATATCCCCACGTCCTTCCATTACTTCACCTATCAAAATTTGTAAAGGAGAAAGTGTTGTTATTCGCCCTAATGGAGGAACGATATTTAATTTTTATTCTAATTTAGATTCTTTACCTATTTCACAAGGAAGTCAAATTTCATTCAATTCAAACCAAATTATTCCATCTATTTTATATGTTAGAGGAGCTGATTCATTGATTGAAAGCGACCCTGTAAGCACACGCCTTGAGATAATACAAGTTGTACCTAGTTTTGATTTTCCTAGAGAACTTTTCTTAGACCAATTAACAACAGTAAGGTTTATAGATAATACTTCTGGTGCTATTTCGTGGCTTTGGGACTTTGGCGATGGTACAACATCTACACAACGCACACCTACACACACCTACAACACACAGGGAAATTATACAATTAGCTTAACTATCACAACAGCAGAAGGCTGTCAAGGAATGGCTACGAAAAACCTATTAGTATTTAGGCGTTCACCAAAACCGATTGTAAGTAATTTAGCCATTTGTAGATATGACTCTACTACCATTGTGCCACAAGGAGGAACGCTATATAATTTTTATAACTCAGCCACTACTGACCAGCCCATTCATACAGGAAGGGTCTATAATGTAGGTTTTATAAGTGAGCCTAAGGATATTTGGGTTACAAATCTGGATTCTGCTTTAGAAAGTATTGCCGTAAAAATCCATATCGGTTTTAGCCGTCCTTCATCTGATTTTGAAATGAGTGTAACAGACACATTAAATATTTTCAAACAAGATACTCTATTTTTAGAAGATAAAAGTAATGATGCAGTGTCGTGGTATTGGACTTTTGGAAATGGAAAAATGGCTACTTCACAAATGGCACAAACAATTTATGAAGAACAGGGAGAATATCAAATTACTTTGATTACAAGAGATTCATTGGGTTGTATAGATTCATTGTCCAAACAGTTGGTCGTAATTGACAAACCTGTAATTACTGGAGAAGATAATGATACTAATTACCAAATCTTGATTTATCCAAACCCTGCTCAAGATTATCTCAACGCATACATAGAATTGCAAACAAGTGATGAGGTAATGATTCGAATTTATAATAATTTAGGGCAAGAAATAATTACACATCAAAAAGAACAAATCACAACAAAACGTTTTATTTTTGATGTCCGAACACTTACAAAAGGAGTGTATTATGTTCAAATAATTATGTCGGATAAAGTAGTAAACAAAAAAGTAGTACTAGAATAAATTTCAATAAATTAGCTTAAAAATATAGTAGAGTTAAATTAATGTCAATGCCGTTGTTGGCGTTTTAGTGAAGCAACACCAACAACTACATAAACTATTATACTTTGTCGAAGACCACCAAATTTTTAAGCATGCTCTTAGTTTACAGACAGATTTAAGATGGCAGAATAGAAAAGAAGGTGATGGATTTTCCAAGTTTCCATTGTTCCTCCAAATCGTTTTTCCCAATCAGCGTCTTGATAGTTCATCAATTTAGTTTTTTCATCTTCTGAAAGAGCTTCTACCGATATATCTTCATAAAATTTCATCTGAAATGGATTCCATGTTTCGGCTTCTGAACCAAAAAAATCATTCCATTCTTTTATAGGTTTTGCGTTCCATTCTTTGATTTGCTCGTTAGATAGTAGTTCTATATTTGGCTTATCTGGGTCAATATTTATTGTTTGAGCAGCAGCAATAGGAACAACAGGTGCGCAACTCCAAAAAGTCAGAAAAATACTGGTACAGAATAGGATAAATAAAGTTTGTTTCAAAATAGTAATAAGTTTAGGAGTGATAGGATATTTTTTACCGTACCCTACTTTTTTTTAAGTAGTTTTTAGTTACAGAGCAATGCGACACGAATTATATTATCTGTATAAATAATAGTAATATTACGTTGTGCTGTAACTTGAATCTCAAATCAAAAAAATAGAGTATAGTAGATATTCTTTTATGTAAAATGAGGAAACAGAATATAATTTTTTTACGATACTTAAATTTATAAGAAATTTATTTGAAATCGTATATTTTTAAATAAAAAAAAATAATTTTTTATGAAATTCTAACATATTTTAAGCCAAGTACTCCATTTCCTTAATAAAATAACTACCTCTCAAAACCATACTTTGTCGAATATTTCCACAAAATAGTTTAAAGTTTAATCTTCAATCCATATTCTTTTTTGATAGTCAATAAAGCCTCTGCATTTCCTTTTGCATCATCAAGCGCATTGTGTGTATGTTTGGTTTGGCGCAAATGTTTGAAATTTTTGAAAGTATCTTTTACGATGCCTTTGTAAAGACTACCCAAATTTTGAGAACTAAAACCAAAAGGATTTTCTCCCAAAAAGTGATGGAAATACCAACACACAAACATCCAATCAAAGCCGTTATTATCACTAATAAAAATCGGACGGCTTTTACAAACCTTGCCTATCCATTCCGAAAACTCTTGCATCACTATTTTAGCAGGCGCAAAATTCATCGTTTCTTCTCTACTAAAACCCGAAACAGCTAATGCTTGTGGATTGTAATTTTCCGAAATAGGTCGCAAACATCGATAAAATGTTTTGTCCAATGGCTCATCAACCACAATCGCACCCAAAGAAATCATAGAAAAATCTGAAGGAATTGCGCCATCAGCTTCTATATCTACCATAATATAAGTCATAATTTTTGTAATTTAATCCTTTGATAATAAAGGGTTTATGAATAAAAAATCAATTTTTTTAAAAAATGCTTTAAGAAAATGTAACTCAAAAGGCACAAAAATACGTTAATAGTTTCAAAACTTTCAATTTAAAATGAAACTTATGAAGACTACACTCGCTACCCCTCTCAATTCTTTATCTTTTCAGCAAAACGAAACTAAAACCTTTTTTAGTTCCGATAAAAAAAAGTATCAAAATATTATTTCTTATTATCAAGAAGCGACCGAAGATTATAGCTTTTGGAGTGAAAATTATCACATGCATTTTGGTTTTTATAAGAAAGGAATGAACCCTTTTGATTTAGAAAAAATGCTCATTCAACTAACAAAAGAAGTTTTCGAACGCTTAGAAATTGATGAAAAAGTAAAAATATCGAATCAAAAAATAAAAGTAATTGATTTGGGTTGTGGAGTAGGTTCGAGTGCTAGATTTTTTGCTCAAAAATATCAAAATGCTCAAATAACAGCCGTTACGCTTTTAGAAGAACAAATAAAATTGGGAAAGTATTTGTTAGAAAAAGAAATAAAAGAGGGAACAATCAAAGATAAATCTGTAAAGGAAAATATCAAATTTGTTTGTACAGATTATACAAATACTCCTTTTTTAGATAAAACTTTTGATGCAGCTTATGCCATAGAAAGCAGTTGTCATGCAAACGGAAAAGACAAATTCGAATTGTTGGAAGAAACAAGCCGTTTATTAAAAAGTGGAGGCAAAATAGTAATTGCAGATGGGTTTTTGAAGCATGGAAACAAACTTCCTTTTATTGTAGAAAAAGCCTACCAAAAAACCTGTCAGTGTTGGTCTTTGCCAGAAATGGCGCAAATAAATCCTTTTACAGAAACATTAAAAAAACTAGGCTTTGAGAACATTAAAGTAGAAGATATTTCATGGAAAATTGCGCCTTCGGTGGCTCATGTTCCTTATATTACGCTCAAATTTTTCCTCAAACAAATCAAATTAAAATCAATTACAAAGCTGCATCAAGAACGAAAAAATAATGTTTTTGCACCTTTGATGACAATGCTTTTAGGATTAGCAAGAAATCATTTTTCTTATTATATTGTGAGCGCAACCAAAAAATAATATTTCTTATTACTCATTTACCCTCATTTTATGCTCGCCTTACGCCTCCTCGAAAAAGATAGCTCTCATTCTGATAGAATCCAACTTCAAGACATCAAAACACCTCAACCAAAACAAAATCAAGTACTTATCCAAATGCAAACAGCAGCTCTCAACCGTAGGGACCAATGGATTCGTGAAGGACTTTATCCCGGTATTCGTCCTTCTACGCTAGGTTCTGATGGCTGTGGAATTGTAGTAAAAACAGGAGAAAACGCAAAAAAATGGGAATCCAAAACAGTAATTATCAATCCAAATAACAACTGGGGAGATGACGAAAGACACCAATCTGCCGATTATCATATCTTAGGAATGCCAACAGACGGAACTTTTGCCGAATTTGTGTGTGTCAATCAAGATAGATTGGTAGAAAAACCAAAATCACTTTCTTTGGAAGAGGCTGCAGCCTTGCCACTTGCAGGACTGACAGCTTATGGAGCAGTTTTCAAACAAGGAGGAATAAAAAAAGGAGATAAAGTTTTGATTTCGGGTGCTGGTGGTGGAGTGGCTCAATTTGCTTTTCAGTTTGCGATGGCAGCAGGCGCAAAAGTTTTTGTAACCTCTGGAGATGACGAAAAATTAGAAAAATTAGAAGAAATGGGAGCAGCAGGAATAGTAAATTATAAAGATGAAGATTGGAACAAACAGCTTAAAGAAATGGCTGGAAGTTTTGATTGTGCCATTGATAGTGCAGGAGGCGAAACCTTTGCCGAAATAATTAAACTTTTAGGGCGTTCGGGGCGTATCATTTTTTATGGTGCAACTTTGGGGCTGCCTCAAAAGATAGATTTATATAGAATGTTTTTTAATCAAATTCGTATTCAAGGTTCAACTATGGGAAGTGATAAAGAATTTGTAGAAATGGTAAACTTTGTTGAAAAACACCAAATAAAACCTATTATTGGCTCTGTAACTCCTTTTTCTGATATAATTTCAGCCTTTGATACAATGAAAGACGGAGAAGGATTTGGAAAATTGGTGGTTTCGATGAGGTAAGGTTTGGGGCGAGAGAAGTGGGATTAGGGAATGGAGGAATTTTTGCACAAAGCTACCTTTGGGCATTACTTATCATTCCTTATTTGATATTTATAGGAGAAAGTATTTAGATACAATTTGAATATAAAGAAAGACTAGGAAATTAGAAAACACATGATTAAAATATACTTTAGCTGTTGTTGATGTTTTAGCGTAACGACACCACCAACATAAATAACTAATCAAACATGAAATTTATACTTTACATCTTACTCTTTATTTCCCTTTCATCTTGCCAAGAAATAATTTGTGATTCGAATCAGATAGATTTAGCCAACGAATGGACAGCTTTACCTACCGAAACAATTCGTTTTATTCCTTCCATAGAAAGAGATATAGTAGAGTTTAGGGTTTCCGAAATTGTTAGATTAGGTCTAAATGATTGTTATTCTAATTATGAAACTCGTTCTATTTTTGGGCAAGATACCATTACAAATACATATTTGAGAGGAATAAATTATGAAATAATAGCTACTGAAAATGACGTAAAAGTGTATTATTCTTTTCTTCCTGCCGATTTATTTCGTGCAGGAAATTCTTCTCAAGATAGTCAAAAATTAGGCTGTATTCCACTTCTCCAAAACTCAAAATGTACACATGAAAGAAATAAAATAGGAGATTTTACAATTAATGGAATACCACACAAAGAAGTTTTTGAACTCTTAGAAAACAAAACACAGCCTAATAGAAAAGACGTAAAACGTATCTTAGTGAATAAAAAAGGAATCCTACAAATAGAGTTTTATGATGGCGAGGTTTGGAGTAGACTTTTTTAAAAATGAGTAATTAGAAGTTTAAAAAATCACAATAAATCTAGTTTTTTTTAAAAAAATGTAACCTAATTCGATACAAAACAACGTATTGAGATAATTATTTGTGCCTTTACTTTTTGTATTGTATTTTGTAAACAAATAATAATAAATTGTATCATAGACTTCCCTAGTCTGTGCAAGAATCAAAATTAAACCTCGCCGTTGTTGGTGTCCTTACCAACAACACATACCTAACTTTATGTCATTTTTACAATTATTCAATAAAACCAAAAAAATAAGCATCGCCTTAGCTATTGCTTGTACTGGTTTTGTTTCTTCAAGTGCTTTGGCACAGCAAGCCGAGAAGCCTTTTTTGCGCTCTCCTGCTATTAGTCCAGACGGACAAACGGTTGCTTTTTCATTTCAAGGCGATATTTGGTCTGTGCCTGTGGAGGGTGGAAAAGCTACTCGCCTAACCATTCATGAAGCCTACGAATTTAATCCTCATTTTAGCCCAGATGGAAAGATGATTGCTTTCCAAGGCGACCGTTATGGAAACGATGATGTTTTTGTAATGGAAACAGTTGGCTCAACACCAAAACGTCTTACTTATCGTTCTTCGGGAGATAATTTAGCTGGCTGGACTGCTGATAACTCGCTTTTATTTACAGCTCGTCGTGATTTTGCACAAGCAGAATGGGCGCAAGAAATTCAGAAAATCTCTGCCAACGGAGGAACACCAATGCGTTATTTTGATGCGCTTGGTTATACGCCTTCGATGTCGCCAGATGGTCGTTTTGTGGCGTATGTTCAGGGGTACAACAAACCAACAAGAAAAAATTATCGTGGGTCGGCAAATCGTGATGTATTTTTATATGATACAAAAACTAAAAAATACACACAACTGACCACCTTTGCAGGAAATGATATGCACCCAAATTGGTCGGATAGCCGTAATTTATTTTTTATAAGCGAAGCCGATGAAAGCTACAATTTGTATAAAATAAATCTGACAGATGAAGGAACAATAAACGGAACAACGCAGCAACTCACTACTTTCAAAGATGATGGTGTTCGTCATTTTGATGTCAGTGAAGATGGAAAAACAATCGTTTTGGAGCAAGGAACAGGCGTTTTCAAACTTGATGTCGATACTAAAAAAATTACTCCTTTAGAAGTAAATGTAACCTATGATTATCGTTTTGACCCAATAGAACGCAAAACATATTCTAATCGTTTGCAAGAATATTCTGTTTCTCCGAACGGAAAGTTAGTAACCTTTGCAGTTCGTGGAGAATTATTTTTAATGCAAAATGACAAAGAAGGCAAGCGTACTGTAAGGCTTACAAATAGTGCCTTTCGTGAGCAAGAAGTTAATTTTCTGAATGATTCTACTGTTATTTTTATTTCTGATAGAGAAGGACAAAAAGATATTTTTAAAGTAAATTCTTCTGATGGAAAGAAAAATGGTTTGTTCGAAACATTAAAATACAAAATTACTCGCCTTACAGAAACAGAAGCACACGAAGATAATTTGACAATCTCGCCAGATGGAAACAAAATTTCTTTTACTCGTTCTAATAAATTGATTATTGCTGATATTGATGGCAAAACTGGAAAAATTACGAATGAAAAAACAATTTTGGAAGGTTGGAATTCGGCTGGTGGTTTGCAATGGTCGCCTGATAGCAAATGGATTGCATACAGCCAAGAAGATTTGAATTTTAATGCCGAAGTATATATTACGGCAGCAGATGGAAGCAAAGAACCTGTAAATATTAGCTATCACCCTCGTATTGATAGTGAGCCTTTTTGGAGTAAAGACGGAAGCAAACTAGGTTTTATTTCAGAACGTAACAACGGAGACGCTGATGTTTGGTTTGTTTGGCTAAACAAAAAAGACTGGCAAAAAACAAAAAGCGACTGGGACGAAAAAGTAAACTACGACGAAGACGACGAACCAAAAGAAGAAGAGAAAAAGAAAAAAGAGGAGAAAGAAGAAGAAGTAAAACCAATCACTATTGATTTTGATAGAATCCACGAACGCCTCGTACAAGTAACATCAATGAATGGAAACGAATCTGATTTGGTTATTTCTGATGATGGACAAACGTTTTATTTTGTTACAAATCGTGGTGGCTGGTCGGCTTCTACCGACAATCAAGATTTGTATTCTATAAAATGGAATGGCGATGAGAGAAAACCAATTACACAGAGAGGAACAACACCTTATGGTGTAAGTATGTCGCCTGATGGAAAAGAATTATTTTATGTTACTCGTGGAGGTTTTCTTTTCAAAGTTCCTGTTGCAAGCTCAAAACCTGAAAGATTATCATTTTCTGCTCGTATGCAAATTGATTACAAAAAAGAACAAGAAGGAATCTTTAATGAAGTATGGAGTTTGATAAATGAGCGTTTTTATGACCCAAGTTTTCACGGCGAAAACTGGAAAGAATTGGGCAAAAAATATCGTGATTGGGCTGAAAAAGCATCTTCCAAACGTGATTTTGAAGCTGTAATGAATTTGATGTTAGGAGAACTAAATGCAAGTCACATGGGCTATCGCAATGGAGACAGAGCCAAAACGCAAAGAGAGCGAACAGGGCTTTTAGGAACTGAAATCACTATGACGAAAGAAGGTGCAAAAGTAGTTCGTATTATTCCAAATAGTCCAGCAGATAAGGAATTTAGCAAAATAAATGTAGGCGATATTATCACTTCGGTAGATGGACAGGCTGTAAAAATGGAAGAAAATTTCTATAACCTCTTTGCTGATAAATCTGATATTCGTACTATTTTGGGTGTGAAAAATACAAAAGGACAAGTTAGAGAAGTAGTCATTCGTCCTACTCGTTCTTTGGGCAAGGAGCTGTATGAAGAATGGGTAAGAGAACGCCAAAAACTAACTGAAAAATATTCGAATGGAAAGCTGGGATATATCCATATTCAGGGAATGAATTGGAGAAGTTTTGAGCGTTTTGAGCGTGAATTGGCTGCACAAGGAGCAGGAAAAGAAGGATTAGTTATTGATGTTCGTTTTAATGGTGGTGGCTGGACTACCGACTATTTGATGGCAATCTTGACTACAAAACAACACGCTTACACAGTTCCGAGAGGCGCAACAAAAGACCTCAAAAACCAAAAGGATTTTGCTAATTATTATCCGTATGGCGAGCGTTTGCCTTTCCCTGTTTGGACAAAACCTTCTATTGCGATGTGTAATGCAAACAGTTATTCAAATGCCGAAATTTTCTCACATGCTTACAAAACCTTAGGTTTGGGGACGCTTGTGGGGCAGCCTACTTTTGGAGCAGTTATTTCTACTGGTGGAGCTTCTTTGGTTGATGGTTCGTTTGTTCGTTTGCCGTTCAGAGGTTGGTATGTGAAAGGTTCAGGAATGAATATGGAAAATAACGGTGCTGTTCCTGATGTACTCATCAAAAATTCTCCGAATGCAAAAGCAAAAAATGAAGACGAGCAGCTACAAAAATCTGTGGAGCTTTTATTAAAGCAAATTGAAGAGAAAAAATAGTAATTTAATTACGATTTTTATTTTTTAGAAAAGGTTTTGTATCATTTTTTTGATGCAAAGCCTTTTTTGTACCTTTACTTTTTAAAGAAAATAATAGCAAAACGGAAATAATAAAATAAATGTCAGTAGATACCACTAAAAAAAATAAATTACCAACCAAAGAAGAACTCATTGAAAGGATTAATCAGATTGATAACCCTTCCGAACTGCTGCGTTTGCGTGTTTTTTTTGATGATGAAGCTATCAACGAAGAAGAAACTGAAGAGGGGGTGGACGAATATAGCAAAATGATTGATGAGGTTTTGGCAATTTATAAGCAAAAAGATGAGCCTCTTTTGGTGCGCCAAGAACTCCCAGCCATTAGTAAATTACAGAGTTTTGAAAATCGTTTTGCGCCTATTATGTTTTGGTTCAGTATTGTTATGTTGATGCTGATGGGCTTTATTATTATGTTTAGTTTTTCGCCTCAAGCAAGAGAACTTGTTACACCTTTTGTGTTGTGGCAAGCAACTATATGGTATGGGATTTTGATGATAGTTCCTCTTGCAGAACTTATTTATGTCATTTATTTGAAAAATAAAGAAGCATTAAAAGTATCTAAAAATCAACTGGTTTTTAGAGCTATCGCAATTCCTCTTATGCCTCTGCGAATGGGAGCTAGACGTTTGTCGGATAACGATTGGCTTTGGATTCCGTTTTGGAAATGGAGCAAATGCAATGACATACTTTTGGAAGAACTCAAAACAAAGTTTAGTATGCCTATGATTGGAATTGCTCTTCTGATTATTCCTATTCTTTTTATTGATTTGAACAAAACAGCAGGCGAACAAGTAGCTGCTCGTGTGCCTGATATTAAATTGTATCTGGAAGCTGTACAGGCTTTTATTTGGGTAGCCTTTACCTTCGAATTTATATTAATGTTTTCGGTTACAAGAGAAAAATTAGATTATTGTAAGACAAATTGGATTGATTTATTTATTATTTTGTTGCCTTTAGTGTCCTTCTTGCGAACTTTTAGAGCCATTCAAGGAATTGCAAGAGTAAATCAAGTAGCGAGAGCTTATCGTTTTAAAGGCGTAATTACAAAAGTAAGAGAAGCCTTAGTGTTGGCTGATATGGTGCAGCGAATAATGTACCCAAACCCTGAAAGCCAGCTTAGAGCATTACAAAAAAAGATACAAAAAAATAGAAGAGAAAAATTACATTTGGAAAAACAAGTGGAAATGGCAGTAAGAAGAATCAAAAAATTTAGAGAAAAAAAATTGCGAAAAAAAGAGAAAAAAGCACAGAAAAAAGCACAGAAAAAATAAATATACTACTTCAAAAATTGATTCAATGAAAATAATAAACCTTAAAATAAAAATTATTCTATCTTTTTGGTAGATTTTTACGTACAATAAATATAAACAAAGTACATACTAAAATGAGTTCTATAAATCATTCATTTTTTGTATCTTGAAATTTAATTCAAACTAATATTAGTTTAATCTTTTTACACCCAAATTTTAAAAAAAATATGAATATCATGAAAGCCGTTAAGGTAGCCGTTTTGGTAGTTGTAGCTATTGTAGCTATCAAAATTATTATTGGATTTTTGGTAGGCACTCTATCAATGGTCTTTACTGCTGCTGTTATTGTTGGAGGAATTTATCTTCTTTATAGCATTTTTAAGTCTTAAGTATAATGCTGTTATTAGTGTTCTAGCGAAGCGACACCAATAATTAAATAAGCTATCATATTTTGTCGAACACCACCTAAAATCCTTTTCAAATTGTTAAAAACCTTATAGGCTAGTCTTATAAGGTTTTTTTATTGTATTTTTAGAAAAAAAAGAATTATTTTGTAAAAAAATATCAATTTATTTCTTCCTAATATCATTTGGGATATTCCTATAATCAGCCTTTGTGGGTGCTTTAGCGTAGCGACACCAACAAAGATAATATTACATTCTTACAACTAGAATTTTAAAATTTTGAAAAATTTAATTTATACTATCTTATCCAAAAAACGACTCATCTCTTTGTCGTTTTTATTTGTTTTGTTTTTTACAACAAATTTTTTGGCTTTTGCTACGCATATTGTAGGAGGAGAATTAGAATTTGTCCACGTTGAAGGAGATATTTATCGTATCGGAATGGTAAAATATTTTGATGCCATAAATGGTAACCCAGGGGCAGTCGGACAGACAGCAATTATTGGCGTTTTTTCTAAGAGAGATAATAGACAAATGCTGCGCTTAGAAATACCTCTAGTTTCTGACCAACCTGTTCCTTATACAGACCCTGATTGTGCCATCGGAACGCTTTTGGTGCGTCGTATTTATTATGCTCAAGAGATTAGATTGAATCGCTCTAATTTTGATGAACAAGAAGGATATTACATCGTATGGGAGCGTTGTTGTCGAAATAATATCATCAGTAATATTCTTACTCCAGAAGATGCAGGGCTTACCATGTACTTAGAATTTCCTGCTTTATTGGATAGCAGAGGAAGACCATTTATAAACTCTGAACCCCAAATCTTTCCACCACTTAGTGATTATGTGTGTGTGAATCAACCTTTTTTCTTCGATTTTAGTGGTGCAGACCCAGATGGTGATGAGCTTCGTTACCGTCTTACTGTTCCTCTAAATGGAAATAGTAGTGCCGATGACCCACGTCCAGAACCCCTGCCCGGACCATACTCAACTATTGAATTTGTACAAGGAATAAATTTAGGAAATATTGTTCCCGGAAGTGTGCCTCTTCAAATAGACCAAAACGGAATTATATCACTTACAGCCTCACAAACAGGGCTTTATGTATTTGCTATTGCAGTAGATGAATACCGAAATGGACGGAAAATAGGCGAAGTAAGAAGAGATTATCAGCTCTTAGTACTTGATTGTCCGACAGCCTCAAAGCCAAATGTAGCCTTTAAAGCAGACGCAGAACCTACTCGTTATAGAGAAGGAACTACAATTATTCTTGACCCAAGTGAAGACAGATGTGGAAATCTTTTTGTTACAGATTCTGACCCAAATACAGTAATTACAGCACAAGTAGAACCAATTAACTTTGATGATGCAAGTGGAATATTATTACAAAATGGTGGAAATATTAGTGGAAGAGGCGATGAGCTTTCTCTAAATATATGTTTTCCAGAGTGTCCACTCAATCCAAATGACCCAAATGAACCTTATATTATGGACTTTATTGTCTTAGACAATAGTTGTGCTGTTCCTCTTTTGGATACAATTAGAGTAAATGTACTTGTCAGAAATCCTCCAAATGACCCTCCTACTTTTGTTACAGATGCTACTTTTGATGCTGCCACAAATTGTTATATAAAAGAAGTTGTAGTCGGACAACAACTTACAATAAACACAACAGCAGACGACCCAAATGGAGATTCACTTCAAATAAACATCAATGGATTGCCAGCAGGAGCAAACTTTTCAGGAGCTACACAAGGAAAACCTGTCTTGAGAGGACAAGTGCTTTGGACTCCCGATTGTGAGGTTTTAGCCCCTAATCAGACCGAAAAAACATTTGATGTCAGCTTCACAACAACAGACAAACGAAATTGTGATAACCCATTAAATGTACAAACGTGTTTGAAAATCAAAGTGATAAAAGATACTACTCAAAACCGTGCGCCAGTTATTAATACAAACCTTACTTTTGATGCCACAACAAATCAATATGTTTATGATAGTGTTTTTGTAGGAGAAATAATTGATTTTAATACTCTTGCCACTGACCCAGATGGCGATAGTCTGACTGTCGAATTTGTTCCTCAAAATTTTACCAATAATGGCAGGAATATTACCTATTCGCCTTTGCAAGGAATTGGTAGTATAAATTCTAATTTTTTATGGCAAACAGGTTGTCAAGACCTCGCAAACCCTCGTAATCCACAGACATTCGTAATGAATTTTGTGGTAAAAGATTATGATGCCTGTGGAGATGCAGATTCTACAAAACAGATTCAAGTGCGTGCAGTTTTGTTGCCTCGTCCAAATATTCGCCCTACAATTCGTGCTTCTATTTCCTATGATTCTACCCTTATGGCATATTGTGATACGGTTACTTTGGGAGAGCCTTATCGTTTTGTGCTTACAGGCGATGACCCAAATGGAGATAGTATTCAGATTACAGGAAATGGAATAGGATTTAATTTTGAAGAATATCAAATGCAGTTTCAAGCAGTAAGAGGAAGACCAATCTTGAATACAGATTTTATATGGAATACAGATTGTGAGCAAACAAATATCCCAATCGGAACGCCCATAAATCTGAAATTTCAAGTAAAGGATTTTAATGAATGTGAAAGCTCCTTAGAACAAGAAATTGATGTAAAATTGATTGTCTTGCCTCCAGACCCAAATAATACAGCTCCAGAAGCACAACCAGAAATTACTGCTTTTAATACAGCACAGCAAGTTTTTGTTGATACGGTGTATGTAGGTGATGCTATTAATTTTGATGTTTTGGGAATTGATGCCCAGCGTGATAGCGTTCTTCTGTATGCAGAAGGAGTAGGTTTTAATCTTTCAGATTTTGACATGACTTTTCCAGAAGTGAGTGGTTTTGCACCTATTGAGAGTACATTTAATTGGCAAACATTGTGTCAATATTTGGGTAATGACCCTGTTGCAAATCCTAAAAAAGAATTTTTGATTGATTTTATTATCAAAGATTTTAATGAGTGTCAAGAATCTTTAGAAGAAACCGTAAGGGTAAAATTGGTGCTTTTATATGAAAGAAATCCAAATCGTGCGCCAGAAGTTTCGACAAATCTTACCTTTGATGCTGCTCAAGATTTGTATATTCGTCCTGTTCGTGTAGATGAGCTTGTGCGTTTTGATGTAAGAGGAGAAGATGTTGATAATAGCTCACTTTCTCTAACAGGAAATGGAATAGGATTTAATTTTACAGATTTGAATATGAATTTTGAAGACAAATTCGGAACTCCTAATCTGGTAAGTCAATTTAGTTGGCAGCCTTCATGTTCTGATTTGGGTTTTCAGAATGCAGACACTTCTTATTTTGCCCAATTTATCGTTACTGATATTGCTAATTGTGATATTATTTATACAGATACAATTACAGTGCGTTTTGATTTGACTGTCGATCCAAGAAATACACCTCCAACATTAGAGCTTCAAAATATAGATTCTTCTGCCAGCTCAAATGAATGTAGAGTGCGTATCGGAATTGGTCAAGAACTCATCATTCCTTCGCTTGCCAATGATATTGATGGCGATTTGCTTTCACTTTCTGCTCGTGGTATTGGTTTTAATTTATCCGATTTGGGAATGCAATATCAAAACAAACAAGGGTTTCCAATTCTTGAAAGTGATTTTAGTTGGACTCCAGAGTGTGATATTTTAGGAGGAGAATTTAGTAAGGAATTTAAAGTTGTCTTTACAGCTTCAGACACTACTCGTTGTGGTTTGCGTGCTTCTACTCCCAAAACATTGACAATCATTGTAGAAGATGCTTCTGTAAATCTTGATTTTACGCCTGCAAATGTATTTACTCCAAATAATGATGGTAAAAATGATACTTTCTATATTCCAAACCTTCCAGAAGATGATTGTAATGACCAATTTGAGGGGGTAGAAATTTATAATCGTTGGGGAACATTACTCTTCGAAAGCAAAGACCGTAATTTTCAGTGGGACGGAGATAATGCCCCATCAGGGCAATATTATTTCTTAGTAAAATACAAAAATAAAACCTATAAAAATTGGCTGACTATTTTGAGAGATTAAAATAGAACAGAATAAATTATAAAACCCAAAAAGTAACATTTTTCTATTAGAGAAATGTTACTTTTTTTTGCTCAAAATATTTCCATTCTCAATCTCTAAAGGCGAATCTATATTATTGTGATATAATTTCCCTGTTCCCAATCCTTGTGGCAAGCTGGGATTGTAATTTGCTACAAATTGTGAAATTGCATTAAGCCCAATATTTGATTCCAAAGCCGACGTAATCCACCAATCTATATTTCTTTCCTTGCACAATTCTATCCATTCGGCCGTTTTTTCCAACCCTCCCAACAAAGTAGGCTTGAATATCAAAAATTGAGGCTGTATATAATCCAACATTTGTTTTTTATCCTCCAAATTTATCAAAGGAATCAATTCTTCATCAAGAGCAATAGGTAGAGGAGTGTGCTTACAAAGGTGCTTCATTGCGTGCCATTGATGCGCCATAATAGGCTGTTCGATAGAATGAATATCATATTCCGACAAAATTTCTAATTTTTGTAAGGCTTCTTTTGCAGAAAAAGCTCCGTTTGCATCTACACGAATAGTAATCTTATCTTTGTCAAAACGTTTTCTAATTGATTCTATTAATTGGCACTCTTTTTCAAAATCTATTGCTCCAATTTTTAATTTTATACAAGAAAAACCTTTTGCCAACTTATCTTCTAATTGTTTTTGCATAAAATCAAAATCTCCCATCCAAACTAACCCATTAATCGGAATTGGTTTTTGGTGTAATGAAAAGTCATTTTGATAAATAATACCTTTTCCACCATTTTCTAAATCCAAAAAAGCAGTTTCAAAGCCAAAGCGAACAGCAGGAAGAGAAACAGGAAGTAAAGAAAAAATATCTGAAAGAGTATTTATGGTCGTATTTTCGATACGTTTACAAACATCATCAATGATTTTTTCAAGATGTGGAAAAAAATCAATACTTAGCCCAATTAAGGGCGATATTTCTCCTCTACCAATAATTTTGGGATTATTTTTTTTTGATAGATAAATAAAATACGTATCTCGTTCTTTCATTGTGCCACGAGAAGTACCAGCCAAAAAACGAAATTTCAAACGGTGCTTTTGGTAAGATGCAGAATACATTTTGAATAAAATTAGAATAAAATTAGAATTATTTCTTTTGGTAAAATTACAATAAGCACTATAAAAATGTTTGAAATAAAAATAATTAGGCTTAATTTTTCTTTGTCCAATAAAATAAAAATAATACTCAAAATTTTTTAATCCCAATTTTAAAAAAAAACTTATGAGTCAGAGTAAAACAGACTTAGCACGCATACAAAGTGTCTTGGAGGCTACTTATGAAATTGAAAGTTATCTTAGAGATGCCTCTCATGAAGATTTTCTAAACAATTCGATGATGCGTATTGCTACCGTAAAACAATTAGAAATTATTGGATTAATTACTGAACAAATTTCTGATAACCTAAAAGATGATTATCCACAATTACACTGGGAAGCCATCGAAAAATTGCATAAAATTTTGATACATGAGTATTTAGGAATTAATTTCGAACTTGTTTGGATAACAGCAAGTAAAGAAATTCCTCTTTTAAAGAAACAATTTGAACTTATTTTGGCACAAATAAGTTATATCGTTATCAATCAAAAATAATTATCAAAACAAAAAGGGTTTTAAGATGTTGATTGTCAGTTTGATATATGTTTATTTGCGAAAAAAAATAAATAAAATAAAATAAAATTTTGCTTTAGCTATTGTGTATTCCAAAAAAACGTATTACCTTTGCATCAGCAAATGAGAAAAATAAGTCATCTTAAAAGAAGGAAAACATATTTTTATAAAAATTATTTGCAATTAACCCCAAATTAATTTGTTTTTAAAATAAAGTTTTCATACCTTTGCAAAACATTATTACTAACAATAATAATTTATATTCCTTCTTAGCTCAGTTGGTTAGAGCATCTGACTGTTAATCAGAGGGTCCTTGGTTCGAGCCCAAGAGAAGGAGCAAAATCTTAACAGAATATTTTAAATTACTATCTAGTAGTTGTGATACTTTGAGATTTTCATAATTGAAAGATAGAAAAAAGCCTTTACAGTATTGTAAAGGCTTTTTTTATGCTTTTTAAATAAAAAGGACAGGGCATTCTACTATACCCTACTTTTTTTGTAGTGTATGGTTAGTTAAGGGTAGGCTGTTCAAAATTTGGTTATTTTCTCATACAGTTTTCGTGTCTTTTGAAATTTAGCTACCTCGTAGCGTAACCT
>CAKZOK010000149.1 GCA_937136415.1 uncultured Cytophagales bacterium | reverse complement strand
CTTTTCAAACCTTGCTTTGGAAAGCCTTTATTGAATTTAATAATCATTAACTTAGTAAAAATGTTTACAGGAATTGTAGAGTGTACAGGTAAAGTAAAAAGTATCACCAAAGAAGAGCAAAATTTAATTTTTCTGATTGAATCTGAGATTTCGGAGGAACTCAAAATTGATCAAAGTGTTTCTCATAATGGTGTTTGCTTGACTGTTACAGATTTGAACGACAACTGGCACAGCGTAACTGCCATTGATGAAACCTTACAAAAAACAAACTTAGGAGAACTCAAAGTTGGTTCTGTGGTTAATTTAGAGCGTTGTTTGGCTGCCAATGCTCGTTTTGATGGACATATTGTACAAGGGCATGTTGATCAAACGGCTATTTGTAAAAATATTCAAGATGAAAAAGGCAGTTGGCGATTTACATTTGAATATGATGCTTCGACGGGTAATATGAATGTTGAAAAAGGTTCTGTATGTGTAAATGGAGTAAGTTTAACGGTTATTTCTGCTCAAAAAAATACTTTTGAAGTAGCAATTATTCCTTATACTTACGAACATACAAGTTTTCAAGACATTAAAATTGGCACCGTCGTTAATCTCGAATTTGATATTGTAGGAAAATATATCAAAAAAATGTTTGAAGCTTATCGCTAATTTTCGTACAAATTATTCATTCCAACTACATACAACTTCATGTTTTCAAAAATACAAGGATACCTACAAAGACTCAAATACATACTTTCTGGGCAACAAGCCATTGATTTGGCAAACGAACAAAAGTTGCTCACAGGAAAAATGCTTACCCAAATTAACAAGCAACTTAATTCTGACAACATACAAGACTATGATTTTAGGGTATTTTCACAATGGGGTGATGATGGAATTATTCAATATATTATTAACAAAATAGAAAACATAACACCAATTTTTATTGAATTTGGGGTTGAAAATTATACCGAAGCCAATACACGTTTTTTATTGAAATAATAACTATCCAAATGAACCATAAAGAAATAAATAAGAAGGTTAATAAGACTAAAAATATTTAAAACTCAAAATTACAAAATAAAATGAGAGAATATAAATTATTAAAATAAAAACGCATTACAGTTAAGAATCTATTTTAAATTCATTATAAATTAGACATATAAAGCAATAAATAATCAATATTTATTTTGGATTATTAAAAGATATGATATACATTTATGGCAAGATAGAAAATTGTATTTGAGAAAATGCTTATTATTTTAATTTTAATTATTCATTTTAATACTTAAAAATATATTTTAATAAATACTCAAATCAACTATTTTCATCAAAAAACAATTACATTTTATTTTTTTGATAAAAATAGCATTTTCAATTTTTCCTTAAATTTTTATAGAGGAAAGTCAAATTTCATAAATCATTTCGCTTGAACGCTTTTTAAAAAAAATTGTTTTAATGTAACATTATGTTTATATTGCCTTAACAATTTTGCTACCAAAGCAACCTTCCGAAAAATTAAATTTGATTTATTGTTTATTCAAAACTAACATTCACTAATCTCATGAAGAGAAAATTATTACTAAGTGCGCTAATGAGCCTTATGCTGGTCGGTTCAGCGTGGGCACAGCGAACCATTACAGGTACAGTAATAGATGCAACTCAAGGCTCATTGCCTGGTGCAACTGTACAAGTAAAAGGAACAAATACAGGTACAACTACCGACCTAGAGGGTAAATACTCTATTGTAGTACCTGAAGGGAACGATGTTCTTGTTTTTCGTTTTGTAGGCTATGCCTCACAAGAAGTAGAAATAGGTAATCGTACAACTATTGACATCACACTTGCTGAAGCGTCTGAGCTTACAGAAGTTGTTGTTACTGCTCAAAATATTTCAAGAGAAAAAGCATCTTTGGCTTACTCTCAACAAAATTTGGATGGTGCTGCTGTTTCTACAGTAAAAGAAACTAACTTTATCAATTCACTTTCTGGTAAAGCTGCTGGTGTACAAGTTCGTCAGAACAATACAATGGGAGGTTCTACAAATATTATTATTCGTGGTAACTCTTCATTTACAAGCAATCAACCTTTATTTGTAGTTGATGGTATTCCAATCGGAAACAATGCAAATAACACTGCTCAACAAGAAAGTGGTCGTAGAGGTTATGACTTTGGTAACCCTGCTGCTGATATTAACCCTGAAGATATTGCTTCAATGTCTATCTTGAAAGGTGCATCTGCTACAGCTCTTTATGGTTCTCGTGGACAGAATGGTGTTATTCTTATTACTACTAAAAAAGGTAATAAAGGTAAAGGTATTGGTGTAAGCATCAGTACTGGAATTACTATTGGTACTATTGACAAAAGCACTTTTGCTGAATATCAAGACAAGTATGGTGCTGGTTATGGTGCATACTATGGAAGTACTGGTTACTTTGAAGATATTGACGTAGATGGTGATGGTGTAAATGACTTAGTTGTTCCTACTGGTGAAGATGGTTCTTATGGTGGTGCTTTTGATCCAAACTTAAATGTTTATCAATGGGATTCATTTGTTCCAGAATCTCCTAATTTTGGACAAGCAAGACCTTGGCAAGCAGGCGAAAATACACCTGTAGAGTTTTTCGAAACACAAGTTATTTATAACAATAGTGTTGCTTTACAAGGTGGAAATGAAAATGGAACATACCGTTTGAGTTATAATAACTTAGACCAAAAAGGTATCCTTCCTAATAGTAGTCTTGTTAAGAATACAATCAACTTTAATGGTACATTAAAACTTACAGAGAAGTTATCTTCTAATGTAATGTTCCAATACAACAAACAAGATGTTGTAGGTCGTTATTCTACTGGATATACTGACAACATTATGTCTAACTTCCGTCAGTGGTGGCAAACAAACGTAGATGTTCTTGCTCTTAAAGACATCTATGACCAAACAGGCAAAAACTATACTTGGAATGGCGCAAGTCCTTTAGACCCACAAACACCTCTTTATACAGATAATGCTTATTGGACTCGTCACAAAAATTATAGTTCTGATACTCGTGACCGTATAATTAGTAAAGTAGGAGTAGATTATAAATTTACAGATTGGTTGAACCTTTCTACTTTTGCTACTATTGATAACTATACAGAAATTCGTGAAGAAAGAAGAGCTGTTGGAAGTGTTGCTGCCGAATTTGGTGTAAACTTAGCAGATGAGCCTTCTGGATACCAAAGAACAAATATCGAAAGTTCTGAATATAACTACAATGCTATTTTGTCTGTAAACAAAATGCTTTCTGATGATTTCTCTCTTGCTGGTTTAGTTGGATTTAATCTTAGATCAGAGCGTTATCAGTACTCTCAACAATCTACAAGTGGTGGTATTGCAGTTCCTGAGTTATACTCTTTGAGTAACTCTGTTAATTCAAATCCTTTCCCTAATGAGTACTTGCGTGAAAAAGAAGTATATGGTTACTTTGCTAATGCAAACTTAGGATATAAAGGTTACCTTTACTTAGATGGTAACTACCGTATAGATGTTTCTTCTGCTCTTCCTACTGCAAATAATCAGTACGATTATTATTCAGTTGGTCTAGGTTTTGTTTTCTCTGAACTTTTGGACATTGACCAAATCAGTTATGGTAAAATTAGAGCAAGTTATGGTACAGTAGGTAATGACACTCGTGCATTACGTGTAAATGATGTATATATTCGTGACAACAACTTCCAGGGTGGTGTACTTACTACTCTTCCTTCTACTAAAAACAATAGTAACTTGAAGCCTGAAATTACTGCTGAAACTGAACTTGGTTTAGAGATGAGCATGTTTAAAAGAAGATTAAATGTTGATTTTGCTGTTTATAACAGAGAAACAAGTAATCAATTATTAAGTGTTCAGTTATCTCGTGCAACAGGTTATAACTCTACATTTATCAATGCTGGTACTATCCAAAATAGAGGTATTGAGCTTACATTAGGTGGAACTGCTGTTAAAACGGCTGGATTTACTTATAGCCCAAGCATCAACTTTACATTGAATCGTAACGAAGTATTATCTCTTATTGGTGATACAGAAAACTACGTAATTGCAAATTTCCAAGCGACTTCTTCTAATGCTACTGTAGGTCAGCCATTAGGTGTTATGCGTGGAACAGGTTATGAGTTCTTAAATGGTGAAAGAGTAATAACTGATGCTGGTTACTATAAAGCAGTTCCAGATCAAATTATTGGTAATCCAAATCCAGATTGGAACATGGGTATCAACAATATGTTCTCTTACAAAGGAATCAATCTTAGCTTCCTTATTGATATTCAACAAGGTGGTGATGTATTCTCTTTGGATATGCACTATGGTAGAGGTACAGGTCTTTATCCTGAAACAGCTGCTAACAATGACAAAGGCAACCCAGTTCGTGATGATGTTGCTGATGGTGGTGGTATCCTTTTACCAGGTGTTACTTCTGACGGACAGCCTAACACTACATATGCTAGAGCAAATAATTATGGTGGAGCATTCTACTGGGGTAACCAATCTCGTAACCCAGAGTCAATCACTGTATATGACGCATCTTCTGTAAGATTAAGAGAATTAGCTATCAGCTATTCACTTCCTAAAACGATTGCAAGCAAAATCAAAGCAACTAGCGTTGATTTCTCTATCGTAGGTAGAAACTTGTGGATAATTAGCAAAAATGTTCCTTATGCTGACCCAGAGTCTGGTTTAGGTGTAGGTACTGCTCAAGGTTACTTATCAGGTTCTTATCCTACTGTAAAAACGTATGGTTTCAAACTTGACGTGTCATTCTAATCTAAAAAATCAGTAACAAACCTTATCACGGTTTATACATAAAATAAACCGTGATAATTTTAATAAATATATTAAGATGAAAAAAAGAATAATTGCTTTAGTTCTAGCAGCATCTTTTGCAACTTTTACAAGTTGTGATGAACGCTTAGAAGAACTAAATACAGATAAAATCAACCCTGCTCAAGTAAGTGCTCCTTCTCTTTTTACTAAAGGATTAAAAGAGGGATTTGATAGAATAGGTAGTATCAGTGTAAATAACAACCCTTTTAGGTTATATGCTCAATATTGGGCACAGACTACTTATCCAGAAGAAAGTCAGTATAGCCTTACTTCTCGTAATATCCCTGCTAACTTTTGGAACAGTGGATATAGAGATGTTTTGATTGATTTGGCTGAAGCTAAAAAAATCACTGAAACAGAACTCGAAAATGACCCTGCAAGAACAGCAACTCTAACAAACAGAATTGCTTGTATTGAAATCATGAGTGCTTACACTTATGCTACTTTAGTAGATGTTTTTGGAAATATTCCTTATACAGAAGCTCTTGACGTAACTAATTTAAGCCCTAAATATGACGATGCTCGTGGTGTTTACTCTGAATTGCTTACTCGCATTGATGCTGCTATCAATAGCACTGATATGGGAACACAAGGATTCTCGGCTGGACAAGACCCTGTATTTAATGGAGATATGGGACAATGGATAAAATTTGCAAATAGCTTAAAGTTTCGTATGGGAATGCGCCTTGCTGATGTAGATAAAACTGCCTCAGTTTCTATTGTAAATAGTGCATTAGCTGGTGGAGTACTTGGAAGTAATAGCGATAATGTTAGACTTGAATATATGTCTGCATCTCCTAATACAAGTCCTGTATATGAAGACTTAGTACTTAGTGGACGTAATGACTTTGTTTTGTCAAACACATTTGCTGACTACCTAAATACTAATAAAGACCCTAGAGTTACAGCTTATGCACAAGCTAATCCTGTTCCATTTGGTGGCTCTGATTATGTATTGCCTACAGATATGTATGTAATGTATGATGATGAAACGGTGTATCTTACTGCTGGAACTGTAATACCTGCATCTAGTGCTTCAAGAAACCCAAAAATATTTATTGGTGGAACTTATGGAACTGCAAACTCTTTTAGCAATTTCTCTAAAGTAAGTAGTACGCTTTATACAGACCCTACTTATGGTGTAACTATCATCAATTATGCTGAAATGAGATTCTTAATGGCTGAAGCTGCTGCTCGTGGTGGATATTCAGTAACTGGTTCGGCTGCAGAGCATTATGCTGCTGGTATTAGAGCTTCTTTTGAAGAGTTTAATGTAAGTGGTGTAGAAGATTATCTTGCACAACCAAATGTAGCTTATGCAACTGCTGAAGGTGATTTCAAAACCAAAATTGGTCGCCAAATGTGGGTTGCTCTTTATAATGAAGGAATCGAAGCTTGGGCTACTTGGAGAAGATTAGACTTCGGAATCATGCGTCCACTTCCTGAAGAAGCTACTGTTACACTTCCTTTACGTTTTACCTATCCAATCGCAGAACAACAGCTTAACGGTACTCAGTACTCGGCTGCTGGTTCAGCAATAGGTGGAGATGAAACTACAACCAAATTATTTTGGGACGCTCAATAATATTTAATCATTTATTATAAATGATTAACAAAAAACCTAAGATTTATTTCTTAGGTTTTTTTATTCCTCATACACCACAAAATATCATTTATTGAACCTTTTTTTAGAAAAAAATGCTATAATTACAAATAATTCAAAAATAATCAATAATAAATTTGACAATTCAAAAATAAATTGTAATTTTGCACTTCATTAAAGACAACTAAAAACAAACGAGTGTAGCTCAGTTGGCAGAGCAGCGGTCTCCAAAACCGCAGGTCGTGGGTTCGAGCCCCTCCGCTCGTGCAAGTAAAATAAGTAATCTGATTTAGTCTAAATTAATTAATTTTTTCTAAATATTTACAACAAAGTGAGTTTGATAGTACATTAGAATAATTAATGTAACATCTATCAAACTCACTTTTTTTAGAGTTTTTTTACTCTATTTCAAAGAAAAAGTCTAAAGACTAAATTACGATTAAGACAAATTATAATCAGTATGAAAAAAGTAATAGAATTTTTGCAAGAATCTCGTGATGAGATGACAGAACATGTAACTTGGTCTTCTTTCAAAAGTCTTCAACAGACTTCTGTCGTTGTACTTATTGCATCTCTTATCTTTGCACTCATTGTTTTTGCAATGGATCAAGCCTTCCAATTTGGTCTAGGTGAAATTTATAATATCTTTAATAGATAAAAATTACACTAAAAAAAATTACCAACAACTTACAACACACTCCTAACAAATTATGGGCGAACTCAAATGGTACATTTTGCGTGTTGTTTCTGGAAAAGAACGCAGCGTAAAAGAATATCTTGAAAAAGATATAGTTATCAATAATCTACAAGAATATTTTGGTCAAATTATCAACCCTACCGAAAAAGTATTCCAAATTCGTAAAGCAAAAGATGGAAAAACTAAAAAGGTAGCAGTTGAACGTAATTATTTACCTGGGTATGTCCTTGTACACGTAGATTTAGATTCGCCAAATAGTGGAGAGCTTATTCACCAACTCATTAACCTACCAAATGTAATTGGTTTTTTGAGAGTAGATGGACAACCTCTAACAGACAAACCAATTCCGATGAGAGAATCAGAAGTTGCTCGCATATTAGGAAAAGTAGAGTCTGCTGACCAAGATGAAGTCAGAGATGATACTCAATTTATGGTAGGAGAATCTATCAAAGTAATGGAAGGTCCTTTTGCTGGATTTAGTGGAACTATCGAAGAACATCAAGAAGAAAGAAAAAAATTGAGTGTGATTGTTAAGATTTTTGGCAGAAGTACTCCAGTAGAACTGAATTATTCTCAAGTACAAAAAGAAGAGTAAAATCAGTTACCAGTCAGTAATGACCAGTAACCAGTTCAATCAAAATAAAATTTCTCTGAAAGATTGGAAAGTAAACTTTCAGAAATCAAAAATATAAATCTGTAAAATAAGAGCTACAACTTATTTAATTGAAAGCTATATGAGTTATTAATTTATAAATTATGAAATATTGATAATCAATAATTCGTAATTCGTAATTTACTAATTCGTAATTATTCATTATAGATTTGTCTCCAAAAATTTAGCCTTTGAAACAATTATTTATTAGATATGAAGCTTCCACGATTATCTTTCAAATATTCAAAAACTAAATTTATTATTGTAGCATTTGTTAGTAATATGTAAAGTGGTTATTTGAGATAGCTAACTTATTTAATTATACTGGCTATTTTAATTAATTACATCACAACAACCGTTTCACAATTATGGCAAAGGAAATAAGTGCAAAACTTAAAGTCATCGTAAAAGGTGGTCAAGCCAACCCAGCTCCTCCAGTAGGACCTGCTCTTGGTGCAAAGGGTGTCAATATTATGGAATTTTGTAAGCGTTTTAATGCGCAAACTCAAGACCGTATGGGACAAACATTGCCAGTAGAGATTACAGTCTATGGCGACCGTTCTTTTGACTTTATCGTAAAAACTCCTCCTGCTGCTGCTCTCTTAATTGAGCTTTCAAAAGTGAAAAAAGGATCAGGCGTTCCAAATCGTGAAAAAGTAGGTAAAGTAACTTGGGAACAAGTACAAACTATTGCCGAAACGAAAATGCCAGACCTTAACGCATTTACTGTACACTCTGCCATGAAAATGGTAGCTGGTACGGCTAGAAGTATGGGACTGACAGTTACAGGAACTGCTCCTTGGGAAGCTGCTGAATAAGTAGTAGAGGAAAAGAATATTTTTATTCACAAAACTAAATGTAGGAGATTAATTAAATTTAATCGTTTGACTACAAAAATCTTATGGCAAAATTAACTAAAAAACGTAAGGAAGCCCTTTCAAAATACGACCCTCAAGCAGAGTATATGTTGGATAAAGCAAGTGAATTGATTAAAGAAATCAATCTTGCCAAATTTGATGCTTCTGTTGATATCGATGTGCGTTTGGGTGTAGATCCACGTAAAGCAGACCAAATGGTTCGTGGTGTGGTTACTCTTCCTCACGGAACAGGTAAAAAAGTACGTGTACTTGCACTTGTTACTCCAGACAAAGAAGCCGAAGCCAAAGAAGCTGGTGCTGACATGGTAGGTTTAGACGATTATATCGCTAAAATTGAAGGTGGCTGGACAGATATGGACGTTATTATTACAATGCCAACTGTAATGGCGAAAGTCGGTCGTTTGGGTAGAGTATTAGGTCCTCGTGGTCTTATGCCAAATCCAAAAGCTGGTACTGTTACAATGGACGTAACCAAAGCTGTTACTGACGTAAAGGCTGGTAAAATTGACTTCCGTGTTGATAAAACGGGTATTATTCATGCAAGTATTGGTAAATCTTCTTTTACAGCAGAGCAAATAAACGAAAATGCTAGTGAGCTTCTTGCTACGCTTGTTCGTCTAAAACCTGCTACTGCAAAAGGTACTTATATGAAAAGTGTTCACCTTTCAACAACGATGAGTCCATCTGTAAAGATTGACAAAGCGTCTATCAAAGGTCTATAATTTAATCCACCACAAAACAATAATACTATGAATCGTGATCAAAAAACACAAGTAGTTAAGGATTTGGTGGAGAAGTTTTCTAATTCTGCGAATTTCTATCTTACTGATTCTTCTGGAATGAGTGTTGAACAAACAAATGCGCTTCGTCGTGCTTGTTTCAACAAAGGAATAGAATACCGTGTTGCTAAAAACACTCTTATTCGTAAAGCATTAGAGCAAATTGAAGGAGACTTCGAACCATTAGTAGAAGAAGGAGCTTTGAAAGGCTTCTCTGCTATTATGTTTTCTCCCGAAACTGCAAAACTTCCAGCGCAAATCATTAAAGATTTTCGTAAAAAGAACAAATTAGAAAAACCAGTATTTAAAGCTGCATCAGTAGAAGCAGCATTATTCTTTGGAGAAGAAAAACTCAACATGTTGAGCGAAATCAAATCTAAAGATGAAGTATTGGGTGAAGTTATTATGCTTCTTCAATCTCCTGCTCGTACAGTTACTGCAGCTATTCTTAGTGGTGGTGGTCGTGTTGCAGCAATGGTTAAAGGAATCGCCGAAAAAGGTAAGTAATAATCATTCTATTTGTAGATATTTTACATCAAAATCTCTATAATAAAGACAATTAAAGAAAAATAATCAAAGTGAGTGGTTGTATAACTTTTATACAAAATGACAACTGCAGGAAGAAACTACTCAATTATACTCTGATTATTTAATTCAAAATACTGCTTCCAAGTTGTATTTCTTTTTAGAATAAAAACTGGTTATATTTTATATTATAGATTAAAACCAATTTATTCAACCCTTTTAATATTCAATAAGTCTTTTTTTAAGTACTTATTATTTAACAACCTCAATTAAATAGATACTATAATGGCAGATTTGAAAGCAATCGCAGAACAACTTGTTGGTCTTACAGTAAAAGAAGCTAACGAGCTTGCAGACATTTTGAAAGAAGATTATAACATCGAGCCTGCTGGTGGTGGTGCTGTAATGATGGCAGGTCCTGCTGCTGCTGAAGAAGCAGAAGAGCAAACTGAATTTGACGTAATTTTGAAAGCTGCTGGTGGTTCTAAATTAGCAGTTGTAAAATTAGTTCGTGAACTTACAGGCTTAGGCTTGAAAGAAGCAAAAGAATTAGTTGATACTGCTCCTAAAGCAATCAAAGAAGCTGCTCCTAAAGCAGAAGCTGATGATATGGCTAAAAGACTTCAAGAAGCTGGTGCTGAAGTAGAAGTTAAATAATTTAACCATTATTTGATGGAATACTTAGCTTAACAATATAGCTTTAAGATTCTCTAAAAACCTAAGAAATTCTATTTATTAGAAATTCTTAGGTTTTTTTTTGTGATAAAAATATTTATTTTTTACCAAAAAAAATGTACTTTAGTAAAAAAATAACTATTAAAAAGAAAAACTAGAAATACATTACTAAAACATGTCCACTTTTTCTACTATAAATGAACTTGTAACCAATCTAGCTAGAGAAAAAAAACTTCTTACTGAAATGTTTAAGAAGCGTAAATCTATGGATTACATGTATGAGTACGCTCTTGATTTAATTGAAGATGATAAAAAAATTCAATTCCTAATTGAGCATTCAGTTATAAGACAAAATGGAAATACTCTTGAAATAGATAACTTATATTTGCAATTTTTTGAACAAGTATTGGGAGCAAATGAAGAGATTAATGTATCTTACATCAATGAAAATCTTGAAAAAGTAACACAAAATATAAATTATTACTTTGAAGAACAAGACGAGCAGAGAAAATACAATTATTTGAAAATTATAAAAAGTACACTTAGAAAAATAGGAGTTATTACATTAAGAAACATAATTGATTTAAAAAAAAATATAGACAATACATTTAAAAGTGAACCCAATTACAAAATAAAGAAAGCTAAACTTAAAAATTTTGATGAGAAACGTAGAAATATTAGATTACTTATTGACCAAACTATTTCTTTAGTAAAAGAAGACAACATTACTTTTTTCAAAAATGCAACAGATGAAGAACTTAGAATTATTGTTATTGAATTGAGGCAGCAATTATTTAAGTGTGAACATAATCTTGTAGAAATTGAACAACAAATAATTGAATTTTTAAATCAAATACAGAAGCAGAGCATCATAATTGATAAATTAAGGCAGATAAAGTATTTGAAAGACCAGTTTATTCTTGAAACAAAAACAGATATAAAAAGTGTACTAGAAAGAGATAATTCTCTAATTTTTGAGCCTAATCCTAGCTATAAATTAAAACTTTCACTTGATTATCTACAACAAGATGAAGAAGCATTTGAAAGCCTCAAAAAAATTGCAAAAAAATCAAAATTAGCAAAAAAAACAAGATTACCTATTGCTGACAAAATTTCCAAAGACTATTTAGAAAACCAAGTTGAAGAGCAAATACAAATTAATCTGGAAGAGGTCAAGAATAGCTTTTTGGCAGGTAGCAACAACTTATTTGATTTCACTATGAGTTATAATTTTATTACAACTATTTCCTTTGATGAGCGTGTTACTATTTATTGCCAACTGGTTTCTCAATATGAAGATGTATTCGAAATAACGGAGCAAATTGGAAAAAAAGAAGGAATTGAGTTTGCCATAATTTATCCCAAATAAAACAGTATCCAAAAAAAAATGGAAGCACCCAAAAAAACAAATGAGATATTCAAAATATTGAGTAAAGGGCAATTTATTAGTTCGAATAGTTCTAATCAGACTATACAAAGTTTGTATTCTATAATTGACCAAGACGATAATTTTGAAAATCTATACGAGTATTTTGTACATATTAATTTTGTTTTGGAAAAAGGAAATGAATATTTTTATTTTAGCAGACCAGAAAAAACAATAGACCTTGAGAAAAAAATAGAAAAGGCTTTCGAATGGATTGATATACTTGACTTTCTCAAAACCTTTCACAATTCGTTTAGTGCAGGTTTTCGATTTAGCCCTTCTGAAATATTAGCAAGAGTACCAACAAATGCAGACTTAGAAATGAAATTGAAAAAATTGAAATACCTCAATAAAGCTACTTCAAAGGTAACTAATCCAGATATTTTAGACAGAATTTTGAAAAAATTAACCGATGATACTTTCATTGAATTAGAAAACGAGGTTAATCAAGAATATAAAGTATTATCTTCATTTGATTATCTTGAACAACTAATCTTGACCATAAATATTCCTACCGAAACAGAAGATGAGATACCTAAATAAAATCGTATTTATAAATAGTGCTGGCAAAGCGTTGAAATATGCCGAAATTGAATTGGAAGGAAATGCTCATTTTACAGGTACACAAGGTGTCGGAAAAAGCACCTTACTTAGAGCTATTCTCTTTTTTTATAATGCAGATATGCAAAAATTAGGCATTTCGAAAGAAAAAACAAATTATACCGAGTATTATTTTCCCTATCAAAACTCTTATGTTGTTTATGAAATACATACAGAAAGAGGTAAATTTTGTGTTTTATCTTACAAATCTCAAGGTAGAGTTGCTTTGCGTTTTTTTGCTACTGCCTATAACAAAGATTATTTTATCGATAAAGAAGGTAAAGCATTCGAAAGTTGGGACAAAATTAGAGATGCTTTGGGAGAAAATATAGGTTATACAAGAAAGACAACAAGCTATCAAGAATACAGAGATATTATCTATGGAAATAATAAAGGATTAGACCAAAAATTTAGAAAATATGCACTAATTGAAAGTAAACAATATCAAAATATTCCCAGAACAATTACAAATGTATTCTTGAATACAAAATTAGATGCCGAATTTGTAAAGCAGACCATCATAAAATCCTTAGACGATGAGGAAACGAAAATTGACCTCATCACTTACTCACAATCACATCTAAAAGATTTTGAAACCAACCTTAGCGACCTTCGAAAATGGACAGAAGAAAATGTAGAAAAACAAGCCGAAAAGATTTCTAGTATCTATTCAAATCTGCGTTTTATAGAACAAGAGAAAAAAGAAATAGCCTCTCAATTAGGCTATGCTTCGAATGAAATACAGGAAAATCAGCCACAAATTGAAAAATCTTTATACAAAGAAGAAAAAGAACAAGGAAAAAGAACAAAAGAATTAAGTCAGCTTACTGCTATTTTTGAAGAAAAGAAAGATAAAATACAATCAGAAATTGGAAAAGTAAATGGAAAGTTAGATGATATTTTGACAAAAAAAACAGCGTATGAAAAGGCTAATATTCAAGCTATAATTGAGCGTGTAAATAATGAAAGTAATCTAGAGTCAAGAAGAAATTATTTCTCAGAGGAAATGCAAATTCTTACTTCTAAATTTCTTGAAATTGAGCAACGTTATAAAGCTCTTTTAGAACAATTAGAAAACCAGTTATCAAAATTTAAAAACAACAAAGAAGCTGAAAAAAATGTACTAGATAAGACATTCCTAGATTTTAAAAATAAATTGAATGAGCAGTATGAAATAATTTATGAAGAAGCTCGCATACAAAACAGCGAAGAGCTAAAACTAGCAAAAAATAAAATAAAATCGATACAAGGAGAAAGTTTAGAACTTGAAAAAAGACTATTTGAAGCTCAATACAAACAATTCTATAAAGAAGAAATTGAAGAATACAAAACTGAAATCTCAACCATAAACTCTACTTTTTTAGAAAATAAAATAAAACAGAAACAAGCAGAAGAAGAAATTAAAATTCTAAAACGAGAGTTAGAATTGGAGGAGAAAAGTATAAAGGAACAGTTAGAAAGAAAAATAGAAACCCAAACAAAAAAACAAGAAAGTCTAACTGAAAAAGTAGAACAAATTAGTGCAAAAATAGAAAATAGCAAAAGCTCCTTGTATGGTTGGCTTAATGAAAACAGTGTTGGTTGGGAAAAAACGATTGGAAAAGTAATCGATGAGGAAAACGTTTTGTTCAAAGAAGGACTACACCCAAGAAAAGTTCCAAACACGGATTTGAGTTTTTACGGAATTACTATTGACACAGAGCAAATTGATAAAAATGTAAAAACAGTAGCTGATTTAATCAATGATAAAAAAGACTTTGAAAAACAGATTGAAAATATACATCAAACTATTACAAATTTCAAATCTCAATCAAACAAAGAATTAACCAATTTAGGAAGGAAATTTCAAGCTAAAATTAGAATACAAAAACAGATTATAGAACAAAGCAAATATACTCAAAACACATCTCAAAAAAAGCTAAATGAGCTTTCTGTTCTTCTTTCAGATATAAAAACAAAGGCTAAGGCTGAACAGGAAACAGCTATAAAAGATATAAAAATTCTAATTTCTAATTCGAAACAAGAAACGAAAAAAGCAGAGGAAAAAGTCAAAAAGATTGAAAACAAGATTGAGAATATAATTAGTTCGAAGAAGAAAGAAAAGGCTGAAAAAATAGCAATAGAAGAAAAAATAGTCGCAGAACAAACAAAACAGCTTAAAGAGCAATTTCAAGTAGAAAAAAAACGTATAAAAAACAAAAAAGCAACAACAGAAAAAGAACAAACCAAAGAATTAGACGAAAAAGGAGCAGATACAGGAAAAATTGAAGAAATCAAATCAGAGCTTCATAAAATAGAGAAAGAACTTACTTTTATCAAAAAAAATAGAGAAAAAGTCAGCAATTACAACAAAGACAAAGAAGAGTTATTTGATAGAGAAGACGAATTTAAAACAAGAGATAAAAACCTTAAAGAAAAAATAAAAACAGAAAGAAAAAAACACGAGCAACAAAAAACCGAGCTTTCAGATAAACTTAATGAACACAATAATCAAATTAAAGAAATAAAAAATATACTTGATAACTACAAAAAGGATTTAGAGAGCTTTGAGCATTTCAAGAATGAAGATATTTATTTGTCTGTTGAAGAGTGTATTATCAATTTTTCTAAAAAACATAAAACAAAGCAATCTTGTGTATTTCTAATAAATGAGTTGCGAACAAAAGATAACAGCATTACGAAGCGTTACAACGAGTTGCAAGAAGCTATCAACAAACTAACAGGCAAGTTTGACGAGAATAATATATTCCAGTTTAAGGTAAAATGTATCGAACAAAGTGAATATTTTGCATTTGCCGAAATGATAAAAGAATATATTGATGAGAATAAAGTGGAAGAGGTCAGAAATCGTACACGAGAAAAATTTGTTCATATTATTACCTTAATTGGGCGAGAAACTAATTCATTGATAGAAAAAGAAGGAGAAATAAGTAGAGTAATAAAAGATATAAATAACGATTTTGAGGAAAGAAATTTTGTTGGTGCAATCAAAAGTATGCAGCTCAAAACGATTGAAAGCAAGAATAAGATATTTGTATTATTGGTCGAAATCAAAAAGTTTAACGATGAACACAAATACACTTTAGGAAAGACTGATTTATTTTCTCCCAAAGACAAAAGTAACGTAAATGATAGAGCTATTTCACTATTGAAAAAACTTTCTAAAGAAATGAAAGATTCAAGAGAAAAAGAAATTACACTTTCAGATTCATTTGAATTACAGTTTAGAATAATAGAAAATGACAATGATACAGGTTGGGTAGAAAAATTATCTAATGTAGGTTCAGAAGGGACAGATGTTTTGGCAAAGGCAATGATAAATATTATGCTTTTGAATGTTTTTAAAGAAAAGGCAACTAGGAAAAGCAAACACGAGTTTCGTTTGCATTGTATGATGGACGAAATAGGAAAATTACACCCTAATAATGTTCAAGGTATTCTCAAATTTGCCAATGATAGAAATATCTTACTTATCAATAGTTCGCCTATTTCACAAAATGCAATGAGTTATCGATACACCTACCACTTAACAAAAGACTCCAAAAACATAACCCGTGTTAAACAATTGATAAAACAAACGAGAAACCCAAATTAAATTTTTATGAAATTACCTGTTCGTATAGCTAAAATATTAGTACAACTTTCAAATGGCGAATCAATATCATCAAGCAAAGCCAAACATATTTCTATTGAAGAATTAATAAAAGAAAAAATTATTGATAGAACAGGACGAATACAAAAAAAATTATACCTAATAAATAAACAATCATTGTCTATTTATTTGAAAAACAACTATGGAATTAGTGATTTAGAAAAATACATTGAAGTAAGCAATAAAGAAAATGTATCAAGAAATGAATTGACAGCTATTTCTTCTGACTCCAAACTAAAAAAAGTCCGAACCTTTAAAGGTTTTTTAGTAAATAGTTATATTCCAGTTGAGGCAAATCTGAATAATAAACCTATTATACTTAGCTTTACTGATGGTATTTTCAAATTTATCTATGATTTTGAAAACTTTCTTCCTCATAAAGATTTTACGATTATAGGAATCGAAAATCCTGAAAATTTTAGATGTATAGAAAAACAGAAGCATCTCTTTGAAGATATTAAACCATTATTTGTGAGTCGTTATCCACAAAACCAGAGCAAAGATTTGATAAAATGGTTACAATCTATTCCAAACAATTACCTACATTTTGGAGATTTTGATTTGGCAGGAATTGGAATTTATCTAAATGAATTTGAAAAACATCTTTCTAATAAATCAACTTTTTTTATTCCTAAAAATATTGAAATTTTGATTGAAAAGCACGGAAATAGAGAACGTTATGATAACCAAAAAATAAATTTTAAAGAAGAAAAAATAAAGCAACAAAATATAACTTTGCTTATCAAATTTATTCATAAATATAAAAAAGGATTAGACCAAGAAATTTTGATTACGAAATCATAAGTTGATATAAAAAAATACAAATATTCTTAGGTTTTTTGTGATAAAAATTATTTATAGAATAGTAGAGAGTAGAAAAAAGAGTATTTTTGAGGAATAAAATAATAAATCATAACATTTTATCAAAAAATGAAACACTTCGAATCAAAATATACGTGGCTTCTCTATCTTCTAGCTTTTTTCACAGCATTAAATTTATATGCAAACTATAAATATGATTTTGTATTAGAATTAGCCTCAAAGCCTTTTCTTATTCCAATTTTAGGAATTTATTTTTACTTAAATACTAGAGAAATAACAAAACCTTTCAAAAAAAGTATTACTAATTTTATCCTAATTGCTCTTCTTTTGGCGTGGCTAGGTGATGTTTTTTTACTCTTTCAGTCTTACAATCCATTATTTTTTATGCTTGGTTTGGGGAGTTTCCTTATTTCTCATATCTTGTATATTCTTACTTTCAAAAAATCATTACAAAATCAAAAACTAGGAGAAGCAAAAAAATTACTCATTCGTGCCATTCCATTTATCGGAACTTTTATCCTGATGTTTACTTATTTATACAAATCTCTTGATGCAGTTATGATTTTTGCCGTTCCGATTTATATGTTAGTAATCGTAACAATGGCATTTTTAGCAATGGAACGCACAGGAAAAGTTTTGAAAGCAAGTGCTGAATATGTTTTTTTTGGTGCATTTTTATTTATGGTTTCAGATTCGTTACTTGCAATAGATATTTTTGTAAAAGGTCTGACAATTCCATTCGCATCTGTTTTTGTGATGCTTACTTATATAGCTGCACAAACTTTGATTGTTTATGGAATGATGATTCAGATAAAATCTAATTTAAATTAATTCAATACTTTAACCGTCGTTGAGGTCTGAACTCTCAACAAGGATAATAATTTAGCAAACACAAATAGAAAATTTATGTATAATTTACTCAAAGGAAAAGTAGGTATTATTTCAGGTGCTTTAGATGAAAATTCTATTGCTTGGAAAATTGCAGAAACAGCACACGAAGAAGGTGCAAAATTTGTCTTAACAAATGCTCCTGTCGCACTAAGAATGGGTACAATTCAGCAGCTTGCAGACAAATGTAACACCATCGTTATTCCTGCAGACGCAACTTCAATAGAAGACTGGGAAAATTTATATGAAAAAGCAACAGAACATTTGGGAGGAAAACTTGACTTTGCATTGCATTCTATCGGAATGAGTCCAAATATTCGTAAGAAAAAAGAATATAATAACTTGAATCATGCGTGGTCATTAAAAGCCATTGATATTTCTGCACTTTCTTTTCATAAAATGCTTCAAGTAGCCGAAAAAATGGATGTTTTGAACGATGAGGCTTCTATCGTAGCACTTACCTATATTGCTGCACAAAGAACAGTACCACATTATGGCGATATGGCAGAAGCAAAAGCCGTTTTAGAATCTATTGCTCGTAGTTATGGCTATCGTTTGGGCAAATCTAAAAAGGTAAGAGTAAATACTGTTTCACAATCTCCGACTGCTACAACAGCAGGTTTGGGAGTAAGTGGGCTTGATGTTTTTATGGATTATGCCGAAAAAATGTCGCCTCTAGGAAATGCTTCTGCTCAAGAGTGTGCCGATTATGTAGTTTCTCTTTTCTCTGATTTTACCAAAAAAGTAACAATGCAAAACCTCTATCACGATGGAGGATTTTCTAATATGGCTATTTCAGAAGAAATAATGGAAGCATTTGGGAAAGGAAAATAAAAATTTCATTCTTATTATTCTCTATCAAGATTCTTATTTTTAAATAAAAAAGCGTACTTTTGCGCCATTGATTTTTTCTTGTAATTCATCAAGAAATAAAATCACAAAAATATTTTTTACATTAAAATTGAATTAGAAAAATTATGGCAACTAACCGTACTTTCACAATGATTAAGCCTGACGCTTTTGGCGCAAATAACACAGGCAATATTTTGGCAATGATTGAAGAAGCAGGTTTCCGTTTGGTAGCTGCAAAAATCACTCGCCTTTCAGAAGAGCGTGCAGGACAGTTTTACGAAGTACACAAAGAACGTCCTTTTTATGGCGACCTTTGCAAATATATGTCTTCTGGAAATATCGTTGCTGCTATCTTAGAAAAAGAAAATGCAGTTGAAGATTTTCGTAAACTTATCGGCGCAACTAACCCTAAAGATGCTGATGCTGGAACTGTTCGTGCAAAATATGGCGAATCTATCGAAGCAAATGCTGTTCATGGTTCTGATTCTGATGAAAATGCACAGATTGAAGGAAGTTTCTTTTTCTCTAACTTAGAGAAATTCTAAATCAAAAATTTGATTTTAATAAAAAACCGTTTCAAAATTAGTTTTGAAACGGTTTTTTTATGAAGTAAATATCTATTGTTGTTTTATCAAACTCGCCTCATTTCTATATCCATAGGCATTTCCGTCGTCTGCGATTTCTTCTGCTTCTTCTATCAAAATCATAGTTGTTTCTGTGATTTCTTGCAACTGAAGTACCTGCCTATTGCCAATATCTCCCAGTACAATTTTATTGCTTTGGTCTATAGTCCAATTTCCTGTTGTTGTTACTGAAGGTTGATTTGGTGCTATTTCGTAAGTAGAAGCATAAGTATCATTGGCTCTAAACTCTATGGTTGTACCTCTGACAGTATCAGTACCACTATTTGTGAGTTCTCCATTTATATACTGTTCAAATTTTAGGGTTTCATACTTCCATTTTCCAATAAGTTTGTCTTTGGTAGATAATTCCTCTTCTTTTTTACAGCCTGAAAAAAAAAGGATACTAAAAATAAGGAATGCAACAGAAAGAAATGATAAATTTTTCATATTAATATGTTTAAGTTTAATTCAAAATTAGAATGTAAAGTTCGATAAAAATACAGCAAACATAAAATTGTTTATTTGCAAATAACTCAACCAATTTTTCAATAGAATGTTCTTTATTGATTATTGTTAAAGCAACCTTACCTGCATAATCAATACCATAAAAAAGTCATTTCAAAAATTAGCTTTGAAATGACTTTTTATTTTTTTACTGTTTGATAAAACTAACTTCGTCTTTGTAACCATAAGCTATTCCATCATCTTCTATTATTTCCTCTTCTTGTATCAAAATCATGGTTGTTTCTGTGAGTTCTTTTATTTCAAGAATATCCCTATTTCCAATATCCCCAAGTACAATTTTAGAATCTCCATTGAGTGTCCAGATTCCACCTACTACTACTGCAGGTTGGTCTGGAACTTCAACCGTAGTAATTTGAGTATCATTCCTTTGAAACCTTATGGTTGTTCCTCTAACAGTATCTATTCCACTGGATACCAGCTCTCCTGCTACATATTGTTCATATTTTCTAAACTCATATTTCCATGTTCCGATGAGTTTGTCTTTGGTAGATAATTCTTCTTCTTTTTCGCAACTAGAAAAGAAAAAGGTACTAAAAATAAGAAATGCGATTGAAAGAAATGATAAATTTTTCATATTAAAATATTTAAGTTAAGTTAAATTCAAATCAGAACGTAAAATCACCTAAAAATGCTGCAAATATAAAATTATTTTTTCACATACAATTCTGCTAACTTTTCAGCACAACGCTCTCCGTCCATTGCTGCTGAAGCAATTCCACCAGCATAACCAGCACCTTCGCCACAAGGAAACAAGCGTTTTAGAATTGGGTGTTCGTTGGTTTGTCTTTCTCTAGGAATCCTGACAGGCGAAGAAGTACGGCTTTCTACTCCCACAATTTGCGCTTGATTGGTCAAAAATCCTTTCATTTTTTTATCAAATGCCTTAAAACCCATTCTCAAACGCTCAACAATTTCAGGAGGCAAAACTTTTCCCATTTCTACCGAAACAAGCCCTGGTTGATAAGAAGTATCCAAAAGCGAAGATGATATTTTTTTCTGTGTAAAATCTAACAACCGTTGTGCTGGTGCTGCCTGCGTATTTCCTGCCACTTGACACGCATTTTTTTCAATTTCTTCTTGATAATAAAGCCCTGCTAACGCTCCTTTTTTTGCATATTTTTTGTTCCACTCTCGCTCATCTATTGCAACCACAATTCCAGAATTAGCATACTTTGAATTTCGTTTTGAAGGCGACATTCCATTTACTACTACCTCACCTTGCAAAGTCGCAGCAGGAACAATAAACCCCCCTGGACACATACAAAATGAAAAAACGCCTTTTTCCAAATTATCAAATGGCACTTGTTGAACTAATGAATACGAGGCAGCAGGTAGGTATTTTTGACGTTCTTCTCGTTTGTATTGAATTTTATCAATCAATTTTTGTTGATGCTCTACACGAACACCGATTGCAAAAGGCTTTGCTTCTATCAAAACTTTTCTTCTGTCCAATAATTCAAAAATATCTCTTGCTGAATGCCCTGTTGCTAAAATTACACCAATACCTTCTATTTTATCTCCATTTTCTAATACAACACCTTTCAATTCTTCTTCTTTTGTCTTTGAAATAATAAAATCTGTTACTTTAGTTTCGAACAAAACTTGCCCTCCTGCATCTAAAATGCTTTTTCGCATTTCTGCTACAATTCTAGGTAATTTATTTGTACCAATATGAGGGTGATTATCAATCAGAATATCCTCACTTGCACCATGTGCCACAAAAATTTCTAAAATTCTTCTCCAATCTCCTCTTTTTTTGGCTCTTGTATAAAGCTTTCCATCTGAGTATGTTCCTGCTCCTCCTTCTCCAAAACAATAATTTGAATCCGAATTGACAATATGACGACGGCTAATGGCTGCAATATCAGAAACTCGTTTTTTTACGTCTTTTCCTCGTTCTATCAAAATTGGTTTTATCCCTAGTTCTACCAAACGAAGAGCAGCAAACATTCCTGCTGGTCCTGCACCTACAATAATTGCTTGTGGTGCATTCTGAACATTTGGGTATTCTTTTTTATACGAAATGACTGGGCTTGCTTGCTCATTTATAAATACCTCAGCCCAAACATTTACCTTCAAATCTCTTTGGCGAGCATCTAAAGAACGGCGAGTTTGTCGGATAGTAACATTTTCTGTAGCTTCAGAAATATCCAATTTTTGATAAATAAATTTTTCAAAGGCTTCTTTTTCAAAGGCAATTTCAGGAGGGAGGACAAAGGAGAGTTCTTTTTTCATTCTAATTATATGCTTTTTGTTCTGTTTTGCAAAAATACACAAACTAAAATTATTTATCACAAATGTTATATAAAACCTCTTTTTTAGAAAAAATTAAAGTTTACTGATTATTTCTAGTTTTTTTAAGGGAAAAACACAATTAAAATACTGAAAATCAACATATTATGTTTTTTGTATTAAAAATGAAAGACAAGAATCTAGTTTTGTTTTTTTATTAAATGAATTTAATTAACAATAAGTTGAGAATTTGGTCATGTCTTACTTTATTATTTTACAATAAGTTGTATGCCTCAAATTATTTGTGTAAAATACAGAACCAAAATTAATTTTTATCGTAAAAAAGAATACGAATTAATTTTTATTTAAAAAAAATTGATAACTTAAAAGTAAATTTATACTCTATAACAATCTTTTTTTTATTTTTTTTAATAAAATAATTCAATTTAAAATCAAGTGTTCTTAATTACTTTAATTTCTTTATTGTATTACACTTTATTTTTTGCTATTACGTTTAAATCTTATTAATTCTTAAAAAAGTTTAATTTTTGCACGATAATTGTCCTAGCTTAACCAAAACAATTTCTATTTTTAATAGAAATTTAGATGAGTAAATATAATTCATCAAAAAAATATTTATAAATACTATCCATAATCCTAATATCTTTTATCTTAATACATTATGTTAAAATTTATCACTTCTCTCTCATTTATTCTTGTTTTTGCTTTTGGAAGTTTTCATGCCTATGCGTTTGCTCAAACTATTCCTTCTAAAGTAAAACCTACCTTCGAACAAAAATTTGCAGATGCAAAAGTTATTAGTTGTCATGAAATCAATGGCGAACACAATATTATTTTTCAACAAGGAAACGAAGTAAAATCAGCTCGTTTTGATGCTGATGGAAAATGGATTGATACTATTATTACTCTTAATGCTGGTACTGCACCTAGCAAAATTACAGAATATTTATCTTCTAAATTTGGAGGAAAAAATGGTCAGATTAGACGCATCGAAAATAGCGAAGGCACTACCTACTTGGCATTTATTAGTGAAAAGAAGGCTATTCGTTTTGATAAAGATGGCAATATGACCAAATTAGAAGATGTTAGTTCGATAGATGAATCTGCTTTGACAACTATCAAATAAAATCTCCACTAGATTTTACTACTTAATAAAAAAAGTCTTTATTCTAATTATAGAATAAAGACTTTTTTTATTGCCAAATTTTATATAGATATTCTATCCTCATAGGTGTTCAATTTTAGAGAACTAAACAGACATGAAAAATATTTAATTCTACTCATTTGGTTGTTATTTTCTTCCTAGAGGAATTACCTTTCCTGGTTGTTGTCTATCTACGACTCCTTTTTTCACAAGCATTTGTTGTATTTGTTCAGCTTTCTTTTTACTCCAATAATTTCCATATAAAATTTTGAATGTAAAATCGGGTCCATAATGGTCCACTTTTATATAGGCTTCTCTATATCCTTCTTCGATGAGCATTTCACAAAACTCTTGCGCTCCTTCTTGTTCTGGAAAATCTGTCAGATGAATTACCCATCTCCTTTTATCGACTCTATGTCCTTTATAATCATACATAAAATCATTTTTGGGGTCAAAAGATTGATAAGGAGGGTAGAATGTTTTGATTTCTAGTACTTTATTGTCTTTTTTGAAAGGCATAAACCAATCATATTGCAAAACAGCAAATTCTTTTACTTCTTCATCAACAGGTTTGACATACATATAATATGGATTTCCATCTTCTTCTTTTTCCATTCTTGCCAACTCCCCATTTACTGTTGGTGTATGTACCGTAATTAGAATATTCGAACGAGGGTCATCTTCTTGAGATTCTACAAAACTTTCAGGTTTTTTTGGGAGTGCTGTCAGTACATCCATTTTTCCATCAAAATTAAAATCTCCAAACGATTCTACTCCTGATAAAATACTATTAAAAGCATAAGCTACTATTTTATCTGGATTGGTAATATCAAAAAGGTTATAACATTTGAAACGACAACCTTTTGTCATACATTCTTCACTCAATGTATAAAAGCAAAGATATTTTCTACCCAAAAAATCAAATTCATAGACATCTAAAAAAATACTCAAATATTGAACTAATGAACGTTCGATGCTACAATAAAACCTAAAATGTTGCCCATTTATATATACTCCTGTCGGAGCTGGGTTTATGATTGGGTGAAATTGAGGTCCATTGAGTACATATAAAGAAATTGGAATTGTTGAGTTTTGATAATCTGTAAAACTCGTATCACTTTTTTCTCTAGGAAGCGAAGGTATAGGGTGTTTGGAAATAGTAACAGGTTCTTGGCTAAGTTCTGTTACTTGATAATCTTGTGCAAAAACAGAAGATTTTGATAAGACACACGAACCAATTAATAAAATAAGTAGGGTTATATTTTTCATAAACTGCATTTTTTTTGTGTTTATTAGATAGGCAGATAGTAAGTGAATAGATTTTTTTTGTGTTCTTAATTTCAAAACGCTAGATTTTATCAAAAGTTATATGAGTTTCAAATAGCATCAGAATTAAGACATAGGTTTTGAGGTAACTGTCAGAATTCGGTTCTCATATTTATCAATCTTCCATTGACTCCTGCTTTCTTTAGAGCAAGTTGTAACCTTTGTATTTTTTCTTTATTTTGATAATTTCCTGCCAATACCAAAAAGTGCAAATCTCTATTATATTGGTCTATATAAACATACACATCTTCTAATCCTCCTTCCATCAAATACTCACAATAATCTAAAGCACCTTCAATTTCATCAAATTCAGCAACTTGCACAGCCCACATTTTTTGAGCAACTCGGTATCCCTTGGCATCATACAAAAATGGTTCTTTGGGGTCAAAGGATACATAAGGAGCAAAATAAGGCGTACTAGGAGCTATTTTTCCTGATTGGTCTTTTAATGGAATAAACCAATCATTTTGAACAACTTCAAAGCCTGAAAACTCTTCATCAGTTCCTTTAATAAATAAATAATAACTATTTCCTTCGTGTTTTATATCTTGTGCTTTTCCTTCTTTATCAAACGAAAATACAGTCACCAACCCATAAAGCGATTTGTCTTCTGTTGGGATTTTGTCTTCTTCAATATTAGGAGGTAGCTGCGAAGCTACACGAATAAAATCCATTACTCCATCACTATTATAATCTCCAAATGTAAATGTTTCTCCATATACACTTGCAAAAGAATTGGCTGTTACATTATTGGGGTCAGTTACATCAAATAAGTTATAACAACGATACAAACAGCCTTTATGCAAACAATCTTCTCTAAAACTAAAAAAACAAACATACTTTCTTCCTAAATATTCAAACTCATAAATATCTAAAAAATTGGATATATTTTTTTTACTTCCTCTTTCCGAATCACAATAAAAACTGTATTGTTTTCCATTAATCAAAAGCCCTGTTGGATTTGGGTTTAAGATGTGATGATATTGAGGACCATTGACAAAATAAACCGAAAAGTTTCCGTACAAACCAGAATAAGTTGTGAGTGTAGTATCTCCTTTTTCATCAAAGCCTGAAGGCAAAGGGTGAGATTTTACTTCGATTTGCTCTTGCACAAGCATAGGAAAATTATAAATGGCTTGTGCTTTAGTGGTCTGATTAAAAACTAAAAAGACAAAAGCAGAAAATAAAAATAGAGTATATTTTTTCATAATATAAGAACATTTTGAAAGTATATTTGAATAAACATCAGCAAAAAAGAAAGGAATATTCAGATATTTTTTTAAGATAGATAAGAACAGAAAAATTGAAATAATTGAAATAAACGGATAATTTGATTTTTCTAATCAAAACTATATATCCAAAATACGAACCAAAAATATTATTTAGTATCTTTCTAGTTTGTTTAAGGTTCAATTTAGCTAAAATTATAAAAAAACAGAAAGTATTCTCTTGCTCTTTAAATTTTAAATTAAAAATACTAAATCCTTTACTATTTAAAAAAAAAATGACCTAAGAAAATAAGATTAGTCCTATATTTTTTACTTCTTTTTTCTCTGACTTTTATAAAAAGTTGTTAGTTCTTTTACACGCTCATCAAAAGTGATTTCTTTAATATCAAATTCATTCAAAACTACTTTTGAGAAAAACTCTTTGATATTTTCGGTATGATTTGTTCTTCTTCCATTGGTAAGATTAATGAAAACTAACTTCATCCAAAGAAGAGATTTTAATTGTGTTTCATCTTTATTCAACATTCTACATTCTATCATCAAATTAGAATCATCAAAAAATACTGTTGCTGTTCGGATTACAATCTCTTCTCCATAAACAGCCGAGCGCAAATAAGCTAATTCTTGTTTCTGAACTACCCACCCTTTTTTTTCTTCATTAATAAAATCAACCAATCTCCAACCATAGTCATAAGTAACTTGATTGTCCCTTCCATCAAGAAAATAATCTAAATATCTTCCATTGTTTAGGTGTCCGTAAGGGTCGCAATCTTGAAAACGAACAAGAAATTCAGTTTTAGATAACGGATTTATTTTGTGTTTTGGTTGGGGGAGTTGCATAAAAATAATGATATAATTTTTTCGAATAAATTTAAGGCTACAAAACTAGCTAATTTTGATTAGAATTTTGTGCTTATATTTTAATCACTTTTATAGTAAACAAGACATCAATCACTGCTAAAAACAAAACCACATATAAGAAATAATAATATTTGTTTGTGGTTGTGTCTATTTGTTTTGTGCCTCTTACTTCTCCCTGAATAGCTTGAATCGAATTTATCAGACGCTGAACATCGTTTTTGGTTTCTCCAATTTCAAAATATTTTCCTCCTGTTTGGTTTACCAAATCTTGCAAATCTGATGGATTTAGTTTTGTGATAATTGTTTCACCATTACGAGCATCTTTTTTAAATCCACTGCCAGATGGTATTTTTCCTCCTTGTTCTGTTCCTATTCCTAAAGCAAAAAGTTTGATTCCCAAATCCTCAATTTCATCGATGGCATCATCGGTTTCTTCTCCAAAATCTTCTCCATCACTTATCATAATTATAATTTTGGAATTTGTTTTGGTTTCTTTATCGCTCTCAAATTTTTCTAATGCCATTTTCAAAGGTGGCGCAAAATCCGTTCCTCCACTTGGTACAAGTCCTGTGTTCAATGACTCCAAAATTAACTGCAACGCACTTTGGTCGCTTGTGAGTGGACACTGCAAGAATGCTTCGGACGAAAAAATAATAATTCCTTGCCTATCTGATGGAAAAGCAGCCGTAATCCCTTTTAATTCGTGCTTAATTCGTTCCATTCTTGAGGGCTGAATATCTAGTGCGTCCATCGAACGGGATAAATCAACAAGATAAAAAATATCTTTCCCTACACTCTTTACTTCTTGTTTGGTCTGCCCAAAAGAAGGTCCTAACAGAGCCAAAATCAATAAAATAAAATAACTACTTCTCAACACAAATTTTAACCAAACATATTTGGATGAAGTGCGAAGATATTTTGCTTTTTTATGTGTTCTGAAAATATACAAACCATACAAAAGCAAAAAAGTAAATACAAAAACTGCTTCCAGAATACCAAAATCATTGTTCCAAATCATAATACACTAAAAATCTAACAAAACATATCTATTAATTAAAATAAGTATTTGAACACAATTAAATATAGGTAATAAAGGATTAGCAAATGATTTTTTATGATGACGTTGTTTAAGAATGGCTATTTTCTGTGTTCTGTGGTACACAAAATACGGCTTGTCTATTCTTAAACAACTTCGATAATTGCAGGATAATACAAAATTGTATTTTAAGTTGCATTCATCTTCATTTTATCTTAAAAATCATATAAGTCATTTACCAATAAGTTACAGTATTTTTAGTTATATTTAATTCTACTCATTTACTTAAAGGACTAAAATTATATTCATTATGGGCTTTGTTTACATCAAATTGTTGTGATTGTAATCCATAATTTTTAATTCCTACTTACTCCTTTGTTGAGTGAAAGTAAGCAAAAACTATGATTTAAAGGAATTTTTAGTATAATTTATCAAAAAATATTCTGAAATATTAAAAAGTATCATCTTTTTTTATACAATTATTTTAATCTAAAAATTGAAACTCCTCAAATCTTTTTGTATCTTTTCGTTTCGTTTGTACTTTTTAGGAATTTTATTTTAAATCATGAATATCAAACATCTAAAAATTAGTCAAAAACTAGCCATTTTATTTTCTGGGTTGTTTGTGATGCTTTTACTTCATTATTTTTTAGTCTTTAAATTAGATGCTAATATTTTAGATGATGGAACAAAATTAAATATTTCTCAACGCAACGGAATGGCAATCCAACAAGCAATTTTTTATCTCCGAAATGTAGTTGATGGCAATCAACAAACCGACCTCAATGACCTCAACAACCGAGTAAAATCAATTAATTCTAACCTAAATATTCTTCAACATGGTGGGATTTATAAAGCTCGTTTTGATGAAGAAAGAAAAGTAGAACCCATTTCTTCAGAAATTAGCAATCAATTATTTGCCTTCCAACGTCTTTGGAAAGAATTTGACAAACGATTTACAAAAATCAGAACAACAAGTCAATTACATCACGATAGTCTTCTTGTTTATTATATTCAAGAAAACACAGCTACTGCAATTAGTCCTCTTACGACGCAAGAAGATTTATTTTCTTTAGGAGATTTGGATTTGGGTGGATTAGATGGAGGCTTAGATGATTTGGGAGATTTAGACCTTCCCCTTGATGAAAATACTACCACTATTATTCCTTCTATTAATTATCAAAAAATGGAATATCAGTTTGATAATGTTTTGAATGGAAGTATAGTTGCCGACGTAAATTTTATTATTCGCAATACAGAAAAACTTATTTTATTAAATAGAAATTTAGAAAACTCTCTTTCTACTCGCTTGCATTATGACCAAATTCGTTTGCGTTATTGGATGATTGCTCTTTTCTTAATCAATGCCATTGTTATTGGTCTTGGTTATTGGTTTGTTGTAACTACTTCTTTACACCCACTTCTCAAAATTCGTCGTCTTATCAATCGTCTTGCAGCAGGCGACCTTTCTCATACATTTTTGGCACATTCTCATGATGAAGTAGGTAGTTTGATTCAAGATTTAAGTCGTTTTTCACAAGGGTTGGAGCATATTACAGGGTTTGCAAATCAAGTAGGAAAAGGAAATTTTGATGAAACATTTACGGTCAGAAGTAAAAAAGATACTTTGGGTTATGCACTCTTAGAAATGCGAGATGACCTCAAGCAAAATGCAGAAGAAGACAAAAGAAGAAATTGGTCAAATGAAGGAGCAGCCAAATTTTCGGATATTTTGCGCCAACATGCACAAGATATGCAAGCTCTTTCTTATCAACTTATCTCTAATTTAGTACATTATTTGGGAGCTAATCAAGGTGGGATTTATAGTTTAGAAGGGCAAAATGAAGAAAAAACTTTTTTAGTATTGAAGGCTGCTTATGCTTACAACAAACAAAAATTTATTAAACAATCCATTCCAATTCAGCAAGGGCTTTTGGGGCAGGCTGTCATGGAAAAAGGACATTTGTATTTTAATCAAATTTCGAATGATTATATTCGTCTTACTTCTGGGTTAGGAGAAGCAACACCAAATTATTTATTGATTGTTCCTTTGATTTCGAATGAAGAAGTGCATGGGGTCATCGAAATTGCATCTTTCAAAGCCATTGAAGAGTATCAACTTGCTTTTGTTATCAAACTATCCGAAAGTATAGCTGCTACACTTTCGAATGTACGAAGCAATGAGCGCACCAAAAATCTCTTAGAAGAATCTCAAATGTACTCTGAGCAAATGCGTACACAAGAAGAAGAAATGCGCCAAAATATGGAAGAGCTTACCACCACACAAGAAGAATTAGAACGCATTCAGGGAGATTTGAAAGAGCGTTTGGTAAATTATGAATCGGTTGTCAATAGTACAAAAAGTATGATTTTGGCTCTTGATAAAAACTATAATATTAAAGTACTGAATCGTTCGTATGCTGCAATGCTTCGAAGATTAAAAGGAACAGAAGTACCAAATGGCTCAAATATTTTAGAAATTCTGACACAAGAACAATTAGATTACTGGAAACCTTATTACGAACGTGCCTTGGGTGGCGAATCTTTTACAATGGTTTCGAATATCAAAAATGCAGAATTTGAAGACGTATATTATGAGTTAGAGTTTTTCCCTCTCATTTCCACAAGTGGAACAATTACAGGTTTTGCCATTGTAAATAGAGAAATTACTTCACTCAACCCTGTTCGTTTTACAGCTTACGAGGATATTATTCCAATCACTTAAAATATTATTTCCATACTTTTATTTCAATTCTTCGATTAAGTTCTCGTCCTTCTTTTTCATCATCATTGCTGGCTATTGGCTCTTGTTGCCCATAACCATTTGGCTTCAATCTTGATTTTTCTACTCCTTTATTTACTAAATAATCAATGACACTTTGCGCTCTTTTTTTTGATAAAATCAGATTTTGAGCAGCAGTTCCGATATTATCTGTATGTCCAATTATTTCCAAATTAAGTGATTCGTTTTGGATAAGAAATTCGCCCAACTCGTCTAATTTCTGATAAGATTCTTTTTTTAAAATAGCATTGCTACGCTCAAAATAAATATTCTTTAGAATAATTTTTTTGTCTAAATTAGTAATGAGTTGTTGAAATATCTTTTGATGAGCTGATTCAATTTTGTCCTCTACATACAAGTACGCATTGACCAAATAACTTCTACTATTTCGCTGTGCCAACTCATAAGCATTTACTATAACTTGATTTTGATAAGCTAATTTGCCTTGATAATAAACCTCCATATTCAAAACTGTTTCATTCTTTAATTTTTGTTGATGAATACTTTGAATATCTCTACTAACTTTGTCTTTCAAATTTATTGGTACATTTATTTTATAGTTTCCATCTTTATCTGTTTTAGTTTGAAATGAAATACTGTCTTCTGTGTAATTTATACTTTTAAAAATAATTGTGGCATTCTGAATCGGTTTTTTTTCTATTGTTCGTTCTCTAAACTGTCCTTTTATTTTTACTGAATCAAAAAAGAAAACTTGATAAATATCACTTCCTCCTTGCCCGTTTGTTCTGTTAGAAGCAAAATATCCTGTTTTAGAAATTTGATTATTCGAATTATGAATACTAAAATACAACTCATCGGCAACACTATTTATTGGATAAGGAAGCAAAAGTGGTGTTTTCCAATTCTTTGAAAGTGTATCAAACTCAGCTTTAAAAACATCAAAACCACCTGCTGTTTTTTTTCTATTCGAACTAAAATAAAGTGTATTATCTTTATCTAAAAAGGGAGTTATTTCACTTGATTTAGAATTGACTTTCTCTAACAAAATAGGCTCTTCAAAATCTGTTTCTATATTTTTTCTTCTTGATACAAAAAGCTCATAATTTCCTTTTGATTTATAATCTGAGGCAAAAACAAGTATTTTTTTATCTTTTGATAAATAAGCATATTCTTGAATGCCTTTTTCTTTATTCAATTTTTGAGAAAATAATTGAGGTGTTTGCCAGATTCCTCTTTCTCTTTTTAGCGTCTTTAAATCTCCATTTTGAGTAATCAAAAATGTTTTATCACTACTTGTAAATTCATATTCAAGAATCTGTAAAATGACAAATTGAGAATCTAAAGATGCTGATTTGTTCCACTCTTCGATTTGTTTGACCGTTCCATTTTTTTCAATTTTGGCATTATGTAAGGTAAGGATTTCAGTATCATAACGGTCAGTATTTTTTTCATCAAAAGTCAAACGATTACTGCTATATATCAAATTATCCAAAGACGGAACTTTGCTTACTCCAAACTCATCAAAGGGCGAGTTGAGATGCTGTCCCATATTCTGAACAGTATAATTTTCAGCATTTTGATAGAGTTCTAATGCTACTTTGATATTCAAAACAAAAGCATCATAGGTTTCTATCTTATTTTTTGGATTGCTTTTCAAATATAATTTTAATGTATTGATAGCATTTTCAAAATCTTCATTAAGAAAATAAGCCTCTGAAAGCCAGTAAAAATAATGTATATTTTCTTTGAGATGCACTGTTTTGATAGCTTTTAGCTCCCTCAAACTTTCTTTATATATATTCAAGTGCAGCTTACAAATAGCAGCATAATATTTTGCATCTTGATTAAATTTATTTTTTGAATTTATTTTTTCAAAATAATAAAGCGCACTTCTATATTTTTGGCTCTTAAAATCTTCTTTGCCATTCAAAAAATATTCTTTTTCATTATAACCAATTTGTGCAAAACAAAAAGGGATTTTTATCAAGATTAATAGAACTATCACTATTCCTTTTCTCATAATTTAAAGGTTTTTTGTAACGCTATATTGATACAATACGATGATTTAATTTAAACTTCTCCTCGTTTCCACTTATAAAAAAGAGCTGTTTTTTGATTTATGTATCCATGATAACTCACTGCCAATAATAATAAAATACCAAAGCCCAAAGCTGTATAAGCGATTAAAGGCTCGGCTTCCCATTGACGATAAGCAATCGCTATCAAAGCCCACACTCCGACTAAGGCTGACTCTCTCAAATTACGAGTTGCAATCAAAATTAAATACAATCCAGTAGCTATTATTATCATAATTACTGTCCAAGTAGAAGCAAAAAATGGCTCTCCTTCCCAGCCCATACTCATAAATAGTGATGATATATTTGCAATCGAAGCTACCATAATCCAACCTAAATAAATAGCAATCGGCCACCATACAAAGACAATAATTCGGACAGGAGCGTCCCAAGTTTCTAAACGCAAATTTCTAGTCAGTTGCATAAGTGAAAGCAAAAGAAAAAACATCAGCACAACAGAAAGAGCAATATATTCATTAATCCAAACATACACCCAAAGCGCATTAAAAACATTAGATGTCATAAACCAAAGGCAAGTATCATTGATAGTTTTTACAAAAATATTATCCGAAGTATCATAATCATTTTCTGTACCTTTAAATTTATAAAGCACATACCATTGAAAACCAACAAATAGAAAAAGCATCAAAAATATAAGCCCCCAAATAGAAAAAGCATAACTTGCAGGAACAAAAAGCGTTTCATATTTTTTACTTACCTCGGCAATCGTTTTTCCTTCAAAAAAACCAGTATTAGATAAATAATTAAGAAAAATTGTAAAAATAAGTGTAATTGTATTAAATAGTACAAGTAATTTGGTTTTCATAATGTATTCTTATTTGTTTTAATTAAATTCTAGTCAAAAAAATTGATTTCAGTGTAGAGATTTAAAAATATACCTTCTAAAAAATAGTCTAGGAAAGATTAAAAATTACGAATATAATACACTTAAAATCAGTATTTTCTTTAATTCCTATTCCTTAATCATTAAACAAAAGATATGAATCCCCTACTTTATATAAGTCTTTTTGAATCCGATTTGTTTTGGGAAAATCCAATTCAAAATAAAAATCATTTTGAAAAATTATTTTCTTATTTTTTCAAAAAAAATCAACAGACAGATATTCTAGTTTTGCCCGAAATGTTTACAACAGGTTTTACTATGAATATTGATTTGGCAGAAGAGTTTGAAAATAGCTCAACATTAAATTGGCTAAAAGAAAACGCACAAAAATATAATAGTGCTATTATTGGAAGCATAATTATAAAAGAAAGTCAAAACAAGGAGAAAAGATTTTATAATCGTTTGTTTTTTGTAGAACCAAATGGAAACTTTCAAACATATAACAAAAAACATCTTTTCAGAATGGCAGGCGAGCATAATGTTTTTTCGGCTGGGAAAGATTTGCCTATTTTTGAATATAAAGGCTGGAAAATTTGCCCTCAAATTTGTTATGATTTGCGCTTTCCTGTTTTTTCTAGGAATAATTTAAACATTGATAAAAACGGAATGAGTATTTCTGGTTATGATATTTTGTTGTATGTTGCTAATTTTCCTGCAGCTCGTGCTTTGGCTTGGGATAGTCTTTTGCCTGCTCGGGCTATCGAAAACTCGTGCTATTCTGTGGGAGTAAATCGGATAGGAAAAGATGGAAAACAAATTGAATATGATGGTAACTCTGCCATTTATAACCCAAAAGGAGAAAAGCTAAATTCATCAAATATAATTATTGAAAACACAAAAATTTTGTCTTACTCTATTTCTGCAATTAATTTGCAAGAATATAGAAAAAAATTTGCCGTTCATTTAGATAATGATGCCTTCAAATTAAAATAAACTTTTATGAAAAAAAATATTATCCCCAATATTATCCCCTTACTTCTTTTATTTTATTTTTCCTCTGCATTTCTTTTTGCCCAACCCTTGCAAAATCAGACTTACAGATTATTGTATCGTTTTGTGGATAAAGATACAAAAAAGCCCATTGATGGTGTAAGTGTTCGCATTCTGAATGCAAGTAATAATTCCGAACAAGTAACTCTCACAGGAAAAGATGGCGAAACGCTTGTTTATTTGCAAGCCAATACTACTTTTTTGATTCGTGCTTATAATCGTCATTATTTTTCTACCGATACCATTCGTCTTCAAACTCAAAAATTACCTCCTCAAATTGCTAAAGAAGACTCACGAAGAAATATAAAAAAAGATATTCGACTAGAAAAAATAAAAATAGGAGTTGTCAGAAAATTAGCTGGTGTTTATTTTTCTCCAAACAGCTCTAAAGTACCTAAAAACTGTACAATTATCTTAAAAAGATTGGCTTATATGTTGCGAATGAACCCAAATATCAAGCTAGAAATTGCAGCCCATACCGACTCAAGAGGAGAAGATACTTACAATTTTGAACTAACAAAAAGACAAGCCAATTCGATAAAAAGATTTTTGATAGCACAAGGAATTGCTGAAAATAGAATAAAATCAAAAGGCTTTGGAGAAAATCAGTTAATCAATCAATGTAAAAATAATATAAAATGTACTTCAGAAGAACACCTTCAAAACAGACGAATTGAATATGTAATTATTGGAATCAAATAAAAAAAATTAATTTTTAGACAAAAAAAACAACCCTTTGTATTTCAAAACAAAAGGTTGTTTGTGTATCCTTATATCTTTTTTACTCATTTAGAGTTTTAGCTTCTGACCTATATTCAATTTGCTAGAACGTAAATTATTAAGCTGTTTTAGTTTTGAAACAGTAATTCCTGCATTATTTGCAATTCCCCAAAGCGTATCGCCTCGTTTTACAATATGATAAGAAGAACTTGTTTTTTTTGAAGTAGGAGTCGTAGATTTTTTGGTTTTTTTGGTAGAAGCAACACGAGTATTAGTGCTTTTTCTTACACCATACATTACTATTTTTTGCCCTATATTTATCCTCGAACCCGAAATTCTGTTCCAACGTTTGAGAGAAGATACAGAAGTACGATATTTTACGGCAATTCCTCCAAGTGTTTCACCTCTTCTGACAGTATGATAAGATTTAGACCCAGATGATTTTGATGAATATTTTTTCTTTGTTGTTGTTCTTGAAGAAGCTGTATAGCTCTGTGCAGTACTATTTGATTTTGTATTTTTATAATTTGATGCTGTTTTGGTAGCTGTTGAAGTAGTTCTGCTTTTATAGTTTTTGTTTTGGCAAGCAATCAAAATTTCTTCTTGACTTTTCCAGAAAAATTCAGACCTATTTTTAGGTATTCTAATAGGGTGTTCTTTGGCATAATGAGGAATAATGCCTCTTTTTGCTTCTGGATTCATTGCCTTCAAATCAGTAGCACACATACGAAGTTCGTCAGCCAATTTGTCCAAATTTACATATTGACTTACAAAAACAGTGTCATACTCAATGGCATAAACAGGCTCTTCTACCACCATTCCGAGATCCTCTGCATAATTAAAAAGATAGGCATAGGTAGTGTAGAGAGGCACATAAGCACGAGTTTCACGAGGCAAATAATTATAAATCCCCCAAAATGTTTTTTTACCAGAACGACGCATCGCCTTTTTCACATTTCCAGGTCCACAGTTATAAGCAGCAATAGCAAGTTCCCAATCTCCATCAAAAAACTTATTTAGATACTTCAAATATTTACAAGCTGCAATAGTAGAAGCAGTTGGGTCCATTCTTTCATCAATATAAAAATTTTGATTCAGCCCAAACACTTTCCCAGTACGAGGCATAAACTGCCAAAGCCCGACAGCTCCTGCATGAGAACGCACTTGCGTTTTGAAAGCAGACTCTACCACCACCAAATATTTTAGCTCTTCGGGCATTCCTTGTTCTTTCAAAATTTTCTCAAAGAGAGGAAAATATTCATTTGATTTTGCAATCAATGTATTAGTATAAGTATAATATTTTACACCATATTTTTCAATAAAATTTCTTACTTCTGGTGTATAATTAAAGGGAACTTCTTTTTCAATCGCTTTCATACGAGCAGCTACCTCTTCATCTGAAAGAGCATTTCTAAAATTGCTTGCCAAATCTAATCCGTCCAAAAATTCGATGGTAGAATCTTGGTGGTCAAAAAATAACTCAGCATCAACTATCAATGCCTCATCACTCACAATTTCTTCTATTTCATTGAGATACTCAACAGGCTGACCAGAAATATATGAAATAAAATCTGCTAATAAATGATATGAAAAACGCTTTTGTTCTTGCAAATCACTAGAATCAGATGACGTAAGAGGATTTCCCACAATCAAGCGTTCGATAGATGGAGGCGCACCAACAGGCTCAAACATAGATTCTTTTAACTGATGAGCATTCCATTTTATGGTATCATTATTCGAATAATAATGAAATGTTTGGTTGGTAAATGGTTTGTTGTTTGTCAGAAATGTTGTTTCTAAAAAGGTAAAATTCTCTACTGTTTCTTGTTTTTTGTGTTCTGTAATATAATTATCATCTAAATTATTATTGAGTAGAATTAGAGAATTTGTTTTTTCTGTTGTAAAATTATATGGTTGATATTTTAATCCATTTTGTGCCTTCAAAGATTGAGCAAAACAAAAAATGAATATAAAAGCACAAAAAAGAGTAAAAACAGAAGAGTTATTGTTGTTACTTTTATTTTTTTGAGCAGATAAATTGCTTATTAGCATAAATGAAAAGTTTTTTGCGTAAAAATATACGTTTTTTTAGAAATTTGGCTGTATGAGAAAACAAAATTATATTTTTTCTGAAAGACAAATATCTTATTTTTTTTGATAGGAAATCGAATCGAAGGCTTTTTTTTTAAAACTTTAAAAGAAATAAAATGAAATTATCGGAAATAGTTCACAAATTAATCCTAAACTTACTAATATTCAATTTGTTATGAAGATTTATAAATATTTTCGATAGAAATGATAAACTCATCGGTCTAATTGAGAAATGGATTTAAAAAATAACTACTTATCAGAACAAATTATAAGCTGCCTGACAATTTATTTTTCTTTAAAAACGCATTCCCATTACCAAAATATCATCAATTTGAGAACGTTCGCCTTTCCACTCCTTAAATCTATTATCTAAAATTTGTTTTTGTTCTTCTACTGGTTTTTCATGAATTTCCTTTAAGAGTAATTTGAAATTTTTACTCATAAATTTTTCTGATTTTGCGCCTCCAAATTGGTCTTGATAGCCATCTGAAAACATATAAAGCATAATGGGTTCGCTCAAATCTACCTGATGAGAAGTATAATTTCTATCTAATTGAAACTGCACTCCCCCAATCGGATATTTATCTCCCTTTATCACTGTCATTTCTCCATTTTTGAAATAAACCAAAGGGTTCTTTGCTCCTGAAAATTGTAATGTTTTGGTTTCTGTATCAATTACACAAAGAGCCAAATCCATTCCATCACGGCTTTTATTCTCTTCTTGTCTTAGTGCTTTTCTGACACTCTCATGAAGCTCATTTAGTATTTTATCTGATTCGACAACCCCTCTAGCTGTTACAATTTCATTTAACAAATCATTTCCAATCAACGACATAAATGCCCCCGGAACACCGTGTCCTGTACAATCAGCAGCCGTTACGATAATTTTATTTTTTTCTTTTACAAACCAATAAAAATCACCACTTACAATATCACGAGGCTTAAAATAAATAAATGACTTGGGAACAGATTCTTTAATTTCTTCTACACGAGGCAAAGCAGCATCTTGAATACGTTTTGCATAATTTATACTTTCTGTAATGCTTTGGTTTTTGGCTTCAATAATTTCTTTCTGAATCGTAATTTCATTGGTTCGCTCTTCGATAGTTTGCTCCAAATCTCTACTGTATCGCTCCAATTTTTGGTGTAATTGTTCTTTTTCTGTGATAGATTCTTTTAGACGCTTCACGTGTTTAATTGTTTTGGAAATTGTTGCTCCCAAATCATTAAAATTAATTGGTTTTGTTACAAAATCAAAAGCACCATTATTCATTGCTCTTCTAATATTTCTCATATCTCCATACGCCGATACGATAACAGTCTGAACAGTCGGATTGACTACTTTCGTTTTGGAGAGCAGGGTTATTCCGTCCATTTCGGGCATATTTACATCACATAAAATGACATCTATATCAGGATTTTCTTTTAGTTTTTGGAGTGCTTCCGAACCATTAGCAGCAAAGATAAATTGATATTCTTGGCTACGAAGCTGTTTTCTGAATTTTTGTTTCATCAAAAGCTGTACATCTGGCTCGTCATCTACAACCATCAATATTGTCGACATATTTATTTATTTATTAAGAAGATATATTTTTCCAGCCAAATTTATTAAAAATGGTGTTTCTTATTTATTATTTAATAATTAGGCAAATTTTATGCAAAAAATTAGTTTACCCTAAACTTACTCAAAAGTTGGGACACAAACAAAAGAATAGTGTTCTTCAAAAACCAAAATAGCGAGTAAAGTTTGTAAAATTACAAATAAAGTATGGCAAAAGGGAACGATAATCGCTCAAAATCAATTATTATTTAGTAAATTTAGAAACAGAAACTTCGATTTGTAGAAAATAATTTACCTTATTAATAATTAACTGATAACAAAAAAATGCGTAGTTTTGCAGAATTTAAAGCTCTTTTTGATGAAGATTTGCTTCCTCATTTGGAAGACCTAAAAAAAGAAATTTCTTGGCGTAATATGCTTCAATTTGGAATTGTGATAGCTCTTGCTGCTATTCTGATAGTTCTTTTTGTATTGATAGCTATGGAACTACTGGCTATTTGGATGGTTGTTGTCTTGTCTGTTTTTCTGATTGCAGGAGCAATTTGGCAGGTACGCAAACTAGCCGACAGGCGAGATATTCAGATACGTTACAAAAAAATAGTCAATTCAAAATTGATAGAGTTTGTAGCTCCTAGAGGAGAGTATAATTCAGATGGTTTTGTTTCTTATAAAGATTTTTTGGATAGTGAATTGTTTAAAAGAGAGCCTGATTTTTATGGTGGAGATGATTTATTGACAACCCAACAAGATGGGGTAGAAGTTCAGTTTTCGGAAGTAAAAGCAGCTTGGGAAGAGCAAGGTGAGGATATAAAAGGCAATGATTCGGGGCAATGGCATGTTATTTTTGATGGGATTTTTATGGTTTCATCACTTAGTAAAAGTTTTCCTGATATGGTTATTATTCCAGATTCTTCACAGGGAAGTTTTGGTAGATTGGGTTACAAAACCAAAAAGGCAAACGAACAACATGGAGAGTTTGTAGATTTAGAGCATTTAGATTTTAATGATTATTTTACAGCCTACGCAAAAGATGCAAAGCAAGCCAAAAAATTGATTAGTGAAGATTTTATGGATAAAGCCGTCGAAATAGCTCAAACTATCGAAGAGCCTATTTATTTTTCGTTTAAGGAAAGCAAAATGTATGTTGCAATTCGTTATGACAAACCTATGTTTGAATTTAATACGTATCTTGCAGATATTACAAATTCTGATAAACCATACGAAATATTTAAGGAGATGGATTTTTTGGTCAATATTGGGGCTTCTCTAAATAATATGAAAAAGAGAGAAGAGTTGGAAAGTCAGTTTGGGGAAATGGAAACGATGGAAGGTTTGGAGGGTATGGAAGAAGTTGAAAATATGGGAGGAATGGATAATTTGGGTTCGATGTCGGCAGAAGGTTTGGGATTGACAGAAGAAGAAATCAAGGCGATGATGGGAGGAGAAGAATAACTATCTTCTTATTATAATCAACAAAAAAAATTAATTATTATTTATCTATTAGGTTATGACTTTTTTTCAGCGTATCAATAATTTTTACTTTTGGTTTTTTGTAGCCTTTGTGCTATGGATGTTTTTTTTAGATGGCAATGATGTTTTGAATCAGATTCGTATGCGCCAAACATTAGAAGAACTACAAGCCGAAAAGCAATATTACAGCAAACAAATTGAGCTTTTAGAAACAAAAAAAGCACAAATCAATAACACCAAAAGCCTAGAAGAAATTGCACGAGAAAAATATCTCATGACCAAACAAGGCGAAGATGTTTATGTGATAGAATAAAATGATATTTTATTCTATTTGTTATTCTAGCTTAAAGCCAATCACAAGGACATCATCAATTTGCTGACGCTTTCCTTTCCAACGCATAAAGCCACTTTCTAAAAGTTGTTTTTGAGTTTTCATTTCTTCTCTATGAATATCTTTTAAGACCTGACGAAAACGTTTTTTCATAAATTTCCCATCATGTTTTCCACCAAATTGGTCTTGATAACCATCAGAAAACATATAAAAAGAAGTTGGTTGGTTTATTTGAATTTTATGTTCTTCAAAGGCTGGTATTTTCTTTAGATGCCTTGTTGAATAGCCACCAATTCCTCTGGCACTGCCTTTTATTTGATTTACTTTTCCATTTTGGATATAAATCAATGGATTTTTTGCTCCTCCAAAAACAACTTCTTTGTTTTCCTTATCAATTATACAAATTGACATATCCATTCCATCACGGCTTTGAGTTTCGTTTTGACGTAATGTTTTTCGGACTGCCTTATCTAGCTCTTCCAAAATAGCAGCAGGACTCATAACTCCCATTACATTAATGATTCTATCCAAATGAGTTTCGGCAATAATAGACATAAATGCCCCTGGCACTCCGTGTCCTGTACAATCAATGGCTGCAATAATAATTTTGTCTTTTTTTTCTGTAAACCAATAAAAATCTCCACTAACAATATCACGAGGCAAGAATAAGACAAAGGATTCAAAGGTATTTTTTAAGATAGAAAGAGGAGGCAAAAGCGCATGTTGGATACGTTTGGCGTAATTTATACTATCTGTAATATCTTTGTTTTTGCTTTGAAGGGCAATTCTATTTATATCTATTTCCTGTTTTTGTTTTTCAATTTGTGTATAGGCTTGTGAGTTGTCTAAGGCGATAACAATATAGGTAGCCAAACTTCTAAGAATAGACAAATCTTCGGAATCAAAGACATTTTGCTTATAACTTTGTGCTGTTATTACACCAATTTTTCGTTCTCCCAAAATCAAAGGCAAATAAATAACAGAAGCAGTAGTTTTGCCAAAACTTACATTTGGTTTTTCTTCCATATACTTCAAATATTCTTGTTGAAGATTATGAATAATAATTTCACGCTGTTCATTAAATGATTTGACAGCCAATTCATTTTTATCGTTCAACTCTAAGACATGGAAAGGCAATATTTCTCCATCTTCTATAAACCCAGAAACTGTCAAATTATTTGCATCTTCATCAAAAAGAGCAACACCAAAAGCATCTGCTGGCATTACTTTTTGGATATTTTCATACACCGATTGAATAATTTCCTTATGAAACAAACGAGCAGTTATTTGCCTTCCAATATCACTCAACAACTGAATATTTGCATAGGCATTTTCTAATTGATCCCTCTGTACTCGTAGCTCTTCTGTTGTTTCTAATAATGCACCTGTTCTTTGTTTTACGGAGTTTTCTAACTTTGTATTTTGTTCTCTTATTGTTTTGGTTCGGAAATAATAAATCCCTCCTATTAGGGTTGTGATAGCTACTGTAATCAGTAATCTAAACCACCAAGTAACCGAATAATGAGGGCGCATTTTTACTCTAACTGATGCCCCTTCGTTGTTCCAAAGCCCATCATTATTTGCAGCCCGAACCACAAATTTATATTCTCCTTTTGGTAGATTTGTGTAAGAAGCAAAACGACGGTCGTTTACTTCATTCCAATTTTCTTCAAAACCTTCTAATCGATAAGAATACCTATTATTTTCGGGGTGTAAAAAATTGAGTGCCGTAAATTCAAAGGTAATTACTTTGTCTTCGTAGTCTAAAATTATTTCATCAACAATAGAAATATGATGTTTGAGAGGAGATTTTTTATTTTTTTGCCCTCTTACCAAAACTGATTTATTAAATATTTTGAAATCCGTCAAGACAACAGGAGGGAGGTAATTATTTGATTTGACTGTATCTGGGTGAAACATTGTCAGCCCACCAATTCCACCAAAAAACATCATTCCATCGGTTTTTCTTAAATGAAAAGCTCCTGAATTAAACTCATTGCTCTGTATTCCATCTTCAATATTAAACTCCCAAACAATACTATCTCCAATATCAAATTTTAGGATTCCATTATTTGTACTTAGCCAAAGGTTTTCTTTTTTATCTCCCAAAATTCCGTGTATTACTCGGCTAAGTTTTGGGTCTATGCTACCAAAATGTGTTGCTTTTTTAGTTTTTGGGTCAAACCGATTTAGTCCATTGGGTGTTCCTAACCAAAGGTAGCCCGATTCGTCTTCCCAGATTGTTCTGACAGCATTGCTACTAATACTTGTGGGGTCATCATTTTTGTAGGAGAAGTTTTGGAAAGACAAAATATTTCCTTTATTATCTCTTTTTGCAAGGCTTATTCCTCCCTCTTCTGTTCCTATCCAAAGGTTTCTTTTTCTATCTTCAAAGATGGTTCGAACGCTTGCCCCAGCCAAAGAAGTTACTTCATTTTTATTATGTTTAAAATGCCTAAAGCGAAATTTTTTAGGTTTGTTTGGGTTGAGGTAGTTTCCTGTCGTATCTTCATAAATTTCATTCAAGCCTGCTCCTAATGTTCCTATCCAAATTTTGTTGTAACTATCTTTATACATTGTATAAATAATATTTCCACTAGGAGAAGCATTTAATGTATCATTTTTTTTTGCTATAAAGGTTTGAAAATCTAAAGGGACATGAGTTTGTTTATCAATGGTTGCCCTAAAAAGTCCGTTATTTATTACAGCTCCCCACAAAACACTATCACCTTCATTTATTGAAGCTGTTATATCTCTATTTGCAGGGTTCTGAAACGAGGAAAAGAATGTACTATAATTAAAAGCAGAATCCTTATTTACATTCAAATAACTCCAGCCGTCTGCTGTTCCTATCCAAAGGTTGTTTTTGTCTGCATTTGTTATGCTCCAAACCCACGCAGGAGGGAGTGTAGCTTGGCTTTCAGAATTATGACGAAATGTTTTGAATTGTTTAGTACGAGTATTTACTTTAAAAATACCGTTTTTATTTGTTCCTATCCATAAAATTCCTGATTTACTTTTTATAATGGTTTTGAATGTTCCATAGTTTTCAAATGAATTTCCTATATTTTGACGTGTGTAGGTATGGTTGTTTTGATTAAACTTTCCAAGCTCTGACATTGAAATAATCCACAAATTTCCATCTTCATCTTGCTCTATTCCTTCAATAGGCAAAGAAGAAGCTTCATACGAAGAAATATTATCTTCCAAACGATTATACCTTCCTATTCCATCTTTTGTACCTATCCAAAGTGCCTTAAATATATCCTCAAAAAAACAGGTAATTTGTCCATTTTTCAGAGTAGAGAAAGTAGAGTCAGCCAAAAACACTTTAAAATCATTTGTTTTGGGTTGATAACGAGCTACTCCATTTTGAGTTCCTATCCACAAGTTTCCTTTTTTGTCGGTATGAAGTGCTGTAATGTCATTATTTGGAATAGAATTAGGTTTTTTGTCAGCGAAATACCTTTCAAATGTTTTTGTCTTTCTATCAAATTTATTCAACCCTTTTTTAGTTCCTATCCAAATACTTCCTGTTGTATCTTCTACGATTGTATTTATATCATCATGAGAAATACTTTTTTTGTTTTTGGTTTGGTAAGAATAATTTGTAAAGTTATCAAAATCAAGATTATATTTTGAAAGCCCTGCTTCTGTTCCTATCCAAATAGTGCCGTCTTTAGATTGAAAAAGCGTTTGTATGTTGTTGTCAGGAAGAGAAGTAGTATCTCCTCGTTTTGTTTTGAATACTTTGAATTTATAGGCATCGTATCTATTTAGTCCGTCTTGCGTTCCGAACCACATAAAGCCTTTTTGGTCTTGCAGGATAGAATGTACTGTCGATTGCGACAACCCTTGTTTGATATTGAGGTGTTCTGCTTCTAAGGGCGTATCTCCAAAATCACTGAATTGAGCAAAAGAAAAATTAGAATAAGCAGAAAAATTATATATAACTAAAATACAGAAAAATTGATAAAAGTACTTCATGTACTTCATTAGAGCTAAATTTTAAATTAAAAAATTGTATTTGTTTATTAACAAAAAGTAATATACAAAAAATAAGACAAAATTGTTTGATGGCTACTTTATTTCGGTAAAATTGTTTTTTTATTAGATGTATTTTTTATGTACGTAGTTGAACTTAATTATTTATACCTAAAAATGTATCTGGTATTTTGTCTAAGTCAGAGCTAAAGATGCAGGCTTGGGCAAAATAAGCCTTTCCAAATCCTTAAATACTTATTTTAAACTGGTCAGACTTTCAGTACAGAGCAATTTAAAATACAAGATTAAGCAAGGTTAATTTTGCATTTTTACTTACTACTATACTCAATAAAAACCAGTTTTGGAAACCCTTAGGGTTTATATGAAGGTCATTTTTTAAAAAAGCTGCTTTCCAAAACTCATACATCTTGAGTATAGACATTTTGGTTTTTGACCTCTCTTAGTTTCTCCGAAGGGAGTCAGGAATTACAACTACTTGCTATTTTCGATATCAAAAATAGTAAAACCAATTTTTTAATTTTAGAAAATGTCTAGTAATATGAAACATGCTTTGAAATTTGATATGCTTAATAAAAAACAAAAAAGGCTATATATTTCTAAAAAAATTAGAAGTATATAGCCTTTCATTATATAATTAAATCAATTTTTAATTCATTGATTTAATTTATCAAAAATTATTCACGAATAATTTTACGGATAACTATTTTATCTTTTGAAGCAATAGTAAGCATATAATTACCATTTGCTACATTAGAGAGGTCAATGGTCGCATTTTCAGATGCTTTTACTTTTGTTACTTGGATAGTACGACCGATTGCATCAGTAAGTGTAAGCGTAATATCTCCTTTGAAGGCATCTCCAAAATTTAGATTTACTTTACTTGTAGTTGGATTAGGAAAAAGCATAAAACCAAGAGCTTCTACTTCTTCTTCACCCACAATGACAATATCTGGACGTTTGATGTAATTAATGCCTGAAGAAACCACTTGACAGCCTGTTGAATAAGTAACAGTTGCTACATAAAGCCCCGATTCGGTAGGCACAAATGCTTGTGTATTGGCAGAAAATGGCGCACCATCTTTTGTCCAAGTAACATTTGTAAGAGTTATATCTCCTGTATAAATTACTTTTATACTATCTCCATATACTCTTACTCTTGCAACAGGAGCAGCATTACGAATAATTGTAATTGGGTCAGATGTTCTCGAACAATTTCCATTCAAAATTACACGCACTCTATATTCTGCGCCTACATTTACTTGCAATGAAGGAGAAGTAGTTGTACGGATTCTTCTTCCATTTCTCAACCATTCATAAGTAGCCCCATTTACTGAATTTACAGAAAGTTCTACTCCTTCTTCACCTTCACAAAAATCAGATGCAGAAGATTGTAAATTTAATTGAGGAACATTAATTACTGTTACACTTACAGGAGTGGAAGTAAGAAGACAACCTAAGCTACTTGTTACCATTACTGTATAATTTCCAGACTGAGTAACTTCCAAAGAGCTTCCAGTGCCTACAACTACATTATTTAATTGCCATTCATAAGTTGCGCCTTCTGTTTGAACTGCTTCAAGCATTCCAGCTTCACAAAACTCACGAGTAGCACGCCCTATAATTTGAGCTGGTGATGTTCTGTTTACACGCACACGAATTGTACTTGAACGAGCTACACACCCATCTTTATTGACAAGAACAGAATAAACCCCACTGCGATTAACTGTGTACATCGGAGTAGAAGTTGTAGCTATCGGAACATTAACAGAATACCAAGTATAAGTTGCTCCATCTACAGCTTCAGCCATAATAGTTAGACTATCTAGACAAGATTCTTGCAAATCAGCTCCTAACATTGTTGCTGTTGGTAATGGTCTAGTAATTACACTAACAGCCACACGAGGTGTACTTTCATAACGAGTACCAATAGCAGACACATAAAATGTTGTTGCATCTCCAAATGTTGGTGTGTTGATTACTCCTGTCGAATCTCCTGTTGCTACTGCTGTTCCACCTGTTTGGTCAGAATATACATTATATATTCCAGAGCTTCCACCAACTAAAAGCTGTGCGCCAGTTCCTAAACAAGCATTTTGGAAACTTACCACCGTAGGCACAGATGGATAAGTATAATCAGAAACAGTATTAGAATTTGCTGTTCTTCCACTTCTTATAGCTTGTAGATAATAAGAATATCTTGTATTTGGTATCAATAAAGAATCCAAAAATGTAGAAACACCAGCAGCTATACTACTCACTCTTACAAAATTGGCAGAAGTACCTCCTTTACGAAATACAGTATATCTTTCAGCATTGCTACCACCTGTCCAATCTAAAGTCATTGTTGTAGAGCCTGTACTTGTAAGCCTCAAAAAAGGAGCTGTTACAGGAGAAGTGTTTCCACCACCTCCACCACCACCAGTTGGTGCAGCAACAGAGATAGATACATTATCTGATTTAACACAGCTTGTTCCTGTATCTGTTACTGTAAGTGTAAAAGTAGTTGTGGTAGTAAAACCAACAAAAACAGGATTGAGAATCGTCGGATCACTTAAACCTGCTGCAGGAGTCCATGCATACGTATAAGTACCCGAACCACCTGTTGCAGCCACACCAGCTAGGGTAACATCTGAACCAGATACTATATTTGTTTGATTAGCTCCTGCATCAATGGTAAGTGTTGTACATACATCTATGACTGTAAAACGCCAATCTGTTGTGTTAGTAATTCCAGCTATATCAATATTATTACAAGATTGAAATGCACCAGTAGGGAAACGAACAGCAATTAGAGCAGCACTAGGAAAATCAATTGAAGGGTCTATTGTTACTTGTCCAACAGTAGAATAATCTACTCGTGCATCTGCTACTGGAATTGTTTCTAATACTGCATTAGTTGTAGCATTTACAATTTCTATGTTACCTATTCCTACATTTACTGGATAAGGAAAATTAAGTACTAAGTCTGAATTTTGAGCTACATTTGTTGCTCCATTTGTAGGGGTGAAAGTAGCAGCTAAAGGTAATTCAGTTGTAGAACTCGTAATTTTCACATCATCTACTATCCAATAATAAGACCAGTCACCTGTCCACCTAAATCTAGCTTTTGCAGCAGCATTTCCTCCAGTAGCAGTGGTAATATTGATACTAACAGGAGTAGCTGTACTGGTAAAAGAGGTATAACCCACATCAGTATCACCTGTCAAAACAGTAGTCCAAGTTGTACCATTAAAGACTTCTACAAAATACTCATTTCCTAAAAAATCTCTAAAAGAATGATTGAATGATAAAGTATATATTTGTCCTACTACACTAGCATCAAACGCAGGAGTTTCCAAAGCTACATTTTCAACTGCAGGAGTAGGAGCTGCTCCACTATAATTATCACTATCAAAAATAGCAAAAGGAGCAGTAAAGCCAGTAGTTGTGCGAGGCTCTGGATTATCAAACCTCCAAACATCTGTTACAGCCCCTCCTATCGTATTATTAGCCCAGCCAGTAGGAGGAGTAGAACCAGCAGCAGTACCAAAATCTTCATCTAACAGAGTAGTAACATTAGCAGGTGAACCCACAGGCGCACCAGTTGTAAATGACCAATCCGTAGCAGCAGTAATTCCACTAAACCCTACTCCACCAATAGCAGTAGCAGGAACTATTAGATAATACTCTGTATTACATTCCAATGGATTAGTAGGGTCAATCACGGCACTATTTCCAGAAATAGTTACACGAGCAGAAGGTAATACAAAACTTTCTACTAATGCACCACCTGTTGTTTTTCTTAGTTCAATAGTTCCTGTTCCAATAGTAGGAGGGGTTGCAGGATATGCAAAGCTTACTGAAAGATTACCATTCAATGCTACACCAGTTGCATCATCAGCAGGGGATAATATTTTTACAGGTGTAAAAGTAGGCGACCAACGATAGATTTGACCTGTTGCTGGTTTAGTAGAAATATTTATCGTTTCTACTGTAGAGCTTGTTGTAGGAGCAGCACTAGCATCATTTAAGGATATAAATGAATTCACTCCTGTAGTTGCAGTAGTGAGTCCAATAGATGCAGATCCTGTACCATTTATAGAGTTAACATCTTGACGATAAATATATTCTATCACTCCTGTAGCTTCATACAACTTAACTTGAAATGAAACAACAGGACCAATAGCACCAAAATTCCATTCCCAATTTAGCCATTCCATAGTAAATACACGGCTACCTGCTGCACCTGTTGTGATATATGAACCTTGACTTGTTGTTCCTGCCAAATCATCCCAAAGAGGTGCTAATAACGGACGAATAGCAGCAGCAGAATTATCTAAATCATTAGTTAATGCTGTTGCTGTTGCTCCAGTATTAAAAGTCATCCAACCATTAGATGATGCCTTTATTTGAGTATAAGCTATTCCATCATAAGTAAAAGTAAAACCAATAGGGATAGCTGTTGAAAGAGCATCATCATCATCAATAGCAGCAGAAGTCCCTCCAGAAATAGGTGTAAATGCTCCACTAACAGCCGTAAAACCATATTGAGGCTGCGCCCAAACGGTAAGTGAAATTAGCCATAGCGCAATAAATAAAATAATAGTCCAGCCCGTTTTTAGAGCCTGCTGTATCCAAATTGTCGGATTTTTTAGGGTTAAATGTATGTTCATTTTTGTAAAAATTATAGAATAAGTTAAAAGATTAAAGTATTAAATCAAATTATTTTATGTAGTAGTTTCTATTTTTAATTTGGTCATATAAGTTGTGCATTTTTTTCCTAAATTCCAACTTCTTAACAAAATAAAAAACTTGTTAATTCAATTTTTACCAACTTTAATTCTAAAAAAATATCATTTCAAAAAACAAAATCTTTGCTTTAACAAAAAAAACTCTACAAATTAATCACAAGTAAATGAATTGCATAAATTCTTAAAAAAGTGTATATTCAATAAATAAAACCAAAGTAGAACATAAAATTTCACACCAAAAAAAACATATCACTTTATGCAAACACTTAAATATCAATTCGGAAAAACAGTCGGAATATTACTCTCAATAATGGGTGTAACTTTTACATCTGTTATTTTCTTTGCTCTCTTCACAGACGAACCAGAAAAAGCTGACACTATTTTAGGAGGGTTTATATTAGGAGTAGTGCCATTAATAACAGGAATTTTACTTTGGAGAAGTTCTAAAATTGGTGAACGAAAATTTTTGATGAACAAATACGAACAACAAATACTACAAGTAGCTTCTCAAAATGGTGGACACCTAACACCCACTGAACTCGCCATGAAGACAAATCTCAACCTCAAAGAATCAAAAAAAGTATTAGAAACAATGCAAATAGAAGGCTATTGCGAACTCAAAATATCTCCCAACGCAACAATCGTATTTTATTTTAGAGAATTAGACAAAAGAGATGGTTATGAAGAAAGTGAACTTTTAAACTAAAAAAAAACTCATCTGCTTTATCAAAACAGATGAGTTTTCTTTACAGAACAACTAATTTTATTTCTATTTCTTTTTTAAAAAAACAGAATTTACAATGTTCTAATATTTTCTATAAAAACGTTTGATATTTTCTGTTAGTTGGTCATAAATAGGCTTACACAACTCAACAAACAAATCTTGTGCTGGTGGTGGTGCAACAGGACGAACTTTGATTTCCTTCTTTTGCTTACTATCCAAAGCACGTTTATCGCCTTGATATGTTCCCCATTCATTTCTCCAAACAAATTCCCCTGGATATTTGTCTTGCATCAAAACTTGATTTGTTTTGGCATCAATTACTCGCACATCTAAAACACCATTCGAAACTACATATTGCTCGTGATGCGTATAATCAGCCTTTACAGCATCTGTAATCGTTTTTGAAGTGCCATCGTCAAGACGAATACTGCGCCTAACACTATCTATTGCTGTTGTTGTTTTTTCTTTTTGAAGTATTTGCCCAACCGTAAATTCATCAAAACTCATCATCAAAAACTGGTCAGCACAACAATAATTAGGCGTTTCCCACGACAAATAAAAAGCTACAAATTCATTCATTCTACGATTTGTATTCAAAAATTCCATCACCTGATTTTGTACAAAATCTCTTTCCAAACTAAACGAATTAGGAACTTGAATAGGCTGAACCAATACCTTTAAAGTAGCTGCATCTTTTGCATTCGGAATTTGAGTAGCCACATCTTTATAGCCTTTTACCCATTGGTCTGCTTTTATAAAATGCAAATAGGCTCTTTTTGCACTTTCTCTCGTTTTGAGTGCCATCGCCTTTACTCCCTCATTATAAAAAGCCTCAGCAGCTTTATTTTTTGCCTTAATTTCTTCTGACAAATAACTTGTTGGGTTTTTGATAATTTGCAAAGCAGCAGGGCTACGACGAATTTCATTTCCCATCTTATTAATCCTTCCATAACTTTCAACTATTTTTGCCCAGTTGAGAGGATTTATTTTGGTATCTAACGTGCGAGTTGTTCTCAAATTTTCTTCAACAGCTCTATAATAAGCCTCTCCAAGCGTATGACGTGCTTTTTTATTATTTGGACTTTGACGCAGCCTTTCGACAGCCTTTAAAGTTGCTTCATAATAATCTCCTTTTTGTAATGCCTTTTTTCCAGAAGAACAGGCAGAAATTACAAACAATAAAATAATAAAAATAGGTATAGAATTTTGATAAAATGAGGCTTTGAGTAAATCAGTTTTCATAAGATTTGATATGATTAAGTGATAGTTAAATTTAGTGAAGATAATGTATATTTTGTTTGAAAAGCAATAGTCTTTACAACTGATAAAGGTATTCAAAAATTCAGGCCAAAATGTACTTTTAAAACAAAAAAAATATATTTTTAACAAAAAAAATATTATTATTCTCCAATTAATAAAATTCCTGCCCAATAAAAAGGATTTCTAAATTTATCTGATTTGGATAATTTTTGTTTTGCCAAACGCAATGACTCTGAATAGCTCTTTCCTTCAGAAACAAAGTCATAAAAATGTGTCATGAGTTCTTTTGTAGCCAAATCATCTATTTGCCAAAGCGAAAAAATGATATTTTTTGTACCTGCATTTAGAAACGAACGAGTAAGCGTAATTACACCCTCTCCCTCCACAACTTGCCCAACTCCAGAACGACAACTACTCAAGACAACCAATTCATTAGGAAATGACATTCCATACAAATCACTTGCATAAATTTGTTGTAGTTTGTTTTTAGAGCTTTGAACAGAATCTTTAGCAAACAACCAAATATGAGAATTAAAAGGTGTTTTTGTAAAGGTCTGACTATGTGTAGCTAGATGCAATCTACGTGTTTTGGTTGCATAGCTTCTCAAATTTTCTTGATTTGCTTCAGAATTTATAAATGCTAAAGCCTTTTTATTTTGAGAAATAAATAAACTTGCCACTTCTTCTACTTCTTGTTTGCTGTATGGAAGAGGACTCAAATTACCTCTACTACTCGCCAAAAAAGACTCATCTTCATTGCTATCAAAGGCAGGAGCAAACCCTATAAATTCATATTCATAAGCAACTTCCTTTTTCTGTTTTTTGTTTTGTCTTTCTAAAGCCCAAAGAGAAGAAGAATAATGAAAGGAAATCTCATTATTCAATAATGGATATTCAAGGTTTTGATACGATATATCATTCCCTTTTTTTGATGTACTTACTAAGGCAGAAAATGGAATTTGTTGCAAAATTGCATCAGGAATAATAATCAATTTTTTACTTGTCTTGATATGTGATTCAATGGGCTGAATTAGACTCTGATAAAGTTTATTACTTTGTATTACAAATTTTTCTGTATTACAATCTTTTGCCAAACAATTTCGATATTTCTTAACTGTTTTTTCAAAATTTTCTGGTTTTATTCTATAAAACAACTGTTTGTCTTTACCAATTACTTGAATAAATAAATAAGGTTCAAACCATTGATAAACAATCATTTGCTCATCTTTTTTTAGGTTTTCTTTTATTGTTTTGGTTGTAACTAATTGAGTAGATTTTTGAAGATTTTTATAACTTTTAAAATTGTTTGACAAATCATCTTTGAGCTGTTGATGTTTGTTTCTCGTTTCAATTATTTGTTGATTAAAATACGCCTGTTTAGGATTTGGTTTTTCTGTATTAGGATTTGCACTTTCAATTTTCAAAATTTCACGTTGATAATAATCAATCAAAGAGCTATAATTAGCATCTAATTTTTGTAAATCCTTAGGAATTTGAGCCAAAACAAGTGATTCTTGTGTTTGTTTTCGGAGCAAAGAAGCACGATTTTTTTCAGCAAAATAAAAAGCATCTTCATAAATTTGTTCTTCTATATTTTTTATTTTGGAGGCATCAAAACAAACAGAAAGAGCTTTTCCATAAATTTCAGTAGTCAGTTTGCTAACAGATAATTGGTCGTTGTCGGTATGCAATCTTGAGCGTATTTTATCAATTATTTCATCTGCTTTTTTATAAAATTTAAGGCGTTGTAGAAATGAAAAAGTACTCAAAGCTGCTAAACCTTTGTATGAATCTAAGGCTACTTCTAAATCTGCATATTCTTTTCCTAATACATTTATTTCTAATGACTTTTTGTAATATTCTTCTGCTTTTTTCGAATCTGAAATAGCTAAAAAACAATTTGCTAAATTATTCAAAACATTTGCACTATTCCAACTTTGCTTACTTTTTTCTTTTTTAATAAATGATTCTTTATAATAAAAAATAGCAGAATCATAATTTTGTTGCATTTCGAAGGCATATCCCAAATTATTATAAATTCTGCCTATTTTTGTTTTGCTTCTATTTTTTTGAGGTAATGAATTTTCGGCAGCCAAAGCCAAATGATAATATCGATAAGTAGAATCATATTTATCCAGACTTCGATAAATCATTCCTAAGTTAGTATAGCTTTGAGTAAGAAGATAAAATCTTTTTTCTAAAAATAGATTTTCTAAACTATTTTTTGCTTCTATACTATTAGAAAGTGCTTTTTCATACTTTTCTAATTTATGATAAGCATTTGCAATAACTTGTTGAGAACGAGCAATATCATACAAGAATATTTCATTTTCTTGTGCTTCATAAATCTCTTTTGAGCGTTTTGCATACTCTAAAGATTGCTGCAAATTTCCTTGTCCTCTATAAACACTTGCAAGCAAAGAATAAATACTAGCTAATTTTATATGCTCCTCACCAAACATTTTTTTTGTTATTTCCAAATATTTTTCAGCATAATAAAATGATTTATCATAATTGTTTAATCTTGAATAAGTAATTGTATTAATTTTATATACATTACTCTTTAAATCAAATGATGCAATCGGATTTTGAAGTATTTTATCTGAATAATCAACTGATTTTTGATAAAAACTTTGATAAAAATACAACAACGATTTATAAGCGTATAATT
>CAKZOK010000148.1 GCA_937136415.1 uncultured Cytophagales bacterium | reverse complement strand
AGAGGGTTATTATAAGGCTATGCAAAATCAAATTGATGCAAAAGATGGCGAAGATTTGTTATTGAATGATAATATTGAGGAAGCATTGGCAGCAGGAAAAGCGTGGTCGTATGGAGCAGAATTTTATATCAAGAAAAATTATGGCAAAACGACTGGTTGGATTAGTTACACACTTTCGACTACACAAAGAGAAATAGCAGAAATTAATTTGGGCAATGCGTATAGCCCTCGTTATGACCGTCCTCATAATTTGGCCGTTGTTGTGGCGCATCAATTTTCGCCTAGAGTTACTTTGGCTGGTAATTTTACATTTACTTCTGGAGCTGCCGTTACTTTTCCTATTGGAAGGTATAAAGTTGGAAATGATGTAATTAGTTATTATCAAGATGGAAAAAGAAATAGTAGCCGTTTGCCAGATTATCACAGGGCTGACCTTTCGCTTACTATTGATGGAAAACAAAAAAGAAATTGGAAAGGAAGTTGGAATTTTTCTATTTATAATTTTTATAATCGAAAAAATGCTTTTTCAATTTATTTTAGAGAAAAAGAAGATGAAAACGAAGTCGGAACAGGCGAATATGAAGCCGTTCAAACTACTCTTTTCGGAATTATTCCTTCTATTACTTATAATTTTAAATTCTCTTTTGATAAAAAATAAAACTGTTTTATAAAAACTAACTTTACAGTTGCTCGTGTCCCCACGAGCGACATAGAAATAAAATCATTCTATGAAAAATATATCATTTATTTATAAAGCATTCATTTTGCTTTTTTTAGTAATTACTTTTTCTTCTTGTGAAGAAGTAATTGATTTGCCTCTTGAGGGGGCAGATTCTCCTGCTTTGATTGTGGAAGCCGAAGTAGTAGATGTAGTGGGCTATTCTTTTGTAAGATTAGGCGAAACTTTAGATTATTATCAACCGACTGACGAGCCAAAAGCGTCAGGTGCAACTGTTTCGGTTACCGACCAAAATGGAAATCAAATGAACTTTTTGGAAAGTGAAGAGTTAGGATTGTACTTGCCACAAGACGTTGAATACAAAGGAGTTGTAGGAAATACATATTCTTTAAAAATTGAATATCAAGGGAAGGAATTTACATCAGAAAGTAAATTATTTCGTGTTTCGAATATAGATTCTTTACAAATTCGTTTTCAAGAAGAAAAGCGTTTTAGAGATGAAGGATATTACCTTTATTTTTATGGAAAAGAACCTCAAGACACAAGAGATTTTTATTTTTGGAGAAACTATAGAAATGATACTCTAAATTATGAAGATGTAGGCGACCTTATATTTGCCAACGACCAAGCGATTGGCGAAAATATAGATGGAATACAGTTTCCTTTTATCTATAATGCTGGTGATACAGTTCGTTTGGAAATGTATTCTATTACAGAAGAAACTTATGATTTTTATAATGACCTGACGACAGTTGCCTCTAACGATGGTGGACTTTTTAGCCCTCCTCCTGTCAATCCAAGAACAAATATAACAGGAACAAATGTACTTGGTGTTTTTATGACTTCATCGATGGTTTCGGAAACGATTTTTGTACCTAGAGAATAGTAATGAAATTGTGAATGGTTAATTATAAATGGTAAATGGAAATTCCTGTTTCAAATTTATAAAATATAATTGTATTCAACTGGTTACTGCTTACTGGTAACTGCTAATTGATTAAAAGATGCGTTTCAAACCTTATCCTCATAAAAGTGGCAAAATTGTTCGGTGGCTTTTTCCTAATCTTTTGTGGTTTAAGCCTTCCGAAAAGCCAACTATTTATCTGACTTTTGATGATGGTCCTATTCCAGAAATTACTGAAAATGTACTTTCTATTTTAGAAAAATTTGATGCAAAAGCTACTTTTTTTTGTATTGGAGATAATGTAATCAAACACCCTCATATTTTCAAAAAAATAGTAAATGCAGGGCATTCGGTAGGCAATCACACTCAAAATCATTTGAATGGGTGGGCTACTGAAAATGAAATTTATTATGAAAATATTAATTCATGCAAAAAGACAATTTTAGAAGAATATTCTAATTTAGAACTCTTCGAACAGGTTTCTTTGTATCGTCCTCCGTATGGAAAACTTACACCAGAACAGTTCCATAGAATTTCGACAGAATATCAAATTGTGATGTGGGACGTTCTGACAGGCGATTTTGATAAATTTCTTTCTCGTAAAATTTGTTTAAAAAAATCTATTGAATGCACCGAATCGGGTTCGATTATTACTTTTCATGATAGTATAAAGGCAGCCAAAAATATGCTTTATACATTGCCTCGTTATTTAGAATATTTTGCAGAAAAAGGGTTTGTTTTTGAAAGGCTGTAAGAAACAATTAAAAGTTATGGGTTACAAAATTTAGAGTACTGGACACTAGATGTATTTGCTGTTCTGTGAGTTACAGAACAGGGAAAAACAATGAAAAACGGCTATTCATTATAAAATGAATAGCCGTTTTTGTTGAAATAAACAAATTATGAATTGTTTGTTATAAATAGATTCATAATTGATTTATACATTAAATCTAAAGTGCATTACATCGCCATCTTCTACGGTGTATTCTTTTCCTTCTACGGCTAATTTTCCTGCTTCTTTTAATGCTACTTCTGTTCTATATTTTGCATAGTCATCTAATTTGATTACTTCTGCACGAATAAATCCACGCTCAAAATCTGTATGAATAACACTTGCAGCCTTTGGAGCTTTCCAGCCTCTTTCGATTGTCCAAGCTCTAACTTCTTTTACACCAGCCGTAAAATAAGTAATTAGATTTAAGATAGAATAAGCACTACGGATAAGTTTATTAAGTCCTGATTCTTTCAATTCATATTCTTCTAAAAACATTTCTTTCTCTTCTTGGTCTTCTAATTCGGCAATTTGAGATTCAATAGAAGCACAAACCATAACTACTTCGGCATTTTCATCTTTTACAGATTCTTTGAGTTGTTCGACAAGAGCATTTCCTGTATGAATAGATTTTTCATCTACATTGGCAACATAAATTACAGATTTTTGAGTGAGCAAAAATGCTTCATCTACAATTTCTTTTTCGTCTTCTTCTAATACCAACGAACGAATATTTTTGCCTTGTTCTAAGTGATTTTTTACTTTTTCAAAAATATCAGCTTCTTTTTTTGCTGTTTTATCTCCTGTACGAGCAGCTTTTCCAATACGAACAAGGCGTTTTTCTACCGTTTCTAAATCTTTTAATTGCAATTCAATATCAATCGTTTCTTTATCCAAAACAGGATTTATTTTTCCATCAACATGGATTACATTATCATCTTCAAAACAACGAACTACGTGAGCAATAGCATCTACTTCTCTAATATTTGCCAAAAATTGATTTCCCAATCCTTCACCTTTACTTGCACCACGGACAAGACCTGCAATATCCACAAACTCAATAATGGCTGGAACAGTTCGCTCAGGAGTAACCAAATCTTCCAAAGTTGCGATACGCTCATCTGGGACAGTTACAATTCCTACATTTGGCTCAATGGTACAAAATGGATAGTTAGCAGATTCTGCCTTTGCAGAAGATAAAGCATTAAAAAGAGTAGATTTACCTACATTTGGCAAACCAACGATTCCACAACGTAATCCCATAATTTATTTTTATTTTTTTATATAAATACCTAATTTTTTAGAATTTGAAAGCGCAAAGGTACGAAAGTTTGGAATGGTACAAAAATTTTTTGAAAGCTATTCTGTGTTTGTGTTGTAGCCTACTATTTTTTTGTAATGTATGGTAGTTGAGAATTTATAGGATTGAAAATACAGATTAATACCAAATATTAGTGGTGTTGTAAAAAGTATGATAAGTTATTTGGTTGTTGGTCTCGCTTCGCTAAAACACCAACAACGGCATTGGTGTATTCTTCTTTTTCAAAAGCTAAATGCTTGATATTCAATAAGTAAAGATAAAACAGGTTAATACCAAATACTATTGAAATAATTTTTTTGATTCAAAATATCTGTTTTTTATCTGTCAAAAATAATAGGGTACAGTGGCGTGTTTGTTTCCCCAAAAGAAAATAATTATTCATTCGCATGAAAACAATTATATTTGCCTTATTGATTTAGAAAAATTAGACTAAAAAAAATGAATTTCTATCCTGGTCCTTCAAAAGTATATCCACAAGTAAAAGATTGGTTAAATGAAGCATACCAAAATGACATTTTGAGTATTCAGCATCGTAGCCCCAAGTTTATGAGTTTGTATGAGAGTATTGTCAAAAATTTGCAATCAAAACACAATATTCCGAAAGATTATACTATTTTTTTTACTTCTTCGGCTACGGAATGTTGGCATATTCTCAATGATTCTTTTTCAACTATAAATAGTTATCATTTTTATAATGGTGCTTTTGGTAAAAAATGGTTAGATTATAGAAAAGCAAATTATTCTAAGACTACTTTTGGAGTTGAGTTTGGTGTTAATGATGAGTTAGAGGATAAATTTTTTCAACAAATCCCACAAAATGATTATTTACCTAATATAATCTGTCTTTGTCAGAATGAAACATCAAATGCAACTCAAATTTCTCAAAAAAGATTATCAGAAATTAGACAGGAAAGACTAAATGATTTTATTTTTGTAGATGCAACTTCTTCTTGGGGTGGTCAAAATCTAAATTTTCAAGATGCTGATGCTTGGTTTGCTTCTGTCCAAAAATGCTTTGGACTTCCTGCTGGACTTGGAGTTATGGCTCTTTCTCCTAATTTAATTGAATTTTATAAAAATAATAATCAAAAAATAATTCCAAAAAGATACAATCAATTTTCATTCTTAATAGAAAAAGCAAATGAATTTCAGACAACTTACACCCCCAATGTTTTAAATATTTATTTGCTTTCCAAAGTAATGGAGTTTGTGCCAGATATTTCTCTTACTTCTCAAAAAATAGAAAAACGAGCAACCAGTTTATACTCTTTTTTAGAAGAGAATAATTATAAATTATTAATAGAAAATAAAAAAATGCGCTCTCAAACTGTTTTTTCAATAGAACTGAATGAACCCAAACTTAGTTTTTTGAAAGAAGAAGCAATAAATAATAATATTATTTTGGGAAATGGTTATGGAAAATGGAAAACAAATACATTCAGAATTGCTAATTTTCCACAACATACAGATAAAGAATTTGAAGTTTTAAAGAGATTTTTAATGTAGCTTATGTTTTAGCTTTTGAAAATCTTAAAACGAAAAAAAATATTATGACCGACCAATATTATTGGGAACTAGATTCTAAACTTGAGGAGCTAATTATTCCCAAAAACAAACAACTAATAATAGAGGAGCTTTTAGCTAATAATATAGATGTATTTGGATATATTACTGATAGTATAGCTATACCTTATGGATTTTATAACCATTTAACTATCAGTGAGTGGGATGAAGAGATGATTGAAAAAATTCATAATCAAGCTCTGTATTTTTTAATTGAATTACCTGTTAAATCTTTATCCTATAAAAATGCTAGTCATATTTCTGCTTTACGCTTTATTCATTTATTCAATTTGCCCAGTGATATTAATAAAGTGGTAGATTATGTTTTATCAGAAAATTATGATGCAAAAGATGAGGCTCTTAGAGATTTAGTCATTTCTACTTTATGGAAGCTTTACAAGAGTTTGTCGGAAATTACTTTTTCGATAGACTCTTTTTTTCAATGGCTAATTAAACATTCTGAAGCTGAGAATGAATTTTATATATGTAGTTTGATAAGTCGCCTTGCTCATAATCATGTTCCAGCATATAATTGGATAAAAGAAAGGTTTCATTCGTTGCATTTTACTATACAAGAAGGAGTTATAATTGAGTCATTTGCAGTAGAGAAAAAAAGTAAATTTTATGATTTTATTTTTCGTAATATGAAATACATTGATAATAAACCACCAAAGTATGGTCTTCAAAACTATATTGATATATATGAAATATATAATGATATAACTGTTTATATAAAGAAATTAGAAGAAATGAATGCTTATCCATGTTCAAAAGAGTTAAGTCATTTGTATGGTATAAGTAATTGTTATTTTTTAAAGGAAAAAGAAATTTTATTCGAAAAGATACTTATAAATAATCAGATTGATGTTGAAAGTAGGACTGATTTTCTCATTCTCTTTATCAAAGATATAAGAATTAATAGTTGTAAAAATATTTTACCTAAAAATGTAGTAGAAGAGTTTGTTTTTTCACTAGAACAAAGAAATAAAGCATATCAAGAAATAAATAATTATTCTCAAGACAGATTTGTTATAGAAATCTGTTTAGATAAAATTCATGAGGTGTTGCATTATAAGCAAACTTTTAGCTCTGTTAAATGGTATGATAAATGGATTTTTTAGAAAACCCCACTTGATTTCTATGTATTCGGCTTGTAGCCGTGGTTTTTGTATTTAAAATTCAAATATATTTTAATTTTTATTACTGTAATCATAACAACTTGCTTGTTTCTATGATTTAACAGTTTTCTCTCTCTATAAAATTGATAGCTTAAAGATTTGAAAATAATAGCTATCTTTTATAGACAAAAAATGTTATTTTTGCAGTATGAAGACAACTGAAACAAAACAACTAGCAGAATTAACAGAATTAGTAAACCAAACCTCTATTTTTGAGTGGATAAAGCAAAGTGCCGATGTGTTAGGTTTAGAAACCTACGTGATAGGTGGCTTTG
>CAKZOK010000147.1 GCA_937136415.1 uncultured Cytophagales bacterium | reverse complement strand
ATTGTGGGTAGTTTTTAGTTATATAATTTTGCTATTCTAAAATGCTTTAAAAAAATCATACTTTGTGTAACACCACCAACTACTTTTATATTGAATATAATTGGCTTGAATTATGTTTTAATAAATGCAAAAGCTAATTATTTTTTGCATTTTAACAAAAAAATCATCAAATTGATACATTGATTTAATCCCTACTAAAAATCAATTCCAAACTTCTACTTACATTCGCATAAAAACCAAATGAAAATATTATTTTATTTTAAAAAAAATAAAAACAACTTTGTGTATATTCCAATACACAATTATTTTATTTTGCTTATTATAAATGCACTTATTTTATTTTTTATTTCCTTTTCTGTTTTTGCTCAAGACAAAAACTCTCCCTCATATCATTTTAAAAAAGGAGATTATAGCCAAGCCATTTATTATGCACAAGAAGCATTAAAAAACAATAATAATAATGCGCTTCAACGTGGACAACTTCTTACCGTTATTTCTCGTGCTTATCGTTATCAAAAAGACTATTCTGCTGCTCTTAGTCATGCAATTCAGGCATCAACACAATTTAATAGAGTAGAAAAAGACAAACAAAAGGCTTCTTTAGGAAAAGCTGAGGTGTTTACAGAAATAGGGCTTTTGTATCAAAGCTGGCTTTCTTATGATAAAGCAATAGAGAATTTTGAAAAAGCAAAAAACATATATAAAGCCCATCAAAAAGAAGAGGCAATAATAGAATTAGATAGAAAAATAGCTCACAATCAATTTTTGAATGGAGAATATGAAAAATCTGAACAAAACTATATAAAATTATTAAAAGAAGATAAGAAGACAAATGATAAAGAACTTATTTCATTCTCTTTGGGCAAACTAGCCATTGTAAGCAGAACCAATAACCCTGAAAATTCATTAAAATATTCTATTGAAAAATATAATTTGGAAGTAAAAAAGGGCAATAATTACCAACAAATAGCTTTTGCTGCCAATAGTATTGGTTATCTATACAGACAATTAGGAAAAGAAAAAGACGCAATTTCTTACTTCGAAAAGGCTCTTGAAGCTCTCAAAAAAATAAATAAAAAAGATGCAATGATATTCAATAATTTGGGAGTAACTTATACAGCTCTCAAAAAATATCCTGCTGCACAAGCACAATACCAAAGCGCATTAAAAATCAATAAAAATAAAAATAATATTGCAGCCATTGCAGACTCATATAATTATTTGGGAGCAAACGAATATCTAGCTGCTCATGCACAAGAAGCTCGGGTACAAGTGGCAAATGCAATTCTTTTTTCTCAAAAAAATAAATTACTACAGCCTTTAGCAGATTCTTACCTTCTTTTATCCAAAATTTGGGAATATGACGGAGATTTTAGGCAATCACAAGAAGCCTTCAAAAAATATACAGACATCAAAGCAGAGCTGGAGGCAGAAGCAAACAAACAAAAAGAAAAACTACAAAAACAGCGAATAGAAGCAGAAAGAGAAGAAACTCAACTTATGCAATATGAAAATAATAGAGAACAGGAACGATTAAGGCTAGAAAAATTAAAGAGCGAAACCGAAAAACAAGCAAAAGAAAATGAACTTTTGAAAAGTGAAAACGAACTTCAACAAAGTCAAACCAAAAATGCAATCTTACAAAGAGAACGCACTCAACAAGCTCTTTTGCTGGCTCAAAACCAACTTGATGCAGCCAAAAGAAAAGAAGATATTCAGCGTTTGGAGTTAAATAGGCAAAAAGATAATGCAAAATTAAGAGAACAAGCTCTTCAAGCAGAACAACAAAAGAAAGAAAAACAGCTTTTAGAACAAAAAAATAAACTTCAAAAAGTAGAAAATGAAAGAATACAATTAAAAGAAGAAAAACAACGGTCTTCTAAATATATTGCTTATTTGATTGCTGCAACAGCTCTTATTTTGTTTGGATTTGCTTTATTTGCATTCATTCAAAATAAAAAGAAAAACAAAAAAATTGAAGCCCAAAACAAAGTATTAGAAACACAAAAACAAGAAATATCTCAAAAACATGAAGAGCTGCAAGCATCAGAAGAAGAGTTGAGGCAAAACTCGGAAGAACTACAAACCACAAACGAACAACTTACTCTTGTAAAAATGAGTATAGAAGAAAAAAATATTGATTTGGGAGCTTCTTTAATAGAATTGGAAAACCAAAAAGAAATTATTGAGAAAAAAAATCATGATATTACTTCAAGTATCAATTATGCTAAGAGGATTCAAACAGCTATGTTGCCCGATTTGAGCAAGGTAAAACAGGGTTTGCCCAACTCATTTGTATTTTTTCAACCAAGAGATATTGTAAGTGGAGATTTTTATTGGTTTAGCCAAATTTCTGACCAAAAGTGTATTATTGCAGCCTGCGACTGTACTGGACATGGCGTTCCAGGAGCATTTATGTCCCTTATTGGAAATGATGTTTTGAATGAAACAATAAATGCAAGAAATATACATGAAGCTGACAAAATCCTTCATGATTTACATTTTGGAGTAGTAAATGCGCTTAATCAACGAGCAACTGACAATAGAGATGGAATGGATATGACACTTTGTGTTGTGGATAAAGAAAACAAACAAGTACATTTTGCAGGCGCAAAAAATGAAGTTGTTTATGTCCAAAATGACGAAGTAATACGTTTGAAAGGAGATAAAATGCCTATTGGTGGTGAGCGTCTTGATGTAGAACGGTTTTTTGAAAAACAAACTGTTGATATAACTGCTCCAACTACTTTTTATATGTTTTCTGATGGTTTTCAAGACCAGTTTGGAGGAGAAAAAGGAAGAAAATATATGAAAAAGAAATTCAGAAACTTTTTGGTAGAAATTCATAAGCAACCCTTCAACGAACAAGAACGCATCTTAAAATTAGAGTTTGATGCATGGTTGGGAGGAGAACACGCTCAAGTAGATGATGTTTTGGTTATTGGTTTTAGAGTAGATTAGAAACAATAACTATTTTTTTATACATTTGTAAGATTAATTAAAAAATAAAAGGCGAACAATTTATGTGTTCGCCTTCTCTTTTTATTCAAAAAAAGTATTCAAAATGAAACAATTTTCTCTTTTTGCTCTTTGGCTTATTATTATTTTGACTGCCTTTACTGGTTGTCGTTCTTCTCAAAACTCTTCCCCAACTGATGAAGAAATAATAAAACTTACCTTTCTTCATATCAATGACGTTTATGAAATTGGTGGTGTAGGTGGTGGAAAATATGGAAATTTGGCACGAGTTGCACAATTAAAAAAAGACCTCTTAAAAGAAAACCCAAATACTTATTTAGTTTTGTCTGGAGATTTTCTTAATCCTTCTGTTTTGGGAACTCTCAAACTCAATGGAAAAAGAATCTCTGGAAAACATATGGTAGATGTAATGAATGCCTCAAATATTGATTTTGTAACCTTTGGAAATCACGAATTTGATTTGAAAGAAAAAGAAGTTTTGCAAAGAATTAATGAATCAAAGTTTGAATGGATTGCTTCAAATACATTTTATTACAAAAATGAAAAAATACAGCCTTTTACCAGAAATGGAAAAAAACTTCCTACTCATATTATACTAGAACCCAAAAATACAAAAGGAAAAAGTATTAAAGTTGGAATATTAGGAATTACAACAAAGTATAACCAACCTGATTTTGTGCGTTATACAGATGAATATCAAACAGCAAAAAATGTTTATCAAGAAATAGAGTCAAAAACTGATTTTAGTGTTGCTCTTACTCACCTTTTGGAAGATGAAGATGAAAAATTAGCAGGAATTGTGCCTCAATTAAGGCTTTTGATGGGAGGACATGACCACGAAAATATGAAATTTGTCTATGGAAAAACAATAATGGCAAAAGCCGATGCAAATGCAAGAACAGCTTATATTCATCGTCTTACTTACAATACAAAAACAAAAAAATTACAAATTGATTCTGAATTAAAAACCATTGACAAAACTATCGGTTACGAACCTACTGCAAAAGCAGCCATAGAAAAATGGGATAAAATAGCAGACTCTGTTTTTGAAGCACAAGGTTTTGACATTAAAAAAGAAATTTATAAACTAACAGAAACATTAGATGCACGAGAATCAAGTATCAGAAATTTTCAGACCAATGCAGGAACTCTAATTGTAGATGCCATGGCAGATGCCTTTCCTAATACACAACTTGCCGTTGTGGGAAGTGGCTCAGTGAGATTAGATGACCAAATTACAGGAACAATTACAGAATATGATATTTTGAGAATGTTGCCTTTTGGTGGAAAAATTTATCAAATCACAATTTCAGGAGATATTCTAACACAGTTTTTAGATGCTGGAACAAAAAACAAAGGAACAGGAGGATACTTGCAATATCAAGAAAAATTGAAATTTGATGCACAACAAGGGTGGTTATTAAACAACAAAAAAATAGACAAAAACAAACAATACACAGTTGTTACAAATGACTATAACCTATCAGGAAAAGAAGCTAATATGGAATTTATGAACATCAAAACAAACAAAGAAATAAAAAATATAATCTCTTCAGATGACATAAAAAGCCCACAATCAGACATCAGAAAAGCCGTAATTTTATATTTACAAAAATTATAATTACTAAAAAATAGTTTTTTTTCATACAAAGCTAGATATTGGTAGGGTTTTGGTTATCGATTATAATATAAAAAAATCCTACCCTTACAATACTCTCACAGAGTAAAACTACACTCATACATTTTTACCAATATGAAATTTATCTAAAGTGAATCTAATTTACTTTTTTTAGGTGTAAGGAATAAAAGCAATGGAATCAGAAAACACAGTACTTATAGAAAATACTATCAAAACAGAAAAAGAAAAGACTACCAAAATGGTCTTTATAATAAATCCTGTTTCTGGTACAGAAAAAAAAGAACATATTGTTACACGCATTCACCAACAATTAAAACTCTCCAAAATTCAATATGATATTGTTTATACTGATTTTGCAGGACATGCGATAGAGCTTGCCAAGCAAGCCATCAAACAAAAATATGATGTTGTGGTAGCAGTAGGTGGCGATGGAACTGTTAATGAAATTGCGCAAACACTCATCAAAACAAAAACAGCTTTAGCTATCATTCCACAAGGCTCAGGAAATGGACTAGCTCGTCATTTAGAAATTCCTCTTAATACAGAAGAAGCCATAAAAAGACTCTTAGAACCAAAAAAAATCCTCATTGATGCAGCAACTGCAAATGAAAATTATTTCTTTTGTACATCTGGAGTAGGCTTTGATTCTCATGTAAGTGCTTCTTTTGCTGCTCGTGCTTTTCGTGGATTGGCTGGCTATGCCTATTTTGCAATCAAAGAATTTTTTGCATACAAACCTCTTACTTATACAATCGAATTTGATGGACAAAAAATAGAAAGAAAGGCATTTTTGATAGCCTGTGCAAATGCAACACAATATGGAAATAATGCCTACATTGCGCCACAAGCAAATATACAAGATGGAAAATTAGATATTTGTATCCTAAAACCTTTTCCAAAAATACAAACTCTAAAATTGGTATGGCAATTATTCAATAAAACACTTCCTCAAAATCAATACATAGAAACATATAAAGCAAATAAATTCAAAATTTCTATCGAAAATACAATCCCTGCACACTTAGACGGAGAATCAAAAGGATTAGGAACAAATATAGAGTACAAAACTATTTCTAAAGCTCTGACAGTTTGGGTCTAATTTTTCTCATTAAAAATATAAAAATCAGATAGAATAAGTAGAAAGAGTATGCTACATTTTCTTACCTTTGCACTTTAAATCCTAAGGGTCTTCTAAGGCACTTAGGGTTTTGTTTTCAAAAACTGATTACTCATTTATGTCAATTTTATTTATTCTTTGGGTGCTTGCAAATGTTGCCATTTTCATTAACTTTCGTGCCTTCTCAAGCTATAATATTCCTACTTTTCCTGCCATTGTCATAAACTATATTGTTTGTGTTTTGACAGGCAGCCTCTTTATTACCATGGGTTGGATAGAAAGCCCACCTGTCTTACAAACCTTACAAAGCCCTGATTTTTCTACTGCTCTCTATATTGCCATGGGAATGGGGTCATTTTTTATTGCTTCATTTTATATAATGGGACTCACTACACAACTTTCGGGAGTGGCTGTGGCTTCACTTTCAGCTCGTATTTCGTTTGTAATTCCTGTTTTGATAAATCTTTGGATTTGGAAAAGTGGTGGCAAAGATTATGATTTCCTCAATTATTTAGGACTTTTCTTGGCTATTACGGCCGTTGGTTTGGTTTCTTATAAGCCTTCCAAAATCATTGATACTACTGAATACAAAGACGATAAGAAAAAATATTTAGCAATTTTGCTTCCTATTTTGGTATTTTTGGTAAGTGGCACAATCGATACTACATTTAATTATACAGTCAGAGAAGATGTACAAATTGTTTTGCCAAATCAGCAAGGTATTTTTAGTATTTTGCTTTTCGGAATTGCAGGGATTACAGGAATTACTATTTTTATAATTCAATTTTTGAGAAAAAAAATGACAATGACAAAACGCAGTCTTATTGGAGGAATTTGCTTAGGAATACCCAACTTTTTTTCTATCTTTTTACTATTAAAAGTATTGAGTGGTTTCAAAGGTGATGGCGCACTTGTTTTTCCTGTCTTCAATATCTCTGTAATTTTATTAGCTGCTATTGCTTCTTATTTTTTATTCAAAGAAAAATTATCTCTTATCAACAAATTAGGCTTAGGATTGGCTATTTTTGCAATTCTATTGATTTCTTATCAAGAAATTATTTCATAAAATAGCTTTTTTATTCAAAAAACAGTGCCTAAATTCCTTTTAAATATATGAAAAATCAAATTCTACTATTCATTCTTTCTATGTTTGTTTTGGCTTCTTGCGCTCCAAAATATGAAGTAGAAGTACAAACTGAAAGAGATAAAAAAAACAAACAACTTAAAGAAGGAAGTGGCTCACCTATTCCGTATGATGATAGAAAAACCTTCGAAGGACTAAATTATTTCCCAATCGATTCTTCTTACTATGCTTTGGCTACACTAACACTGACACAAAGTATAGATGTCATAACTCTCAAGACTTCGCAAGGCAAAGACAGAAGGTTCAAAATGTATGCAAAGGCTGATTTCGAACTAAAAGGCAAACCACTATCTTTGAATATTTATAAAGCTATTGAAGATGGAGATGGTTTTTCGGTTTTGTTTACAGACCAAACAAGTGGCAAAACTACCTATGAAGTGGGGCGTTATATTGATGTCAAGATAAATGGACTTAGAGCTATTTTGGACTTTAATCGTGCCTATAATCCATATTGTATCTATGACAAAAAATATGATTGTCCGATTCCACCAACAGACAGTCATTTGGATATTGAGATAAAAGCAGGAGAAAAAATTTATAAAAAATAATACTTTTGCCAAATTTTTGCCAAAAAAAATATTATTTTAAATAAAATTGTTCCATTTTAAGAAATAATCTCTCTTTTCTTACAAGAATAATTAGGACTTTTGTAAGAGTTAGTGAGAATTAATCAAATTATTTTGTAAATTAGCTAAAGAAGATAATTATTAAAAAAAAATAAAAAATGTTGATTGAGAATATAAATTAAATAATTTATTTAATTTTAGACAGCAAGTAATTGAAAATCAATACATTATACTCAAAACACGTAATTGTTATTTGAATATTGATTTATTCTAAATCAATACAAAAATTTATCAAAATATCGTAAAAATACTATTCTTCATCGAAATTATGTAACCTAAATTATCTAATTTCAGTTCTATATATAATCCTATACTTTCCCTTTACAAACCTCCTACAACTCTAAATGACAAAACTCTAACTACTTATTTTATGCAATCACATCAATTCTTACCTCTTCTAAAAAAAGTACCAAAACGGTCTAGTTTATCTTCAAAACTACCTACAAAACAAATTTTGATAGCTTTGATTTTTTTCACAGCTATTTTTTACTCGTCATTTTCTTATTCTCAAAATCTTCAAACAATTACTTCTTCTTCCAATGAAGCTGATAAAATTGAGATTTCGGAAGGCTACCCTAATCCTGCCCTACATTATATTCAATTTGATTATAGAATGATTGACAGAAGCTCAAAAGGAAAAATTATAGTTTATAATCTTTTGGGAAGTATTGTTGGAGAACATCAATTAAACAATTATGATAATCGTCTTAAAATATCTGTCGATAATCTAAAAACAGGAATTTATTTTTATACGATTTCGATAAATAATCAAAGTTTGATTACTAAAAAATTTATAGTAAAACATTAGCTACTCGCACATTAATGGTTTACCAAAAAACACTTTTGCAAAAATGTAAAAGTGTTTTTTTATTGAAAATGATTATTTTTCAATCGTAGATGATAGATTAATGAAATACATCAATAAAAGCCATACTCTTGTACCAAATAACAATTAAAAGTGTCTTTTTATTATTTCTTAGGCAAGGTAACTCTATAATCAGCCGTTATTTTTCCCTTGCTAATTTTATCTAATTTGCCTTTCAAAAGTTGTTTGCGAAGTGGTGAAAGATAATCAGTAAACAAAATCCCTTCAATATGGTCGTATTCATGTTGAATAATCCTTGCAGCAATTCCATCAAAAGACTCTTCATGCAATTCCCAATTTTCATCATAATAACGAATTTTGATAGTTGGTTTGCGTGAAACCTCTCCCCTAATCTGTGGAATAGACAAACAGCCCTCCTCAAAAATCCATTCTTTTCCTTCTTCTTCCAAAATTTGGGCATTAATAAATACCTTTTTAAAACCATCTAACTCTTCGTCCATTGCACCACCATCAATAACAAAAATACGTTTTCCAAGACCAATTTGAGGACCTGCCAAACCTACACCACTAGCCGAATACATCGTTTCGAACATATCGCTGGCTAATTTTTTTACATCTTCTTCCTTGCTTATATCTTTTGCTTTTTTGCGAAGCACAGTATGACCATATACGTATATCGGACGAATCATAATTTTGGATTTTGTTTTTTAAAAATAAAAATAATGGCAAAGGTACGGAAAATAAGATTTTTTTGAAAAGAATACCCATTCAAAACTACTCTTTCTCAAAAGCACCAATATCAGGGGTAGCATCTCTAACTTTGCCTTCCAAATCTATTTCTATTCCAATATTAATTCCTGTATTTATTGCAGGACTAAGTGAATCTAATTGATAATTTCCGATAAAAGCATCTTCAAATTTTGGGTCTTGATTCAAGATATTAGTTGCTGGAAAATCTGAGCGTTTGGTTTTTATGATATTTGAGTTCCAAAATGTTTGGAAATTAGTACCTTCTACGGCAAACAAAATAAGCTCTTCATCAATACTTCCCCAAACAATATTATTGATAAAATAAGCCGTCAAGTTTTCTTGAATAATTTGTTCATTTCCTGTTGTATCTACAAAAGCCAAAACATTTGAAAGCTCAAAAGAGGGTTCATCTCTAAAAAAATTAAATCCAAAATTAGCAAAGGTATTATTATAAAAGTAATAATTCCCTCCTGCTCCTGCTGCAAAAGTACGTTTCAAACAATTATTGATTAATGTATTCTGAATCAAGACATCAGAATTGAGACAAAAAATACCAGCATCAGCCATATTTCTAATTTCTGTATTTTGGATAATCAAATCTGGAATAGTATCATTATCAGGTGTTCCGAAACGGATTCCTGTGGTAGCATTTTCAATCAAAGCATAAGAAATTTGATTATTTTTACTGTTTTCACCAAACAAAATCCCTGTCCATTGTCCCAAAGCTCCCTCAAAATCTCCGTCATTTCGAAAACTTCCTAATTGTACATTTTTGGTTTCATTTCCATTAATCTCTAAAGAACCTGCCACCAAAAGCGCAGCATCTGTCATAAAAGCTACTTTTACACCTGCTTCTATTGTCAATTTACAATTTTCCTCTACCAAAACATTTCCTTTAATAAGATATGGTTTTTTCTCATTCCAAATTGCTTGACAATCCAAAACCATATTTTCTAATAAAATTCCGTCTTGCAACCAAACGATTAAAGGCAGTTTTTCGATATTTCCATTACTTTCTACAATCAAAAAATCTTCTAATTTTGTAATTTCGTCGGTATTCAATGGGGGAGGAAGAATATCTAAAAAAACACGCAAACTATCATTTCCTCTCAAAAAAATATCTGTTGTTTCTTGCTGTTTTATTCCGTTTATGGTAAGACGAAAAGTCGAATTTTGCCCATTTTGAAGACTAATTTTAGAAATATTTAATGCTTTATCATTAAAATTTTTAATACTTACACGCTTTACAGGCGACTCAAAACCAGTAAAAAGTGTATCAAAAAAAACTGTGTCAGGCGAAAAACTAATTTTATTACTCTTATCTGTACTAATTATTTCATCTTTTGGCTCACAAGAAAAAAGCGAAATAGATATACTACTAAAAAATAGAAAATAGAAAATAGTTTTTTTTGGAAATAATTTGACTTTATAATTCATTTTTTTGAGAGCGTAATTTGATTGTTTTTTTGGAATGATAAAGATACAAAATTAAATATGCCAACACTCTAAGAGTTTTATCAAAAAACTAAAAGGCATAAAAAAAACCAATTCAATCTAAATAAATTTAGTTTGAATTGGTTTTTTAAAGTTGTGTAATTTCTTACTTTCACACACCTTAATTTTTCACTTCTTTTTTTTTGTGAGCCTTCTAACGGGATCGAACCGTTGACCTATTGATTACAAATCAATTGCTCTACCAGCTGAGCTAAGAAGGCTTTTTGTTTGATACATCAAAGGTAATTGTTTTTTTTAATATTTCCAAATAATTATTTAATTATAATAAAATATTTTTTTTCAACTTTTAAAACAACATTTATCTTTTTATGTTGCTTGTTTTTCCCTTAATGCAATGCAAAGGTAAGACGACTTTTTTAATTCTGCAAATAAATATTTAAAAAAATTCTACTTTTTTTTAATAAAAATTATAACAACCTTGTTTTCAAACCTTTACTTCCATTTTTTTTGAAAAATAATTTCCAAAATAAATCTTTTAAAATCAATTTGTAAAGTTTTTTGTAAATTTCGATTTTCAAATTTTATTAATCTAATTGATAAATGAATATTTTCAAAGACTTAAAAGTTATAGAATTAGCCAGTGTTTTGGCTGCTCCTTCTGTTGGACAATTTTTTGCTGAATGTGGTGCAAGAGTTCTCAAAATAGAAAATCCTTTAACAAAAGGAGATGTTACACGCTCTTGGAAACTTCCTTCTGAAAATACTTCGAATAGTGTTTCTGCTTATTTTTCGGCAATAAACTGGGGCAAAACTTCACTTGCTCTCAATATTTATGACAAAGAAGACAAAGAAAAATTGTATCAAGAAATAAAAAATGCTGATATTGTTTTGGCTAGTTATAAAAAAGGAGATGCCAAAAAATTGGGCGTAGATTATGAAACATTAAGAAAAATCAACCCACAGCTTATCTATGGGCATATTACAGGCTATGGAACAGACAGCCATAAGGTAGGTTATGACGCTCTCATTCAGGCAGAAACTGGTTTTGTATTTATGAATGGAGAAAAAGAAGAGGAAAAAACTAAAAATCTTGAAGGAACAAAAATGCCTGTTGCTTTGGTCGATATATTAGCAGCTCATCACCTCAAAGAGGGTTTGTTGATAGCTCTTTTGAAAAAAGAAAAGCAAAAAAATAATTTTGAAGGCAGTTATGTAACTGTTTCGCTCTATGAATCGGCTCTTTCTTCACTTGCCAATCAGGCTACAAACTGGCTCAATGCTGGTCATTCTCCTCAAAAAATGGGAAGCGAACACCCCAATATTTTTCCGTATGGAACAATATTTCAAACCCAAACAGACAGTTTGATGCTGGTAGTGGGCAGTGATAAGCAATTTTCTAGTTTATGTAAAATTCTGAATCTTAATTTTGTTTTGGAAGACCAACGTTTTCTAACCAATGCCAACCGAGTACGAAATAGAGAGGTGTTGCGCCCAATTTTGGAAAAAGCTTTTTTAGAAACTGAAAGTAGTTCTGTTTTGAAGATTTTAGAAAAAAATAATGTTCCTGCTGGAAATGTAAATGACATTCCAAAAGCTCTTGAAAATGAAGCTGCCCAAAAATTACTCTTTAAAGATAATAAAACAGGATTGAGAGGTTTGAAAAATTTTGTTGCTCGTTTTGATAATCAAGAACATAACCTAAATTTGAGTGTCCCTCCATGTTTTGATAGTACCTCAAAATAATCTAATTTAAGAAAGCACTACTATTTTTATCATTGATTGTGCCAAAAACGATATAAAGCGTACTTTTGTCGAAATTAAGTATCTTTTGGCAATAGTTTTTTGTAGCTTGCAACAATTTCTAAACTTACTCTAATTATAGTATATACTTCATTTTTATTATTCATTTTTTGGTAATAAACTTGTTTTTAGTCTTGATTTAATTAGATTAAACAAAGAAAAACTAAAATTTATTGATTAAACCATTTTTATTCGTTTTATGAACTTTGCTTTGCCCAAAAAAGGCTATAAAACAATATTGCTATTTTTGACCATGCTTTCATGGGTTCTCTTGACTTCTTATGGCATGATAGAGCAATATTTGTTGGTGCAAGGACATCAAGACCTTCAACAAAATTTGCCTATTTGGCTTAAAGGTCTTTTATTTAATACATTTCTTCTGTGTGCATTTTTTACTATTGGTAGGCTTGATGTTCAGAAAGATGATAATGAAGATTTTTATGGTTTTTTGTGGAAGGCATTTGGTTCAAGTGTTGTTTCGGTATCGCTTTCTTTGATGCTAAATATTTTTATTAATGTTGCTTCAAACTATCTTTTGGAGCATACTATGCTGTATAATTTTATTTATCACGTAGATTTTGGACTCTTTGTGGGCTTTTTACTTACAGCTTACCACAAATGGAAACATCTGATAATGTATCAGGCTAGTCAATTTATGCGTGGAATAATGAAAACGTTTGAATATACTCTCTTTCTAACATTATTTTTTCATTTTTTTGGTTTTAGGTTTTTTGTGCCTTATTCACAGATTATTCTTTTGTTTTTAGTACTGATAATATTTGTTTTATCTATAAATATTCGTTGGATTGCTCACCTAAACTTTAAGCAAAAAATACGTTCTATTTTGCTTTTACTAATTATTCTGGGAGTACAATTTTACTTTTTATTTGAGTTTGTGCATTATCACAATATGACAGGGCAAAATTCAGATGTACAAACCATCACAGATTTAGTAATTGATTTACAAAACTCTGTTTTCTTTCTTGCAACTTTTATTTTTACAGGAACATATTCAGTTACTAGCGCACTTCTTTTGTTATTCAACCTTCCAACAGCTTCTGTTTTTGAGAAAAAAATTGAAGAATTGGCAAGTTTCCAAAAACTTTCTGAATCGCTTTTGAGTGGTGATAATGAAAAAAAAGTATATAAAGTATTATTGGAAAGTGCCATTCAAACTCTTCATGCTGATGCTGCTTGGTTAGAAATTTGGAACACTCAAAAAGATTTCATTACAAAAGATATTTCAAATGAAGAAGCAGTTAGGCTCAAAAAAATTATTTATGAAAAAGGTCTTGATAGAAGCAAACCACGAAAATACTCGGCTATGCAACTCTTCGAAAACAATCATGAAGAGCAAACCTATCAATCTGTATTATCTTTGCCCTTGATTGCAAATAAAAATTATTTGGGTTCGTTGGTTTTGCTCAAAGAAGTTGATAATGCCTTTGACAATGTTGTTATGGCTACACTTACCTCATTTGTAACACAGGCTAGTTTGGCAATTTATAATTTTAGGCTTATCACAACAGCAGTAGAAACACAACGTTATCAAGACGAACTAAAAATTGCTCACAGAGTACAGGAAAGTCTTTTACCAAATATAATTGATGTAAATAATCAATTTGAAATATGTGTAAAGGCTGGTTCTGCTGATGAAGTAGGTGGGGATTATTATGATTATTTTCAAGTTGCGCCTCATCGTTTTGCTATCATTATCGGAGATGTTGCAGGAAATGGAACTTCGGCTGCTTTTTATATGGCGCAAATGAAAGGTATTTTTCATAGCTTGGTTAGGCTTGATTTGAGTCCTGATTTATTTATGGAATATGCCAATAATGCTCTTAGTTCGTGCTTAGAAGCTCGCCTTTTTATTACAGCTACTTATTTAATTATTGATACCGAAAAGCGAAAAATTTATTCTTCTCGTGCTGGGCATTGTCCGACTTTGTATTATAATGCAAGGGAAAAAAAAGCTGACTTTTTGGAGGAAAAAGGAATCGGACTCGGAATTATTCGAAATGGAACGTATGGAAAACATACACAAGTTTCTACTTTTGATTATGAAAAAGGAGATACATTTTTTCTTTATACTGATGGAATAAATGAAGCTCGACACCCAGTTTCGAAGGAGGAGTATGGTTATGATAGAATAAAAGACTTTTTAGAAAGCAATGCTCAAAATGATGTTTCAGAAATAGCAGAATCAATTATCGATGATATTTATACATTTATTGAGGGAGATGATTTGAGAGATGATTATACAGTAATGGTCATGCGTTTTGATTAGTTAGAAATTCGATTTCAAAAAAATTAGTTTTTTGGTTAAATATATCCAAAAAAAACCGTGTTTTGTATTGTATATACAAAACACGGATAAAATCAATACAATAATATGTATTAAAATTTCACTAATAATTAATCGTTAAAAATTAACCATTAAAATTATACATTTCCTTCTTTGGCACGACGAGCAATAAGTTGAACTACTTTCATAGCCAATTCCATATCTCCGTTTACTTTTACTTTTCCTGTCATATAAGCTGCCATCAAATTCAAATCACCATCAATCATTTTGTTGGCATTTGCTTCCGAAATTTTGACTGTACAATCAGCTTCTTTATCCTCATGAGAAACTACATTTGGAACTTGTGTTGCATCTACAAGTACAATTCCGTCGCCTTTAAGGTCAAACTTAACTGATTTGCCTAATCCACTATCTGTTCCGACTACTTTTTTTACACGTTCTGTGAAAGACTCTAAGCTCATAATTTTTTTTTAAAAATGTGAGTAAAATAATTTATACTGCAATTTAACACAAAAAACTCGGCTTGCAGCGTTTTTTTGTAATAATTTTAATAAAAATTTATTTTATTTTTTTGAATATTCTTTTATCAAATTGATAGGGATTTTTTTTTACTTTTGCAGTTTTCTATACAAATCTGCGTGTGCAGGGTCAAGTTGCAACAAAATTGCAGCAGCTTTTATTTTTTCTTCTTTTTCTGCATTCGAAAAAAGTTGATAGAGTTCTTCACCTTTTGCATCAAAAAGAGTTTGGATAAGTAAAGCATTTAGGCGAATTGCGCTCACATCTTTCCATTTTTTTAATACTTCCATTGTTTTTTGGCGTGCTTCTTCTGGTTTTTCTAGCATTACATCAAGCCCCAAACGATGATAATCATACAATCCTTTTCTTAAATCAATAAATTGAGGGCTATTCAAATTTTCGGCAAGCCAATATCTCGAACGAACATCACTTGTCTTCCAGCCTGCATTTCCCACTCCTGTACTTTGTGCATTATTAATAATATTTTGTGCTTTTTCAATATATGGACTACCTCCCAAGGCAGAAAAAGAATCATAATCTAAAGACAAAATTATGTAAGAATAATACGCCAGCATCAAAGTCAAATTATTATTTGTAGAGTTAGGAATATAAATTAATGGCTCGCTGGGCTTATAAATAAAGTCAAAGTTTTTATCAAAATAATTGAGGAGAGGAGAAGTATAAACCGTTCCATAAACAGGGCGATTATACTGAATTTGTGCATCTGCCGAATAAATTCCTTGTGCCAAATCTGTATTTTTATCCAAAGTAATTAAGATATTACACTCTATGCGTTCCCATTCTTCGTAACGGTCTTCTGTCCATTGTGTCGTATTCATAAACTTTGTTAGTGCTTTTGAGAGCTGCCCAACAATTTGTTTATTTTGAGATTCGACACGAGAATCATTGATAATTACATTACAGCGAAACTCTTGTGCAAATAATTTAGCAGAAAATGAAAAGACAAAAAAACTAAAAACTAAAAAAATATATTTTTTCATTTATTGATTATTTTATACAAAATTCAAAAAAACGCTATAAAGAATTTTAAGGAATGAAAATGAAATACTAATTTATGAATCATAGATTAATTATAATCATAATTCATACTTTTTAATTCGTAATTCTTCCTGCTTTTCTTTATAGCGTTCAATTTACTAAAAACTTATTGTTTTCGTATTGCTTTTAGACTCTTTTTTATAAATATTGATTAATCAAACCTGCAATCACTTGACCAGAACTAGGGCGAGGTGCATTTTCATTAATTACCTTTCCTGTCTTATCTACAAGCATATAACGAGGGATTCCAGAAATTCCGTACTTTGAAGAAACAGCTCTATTTGCTTCACTAGCAGGAAAATAATGCACTCCTTTAATGTCCATTTTCTCAATTCCATTTTTCCATGCAGCAGCAGCTCTATCAAAAGAAACATACAAGAAAACTACATCTTTTCCTTCAAATTGAGTATGTAATTTTTGAGAATTAGGCATTTCTCCACGACAAGGAGGACACCAAGAAGCCCAAAAATCTACATAAATTACTTTTCCTTTGTATTGTGCCAATACATCTTCAAATGTTTTTACACTTCCATCTGAATTTGTTTGTTCTAAGAAAATTTTGTCTGTTTTGGTCGCAACTGTTGTTGTTTCTGCTGTTGTTTTTGTGTTTTCTCCTCCGATTACGACGTGAGAAGTAGTACCATTTCCATTTCCTTCAGAAGCACTAGCTTGTTTTTTTTCGCTTGCACAAGAAGCTGCCGAAGCAATAATGGCAAAAAATAAGATAAATTTTTTCATAATAATTGTAGTGTTAATTGAAAAGTTGTTTAAGAATTGGTTTTGTAAATGTATTTGTTGGTGTCGCTACGCTAAAACACCAACAAAGGGTAGGTTATTTTCTTTAGAATTGTGTTTGTAAACCCAATTCTAAGGAAAAATGTGCATTCTTAAACAACTTCTGAGTTTGAATTTTGTATATAAAATAATAGCGTAAAATCGTTCCTAAACTTTTAATCTTGAATTACTTCAAAATCAGAATAACAAAAATAACAAAATTTCTAGTTTTTTTGATTATTAAATTAGATTTTATTTCCTCTCAAAAAATCTTCTGTTTTCATTCTTCGTTTCCCTTGAGGCTGCAATTCATTGATTTTGATATAACCATTTAAAGTTTTAACGTAAAGATAACTCTTTTGGTCTGTAAGTGGTTCGCCAATCAAAAGTTCATTTACTTCATCATAATCAGCGATTTCTACATCAAAAACCTTGTATATCTTATCATAAAGGCGCATTCTTGCAGCAGGGTAAGGCGTAAGTCCACGCACAAAGTTTAGTATTTTTTCACTTTCATTCTCAAAATTTATGAAAGTATCTTCTGTAAAAATTTTGGGAGCGTGAGGTGTTTTTTCTTCTAAATTTTGTTTTTTGAGTGAATAATCATTGTCTTGAATAGCTTTCACAGTTTTCAAAACAAGTTTTGCGCCTTTGTTTTTTAATTTTTCATAGAGTGTTCCAACATTATCTTGCTTACTAATTTCTTCTTCTTCTTGAAAAAGAATATCACCTGTATCAATTTTATGCTTCAAGAAAAAAGTCGTTACTCCTGTCTTTTTTTCTCCATTGATAATCGCCCAGTTGATAGGTGCAGCTCCACGATAATTTGGAAGCAGCGAAGCATGAAGATTAAATGTTCCTATTTCTGGCATATTCCAAACCGATTCTGGGAGCATTCGGAAAGCCACCACAATTTGAAGATTTGCATTATAACTTTTAAGTTCTTCCAAAAAGCTCTCATCTTTCAAGTTTGTTGGTTGAAGAATAGGCAAGTTATGTTTTAGAGCTGCTTTTTTTACATCAGATTCATTTATTTTCTGACCTCGCCCTGCTTTTTTATCAGGCGCAGTAATGACAGCGACTACATTGTAGCCATTTTCTACTAAAATATCTAGGGAGGAAACGGCAAATTCAGGCGTTCCCATAAAAATAATACGTAATTGGGGCATATATTATTGATTGTAATCATTTATAACCGTCGAACGAGGCATTGCCGTTGTTGAGGTAAAATACTTTGACTTTTTATTTGTAGCTCAAAAATACGAAAAAGTGAGCTAAAAAATAGGATTCGGTTTTAACTCTAAATAGATGCTCTTTGAGAGGATTATATTCATCACAATCCAGTTGCAGCAAATATAGTAATCAAAGAAAGTTATTATCATTACAGTAGTGCCAATCCATTATCGCCTTTAAAAATAAATGGAGAAGGTTGAAAATTGTAGTATATTTGAATTTCAAATACAAATACACGGCTACAAGCCGAATACATATTGCTCACTCGTTAAAAACGAGCGATGGCATTTGTAGGTTTGCGAGCGACAGCAGGGGGAAGTTCGTACATTGTCCGTGTATGTTTGTTGTTGGTCATCACAACGACTTCTTTTTTTATTTTCAAAATGGGAACACCAACAAAGGCGAAAATTAAAACAAAGAGAAAATGAAGGTAAATAAAACAGTTTTTATAATACTACTTGGTGTTTTTATACCAAGTAAGTTTGGATATTGTCAAAAAATATTATACGAATATGAAAATATATATCAAAAGAATGATTCTATTTCATTAGCATGGAAAACGCATATGATTAAATTACAAGATTCTTTGTTTAGTCATTTTAATTCTATCATGAAAGGAAATACAATTTCTCATGCTCGTTACTATGCACATAGAAAAATATTTCATATTCAGTATGTAACTTTAAGTAGTGACTCTATTGAATATAAGAGGTATAACAGAACGAAAATAATGTATGTACCCAATTTAAAAAGAGATAAGTTAGAGTTCATTTTTGACTTTGTGAAATCAGCAGATAGAATATATCAAGTTCCACAATCTGATGCGTTTATAAAAAAAATTGATAAAATGAAAGAATCTAAAGATTTCTCTAATTTATCTTATGAATTAATTTCTTTTAATGGAAAAATAAAATTTTTTATACTTAATCAACCTAATCTTATAATTGAGGATGAGACTCTGTTAAAGAAGATTCTATCATGTATAGCTGATTGGACAATACTTCAAGATATTTATGATATTTGTGATGATTTCTAATAATGCCTACAAAGAAACCTTCACTTACGATGCCAACGGCAACATAAAAACAAACACCCTACACAATCAAGCAGGAAACCTATTTCAAGTCTGAAGACTTGTCGTAGTGATAGGTCGTAGTCATCGCTTCGCTAAAGACTACGCCCAACTGGGGGCTCCTATACCTACTGCTACTTCCCCTGCTGTCTATATCTTTCTGACTATACAAGTTCCCGATTTGTCAGGTACTGGAATGATATATTCTTGTTTATCTGAAAAAAACGAATCGATAGCCTTTTTAGCACCTGCCCAATACATACTTGAATAATCGTGCATAATAAGAAAACCTCCTTTGACCATTCTAGGATAAAAGTATTCTAATGATTCTGCTATAGGTTTTTCCAAGTCGCAGTCGATATGTACTATACTAAACGATTCTAATTCTCCGACTTGCTCAAGACTATCTGGAAAGTACCCTTTTATGTAGGTTGTGTTTTCTTCTCCTACCACTCTCCTAACATCAGTTAACGAGGTATCTTTAAATGATTCTTTGTTTGTGTTACTATCCACTCCTTGAATATCTCTTTGGTCAAATCCCTCATACGTATCAAAGAGATAACACATAGTACCTACTTTACGTGCATATTTTGCCAAAAGAAAACCTGAGTTACCTTTATACACACCAATTTCCATTACATTTCCAATAATCTTTTCCTCAAGCAAAGATTCTATACACAGGTTCAGAAAGAAAAACCGTCCTAAATCTCCACTATTATTAAAATAATTTCCATCTATCCACTTATTAATATCTTTATATTCAAGAAAATTAGACTGCTTTTGATACTGACCAAAATTGTCCGAATACCTATCTGGTAGGTGGGAAAGATAAAACAAACTGTTGTTCTCACTAGATAATATATGTCTATTTACTGAGTTTGTGCTATGGATATAATGAATAAAAAAACGTTCAATATCAACTCCTGTAACTTTAGAAAGAGAAGATAGTAATTTGACTGTGAGGGATACTAGTTTTGACTTCATTTTTTGTGTAGAATGTAATTTTGATGTATTATTTTAGCTTGGTTAAATATGATTCTAAAGTAATCAGATAAAGGTACACATTTATAATCAAATTAAAACAACTAAACCAAAACCAAATACATTATTTTTGTGATAAAAAATGAAAATTTTTTACCTTACTTTTCTATGGTTAGTGACCCTTGCTAGGCTGTCCAAAAATTGCCATCAGTCAGCAAAACCCAGTTGTGCGTAGTCATCGCTTCGCTAAAGACTACGCCCAACACTCGTTTTGTTTGTTTGGCTATGGAACACTACGCCGAACGGGGTTTTTGCCTTAGTTCTGTGCGTTATTTCTGTTGTTGGTCATCGTAACGGCAAGCCGAAACTAAAGACACAACAACGGCTTTTTTTGTTCTTTTTTCAAATAGGAACACCAACAAGAACGCAGAATTATTAGGATTTCCATTCCAACGATTACTATTGAAATAGTTTCTTATAAAATATCTAAATACCCCAGTTGGGCGTAGTCTTTAGCCAAGCGATGACTACGACCTATCACTACGACAAGTCTTCAGACTTGAAATACAAGACTATATAAAAATAATCCTACACCTCCAGCTTGATTTGTATGATTTTATTTAAAAACACATTTACATTATTACGTTTGTATGTAGCAATTTATACTTTTTTTATAAAAAATAAAATAGACCTTCTTTTTTGAAACTCTATTTTTTTTGGTTTGGAATACCTTTACACTCGCAAATCTAAGATTTGCCATACTGATAAATCGTAGTCGCAGACTACGCTTAACAATTTTAGGTGGTATTACACAAAGTATGATTTTTTTAAAGCGTTTTAGAATAGCAAAATTATATAACTAAAAACTGCCCAAAATGCCATTGTTAGTGTTTTAGCAAAACGACACCAACAACCAAATAACTTATCATACTTTTTACAACACCACCGAAAATTAAACTATTGACAGCCTTTTGAAAGGACTTTCAAAGTTTAAGAATAAAAAAAAGCAACATTTCTAGTTAAACTAAAAATGTTGCTTTGATTATATTTTTCCGACACTTGGAAAGTATCGGCTACTTACTTATACAAAATCTCAAAACCTTGTTCGACAACTTTATCCAATCCAGAAATGTCCTTTCCACCTGCCGTAGCAAAGAAAGGTTGTCCACCTCCTCCACCTTTGATATTTTTGGCAAGTTCTTTCACAATTTTTCCAGCATTCAAGCCTCGCTCTTCTACCAAATCGGGCGAAATAGTAACAGCTATTTGAGGTTTTCCATTAATATCGGCAGCCAAAACAGCAAAAAGATTTTCAATTTCATTCTTAAATTCAAAACTAAGACTTTTTAGAGCATCAGCCGATGGAATAGAAATTTTTTGTATCAAAATATTTATTCCATTTTCATTTTTTACTTCATTCAAAAGATTTTGCTTGATATTTTTGGCTTCTTTTTCTTGAAATTCTTGAATTTGTTTTTGTAGAATTGCATTTTGTTCTACTAAAGAATTTACATCGTCTTTTAGGTTTTTATTTCCTTTTACAATAGAACGAATTTCTTTGACGAGTTTGTTTTGCTGCTGAATCCAGTTGTATGCTTTTTCTCCTGTCAGAGCTTCCAAACGACGAACACCAGAAGCCACCGAGCTTTCAGAAATAATTTTGAAAAAGCCTATTTTTCCAGTTGCCGAAACGTGCGTACCTCCACAAAGTTCAACAGAATAATTTTTATCAAACATAACTACACGCACCGAATCGCCATATTTTTCTCCAAAAAGAGCCATTGCACCCATATCTTTTGCTTGGTCAATAGGGACATTTCTCATTTCTTGAAGCTCAATATTTTCTCTAATTTTTTGATTTACAATAGTTTCAATTTGTTCTATTTCTTCCTCTGTCATTTTTGAAAAATGAGAAAAATCAAAACGCAAAATATCTTCTGAAACAAGTGAGCCTCGCTGCTGAACGTGCGTTCCCAAAACATCTCTCAAAGCTGCATGCAAAAGATGGGTTGCAGAGTGGTTGTTTTCTGTCGAATGGCGCAACGTTTTGCTGACAATAGCATTATAATTTGCCTTAAAATCAGAAGGTAATTTTTTTGTGATATGAACAATTAAATCATTTTCTTTTTGAGTGTCAATGATACTAATTTTTTCTCCATTATTTCCTTCTGCATCTATATTTTGCAAATATCCTCTATCGCCTACCTGCCCTCCACTTTCGGCATAAAATGGTGTTTGGTCAAGAATTATTTGATAAAGTGTTTTGTTTTTTTGCTTGGTTTCTCTCCATTTTACAATTTTTGCTTTTGCTTGAAGCGTATCATAACCCAAAAAATCAACATTTATACTTTTGTCTTCTTGTATTTCGTGCCAGTCCGATTTTTCAGAACTTGCATCTTTTTGTGAGCGTTTTCTTTGTTCTGCTAAAGCCTTTTCAAAACCTTTTATATCGATAGACATTCCTGCTTCTCTAGCCATTAAACTGGTCAAATCATCAGGAAAACCGAAAGTATCATAAAGTTCGAATACTTCTTTTCCATCAATAGTATTTCCTTTTGTTGTGTTTAAAGTTCTGGTTTTTACTTCTTCAAAACGCTTAATTCCATTCTCCAAAGTACGCAAAAACGAATTTTCTTCTTCTTTAATAACTTTAGCTACAAAATCTTTTTGAGCGTCTAGCTCTGGAAACGTATCATCAAATTGCTCTGCCAAAACATTGACCAAATTAAATAAAAATGGTTCTTTTAGGTTCAAATACGTGTAACCATAACGAACAGCACGGCGCAAAATACGGCGAACTACATAGCCTTGTTTGTTGTTTGAAGGAAGTTGTCCGTCTGCAATCACAAAAGCAATCGCACGAATATGGTCAGAAATTACACGAATGGCAATGTCTGTTTTTTCATTTACGCCATAAGAAATGCCACTAATCGCCTCAACTGTTTTGATAAGAGGCATAAAAACATCTGTGTCATAATTGGATTGTTTGCCTTCAATAGCACGCACCAAACGCTCAAAACCCATTCCTGTATCGACGTGTTTGAAAGGAAGTTTGACAAGAGATTTATCAGCCTTGCGTTCATATTCCATAAAAACATTATTCCAAATTTCGATGACTTGTGGGTGGTCTGCATTTACCAAATCCTTTCCATCAATTTTTTGACGTTCTGCATCGGTACGCAAATCGATATGAATTTCTGAACTAGGACCACAAGGACCAACTTCGCCCATTTCCCAAAAATTATCTTTTTTATTTCCGTACAAAATATGCTCTTCTCCTCCCAAAATTTCTTTCCAAATATTGAAAGATTCATTATCAGGAGAAGTTTTGTCTTCTTTATCTCCCTCAAAAACAGTTACATAAAGTCTATCTGCTGGAAGTTTGTAAACTTCTGTTAGGAGTTCCCACGCCCACGGCAAGGCTTCTTTTTTGAAATAATCATCAAACGACCAGTTTCCTAGCATCTCAAAAAAAGTATGATGATAGGTATCAATTCCTACATCGTCCAAATCGTTGTGCTTTCCAGAAACACGCAGACATTTTTGAGTGTCAGTAATTCTTTTTGAAGGAGGATTTCCATTTCCTAAGAAAAAATCCTTAAACTGCGCCATTCCAGAATTGATAAACATTAGCGTAGCATCGCCTTTTGGAATAAGTGGGGCAGAATTAACAATAAGATGTTGTTTTTCTTCGAAAAATTTGAGATAGGTTTGGCGTACTTCTTTAGCTGTCATGTGTATTGTATTCTGTAGCTGACACTTTCCAAGTGTCATTATAACCATATATTTCTGACAGTTGGAAACTGTCAGCTACTTTTTAAAAGGCAAAGATAAGAAAAGAGAAAAGAATTTTAATAAAAAATCAATTTATTTGGCTTTTTAATTTTCGTACTACATTCAAACTTTTGGAGAAAGTGTCTTTATCCTCCTTATCTGAAGTGTTTTCTATTATGTTTATAAAAATAATTTCAGCTTTACTAAATAATTCTAGTGCTTTGTTATTTTGTTCCATTACTTTATAGCACTTTCCTAGCTTTACAATTCCGATAGCCAAAAGATTTTGAAAATAATCTATTTGTTCGCCTTCAATTTCTTTTGCTTCATCAATAAGAAATTTGTAGGTTTCTATTTGGTCTTGGTAATACTCTAATGCTATTTTGGTTTTGTCTTTTTTATAATAAAAGTCGCCTATTTTTTGATTTATTTCTCCTAAAGAGATTCCATAATCTAACTCCTGTTCTTTTGTGAGTTCTTCTGAAAAATTAAGCTGTAAGTCTTCCAAATATTCTAAATTCTCTCTATATTTTTCTATGGCGATTACTGGATAACCCATTAAATTATTTATTTCTGCTAATTTATTTGTCGCTTCACTCAATAGATTTAGATAATCTACATTTTGCATCAAACCTTCGGTGTTTTTTATATATTCTGATTGCTGCTCGTACCATTCCATTGATTTTTTGTATTCTTTTCTTTCAAAATCTAACTCTCCCAAACAACCATAAGTAGCAGCCAAATCAAATGTAAAATCATCATTATTAGGAAAAAGAGAAACTAATTTTTCTGCAATACCAATTTTAAGATTATAAAAACTAAAAGCTGTTTTGATATGTCCTGATTTGTAAAGAATATCACCCCATTTTTCGTAGATAGTTCCTAATTCTTCTTCATAATCTATGTTATCAAGGTATTTTTCGGTCAGTTTTTTTTGAAGAAAAGCTGATTTTTCAATAAAGAAAAACGCATCTTTTTGATTGGGAATTTCAAAAGCGTAGAGCGCAATTTCTTTGCAAATTTTGGCAACAGAATCTTGAATAATCCCTTCTTCAACATTCAAAAATGGAATTTTATTTTCATTCAATTTTAAAAAACGCTTTGTATAATTTGCATACACTTCATAATTTTTTTCTAATAATGTATCTGACTGCATTTTGTAAACCCAACTTTTAAAAAAGTTACTTGTAAGTTTCCAAATCTGTTCTTTTTGAGTTTCTAGGAGTTGATTTTGGTTGGTTTCTGATAGAAAATAATAGATTATTTCTATTTCATTTTCTGATTTTTCTATTTTCTCAATCCAATTTTGATGAATCAATTCTTGTATGGATTTTTCAATATATTTCTTGCCTTTTTCTAGTCTTACTTTTTCAATATGGCTATCTACATACTGCTCACTAGGATTTCCAATAGACATCAACATTGACTTTATATAATCTTCGCCACTATTTTCTCCCAAAATTGGGCTTAATAAATCAATGTTTTTTTCTCCTTCATCAAAAGAAAAATGCAATTCTATGAAAAAACTAGGAATTTCTTTGTTTGGTAAAATAGATAAAACAGAAAGCAGACTTTGAGCCTGTTGAGAGAGATTTTCGAAAGATTGTTTGGAAGGTTTCATAAGTGTAGTTGTTAGAAAATTTTCTTAAAATTTAAACTTAGAAAAAAATGATTTAGGGCGAGGAATAATAAAATTTTTGATAAGGTATTCTCTTTGAGTTTCATTAGAAACGGTCATTGAGGCGAGAAAATCTACCAGTTTATCAGCATCTATTTTTATTAAAGAAAGAGGAAGGTTTGTTTCTTCAAATCCCATTGATTTATTTAATTTTGCAAATGATTTTTGAAAAGTATTTTGTTTTTTAGGCTGTGATTGAAGAAGGTCTAAACAAATAAATTTTTGATTATTTATAGCCGACCAGTATATTTGATTGATGGTTTGCCATTCTATTATATCATCAGCATTGTATTTTGTCCAAATTGCTTTTTTATACCAAATTCCTTTTTGGTTGATAATCATTTGAGGGGTTCTGTCAAAAATAATAATCAAACTTATGAAAGCACCAAGCCCAAAAAACAATATTCCTAACCATTTTATAAATAGGTTGTGATGGATTATGAAAATAGACATCAATACAAAAGCCAAACACATTAAGAAAAGTAAAACTGCTAATAAAGGAGATTTATATAATTTTATTTCTTTCATAATGTATTTTTTTGATTTTAAGGGTTGAAAAATGAGTATTATAAGTAGTTGGATTTAATTATTTATGCCTAAAAATGTATTTTGTCTAAGTCTGCACCTTTATTTGGTTTGGATAAATCAGCTATTCTAAACTCTTAAATGCTTATTTAAAATTGGTTTGTAACTGAATGTCTGACCAGTTTATAATACAAGATTAAGGAAACTTAATTTTGTTAGACTACTTAGCTTGTAATTTTTTAGTTATTTTATTAATTCTATACATTTTTTTCTATCTATTTTATCTGTTTGTGTCAGAACAAAGTCAATAAGATAAAAAATTTGTTTAGGATTATGATAACTAGGAAAGTTTTTTTTAAAATTTTGTAGGAGTTCGTTTTCAAGGTTCTTAGCAAAAGGCAATCCCTCAAGAATAAGAATTATTTTTTCTCCTAAGGTTTCATCTTTTATAGAAGAAATAAAAAAACGTTTCTGCAAGTTTAGTTCATGAAAAATTCGTTCAATCAAAATTTCTATTTTTTCTGGAAACACTTTTATTCCCCCTGTATTGATGGCAAAATCTGCACGACCAAGCCACTCAAATTCAGTAGGATTATTTATAGTTACCAAATCATTTGTTGTGATTTCTTTTCCTAAGGTATGAGGAGCAGAAATAATCAAACAGCCACGTTTATCAGTTTTGATACTGACATTTGGCAATGTTTTGTATGTATTAGAGAGGGTTATTTTTCCTTTCCCATTGAGTTTTTTGAGCGCAATATGCGTAACTGTTTCGCTCATTCCGTAGGTAGAAAAAATAGGAACACGGTTCAATTCTTTTGTAGAACGAATTTTTTTGAGAAGGGAATAAGAAACTGGCGCACCACCAATAATGATAGCTTTCATTTGACACAAAATACCAATTTTTTCAGGAGTTTCATCTAAAATAGTTTGTAGTTGCATGGGAACAAAAGCAGCAAAATCAAACCAAGTTTTTTTATCAAAATCTTCTAAAGGGTTTCGTTTTGGTGGAATAATGACCATTTCTGCATTAAGTTCCATTCCACGCACCAGCATCATTTTTCCTGCAATATATTCAGTATTCAAACAAATTAAAAAACGTTCGTTGTGTTTTAGATTTAATGCTTCTGCTGTTGCAACAACACTATTTTGCATCTGTTTTCTAGTCAGTGAAATTGGTTTTGGAATGCCTGTCGAACCTGATGTATGTACTATAAATTCATCTTTATTGGTCTGCCATTGCATACAAAAATGAATAACCAGTTGGTTGTAAGAACTACACAAAACAGCTTGAGAGAGTTCTGAAATTGATACTTTCTTTCCTATTTTGCCTTTACAAACTTCAAAAGGAAAATATAAAGTTGAATTGGATTTATCAGTGATTCGAATTTTTGATGAGGGTTCTGACATAGGGAATTAGAGGATAGTTATGGAACGCTTATGAGCCGTTAAAGCAGTAAAGCTAATTAAAGATTATGAATATAATGTGTTGAAAATCAATGATTTATTATTTTGAAATAAGGGGTTTATTTAACTTCTACTTCTAAGTTGTTGTTTTTTTAAGTCAAATAAATTCAAAATAAAGCAATATTATTTTTTAACTAAAAAATATAGTCATTTGTTGAAAGGAGTAAAAATAAATAATTATTCTAATTTTTTATTTTTTAAAACTTATTTTGAAATAAGTAGTTATAAGTTTAAATATACATTTTCTGGTTTTTTAATAAAATTACTACTCAAGTAATTATTTTTCATTAAAAAAAGCATTTTTTTATTTTGTATATATAATTTATCCTCTTTTATCAATATAGTTTTGAATATCTATTTTGAAAATTAAAAAATAATCCTTAATAAAAAATTTTAAACTTACCCCCAAACTATTTTTTTTTATTTTAAAATAGTCTAAACATTATTATTATGTTTCTTCCCTTCAAAAAAATGCCTTCTTATTCTCGTCTTTGGATTTATCAATCTGATAGAGAATTTACAGAGAGTGAAGTTTTGGCAATAACAACTACTGTAACCAATTTTATTAAAACTTGGCAAGCACATGGGAACTCTTTGGTGTCATCTTTTGAGATTCGTCATAATCGTTTTTTGATTTTGGCAGTTAATGAAGAGCTTACTAAAGCGACAGGCTGTTCGATTGATAAATCTGTTGAATTGATGAAAATAATTGAAAAAAATTATCAAGTTTCTCTTTTTGATAGAACAAAAGTGGCTTATTTTGATAAAAAAAATGAAATAACCCTTACTTCTATTTCTCAATTTAAGGAATTGGTAGCCGAACAAAAAATAACACCTGATACTATTATTTTTGATAACCTTATTCAGATAAAAGAACAGTTAGATTCTTTGTGGAAAATAGCAGCCTCAAAAACATGGCTCAAACGTTATTTTGAGAATGCTGTATCTTAAAAATAATTATGAATTAAACTTCTGACTTATTGTTTGGAAATGAGTACATCATTTAATTTTTATATACAAAAAACCCTTATTTCAATGAAGAAATAAGGGTTTTAGTTTTTTCTAAAAGAAAGTAATTCTATTTAATGTAATAGATTATTTACCTTCGTCGCTTTTCATGTCATCTTTCAGTTGTGAAAGTGCAGAATTTTCTCCTAATGAGCTAGTTGTTTCCAAATCTTTAGATTTTTTCATGTCTTTAGATTTTGAAGTTGTTTCTTTACTAGCTTCTCCTTTTGGAGTTTTAGCTTTTTTAGTTTTTGCTGGAGCTGCAGCTTCCTCTTTTCCACTACGGTAAGTCGCTACATGAGAAAGGATAATACGTTGCTCATCTTTAGAAAACTCTACTACTTTGAAATCAATGTTGTTTCCAACTTCAGCAGTTTTGCCTGTTTCTTCAAGTGTAAGATGTTTTGTAGAAGAGAAACCTTGTACACCGTAAGGAAGTTCGATGTTTGCACCTTTGTCATTTTTGTTTACTAAAGTACCTTTGTGTACACTGTTTGGTGTAAAGATAGTTTCGAAAGTATCCCAAGGATTTTCTTCCATGTGTTTATGACTAAGAGCCAAACGACGTTGTTCTGTATCTAATTCTAATACCTGAACTTCTAATTTTTCGTTTACTTTGATAAATTCAGACGGGTGTTTGAATTTACGAGTCCAAGAAAGGTCAGAAATATGAACAAGTCCATCAATTCCTTCTTCTAATTCTAAGAATAAACCATAATTAGTAAGGTTACGCACTGTACCTGTATGACGTTGTCCAGAAGCATATTTTGTTTTTACTTCTTCTTTTGTCCAAGGGTCTTCAGTAAGTTGTTTGATACCTAATGACATTTTGCGCTCTTCACGGTCGATAGTCAAGATAACTGCATCAACAGTATCATTGATACTCAAAAATTCTTGTGGATTACGCAAGTGCTGCGACCAAGACATTTCTGAAACGTGAATCAAGCCTTCTACACCTGGTTTGATTTCTAAGAAAGCACCATAATCAGCCACATTTACAATGCGTCCGTTTACTTTTGTACCTACTTCTAAAGTAGCCTCAAGCGAATCCCAAGGATGCTCTTGAAGTTGTTTCATACCCAATGAAATACGTTTTTTGTCTTCATCAAAATCAAGAACAACAACATTAAGTTTTTGGTCAAGTTCTAATACTTCGTTTGGATGCGAGATGCGTCCCCAAGAAATATCAGTAATGTGAAGTAATCCATCTACACCACCCAAATCAACGAAAGCACCAAAGTTTGTGATATTTTTAACCACACCTTCCAATACTTGTCCTCTTTCAAGGTTGTCAAGAATTTGTAAACGTTGTTTTTCGAGGTCTTTTTCAATAAGAATTTTGTGAGAAACTACTACGTTGTCATTTGCATAATTGATTTTGACAACCTTCAATTCCATTTTTTTATCTACATAAATATCAAAATCACGAATTGGCTTAACGTCAATTTGTGAACCTGGTAAAAATGCTTCAATACCGAAGATATCAGCAATCAAACCACCTTTTGTACGGCGTTTGATAACTCCTTCGATAACTTCATCGCCTTGATGCGATTGCTCAATTTTTTTCCATGCTTGAAGAGCCATTGCTTTACGACGAGAAAGCAAAATTTGTCCGTTTGCATCTTCTTGTTTCTCTACATAAACTGTTACTTGGTCGCCAGCTTTAAGCTCTGGCAAATCTCTAAATTCTGAAAGAGATACAAGTCCGTCTGATTTATGTCCGATATTTACGATAGCCTCACGGTCTGTAACGCCTACGATTGTACCTGTAACGAGTTCGTTTTCGGCAAAAGCTGTAAGTGTTTCTTCGTAAAGATCTGCGAGTTCTTGTTGGCGTTCGTCTTGGTAACCTGCTCCAAAGCCTGTTTTGTTAGACTCTAATTCTTCCCAATTGATTTCGCCTGCTGAAGTGTTTGAATTACTCATATAATAAAATAAAGACAACAATTACTTTCAGGCTTGTTGGAGTGCCTGCCTTTATAGCATTTTTTTTATGTTGATTCAATAAATCAATGAATAAAAATTATGCTTATAAGGTGTTTAATTAACTGTGAAAAAATAATTTGATTAAAATTCATTTTTTAAAGGAATAAATTAAAGTAAATTATTGATTTACAGAAATTTATATCTCTCTTTGAAAATGAGTTACAAAGATAAGAACTTTTGATAGGAAATGGAAATTTTGAGATTAAATAAATATATTCATATAAAATGCAATCTTTCAAAAAAGCTCATGTACGCTCTTTTAACACAAATCTCCTAAACATTCTACAAACGTGGAAAATCATTGTACTATTCCGTTATTTATAGGACTTTTTTGAGAAAATAGTACTAAAATTCAATTAAAAATGACTTAAAAATATAATAATACTAATATAGTTAATTGATTTATGTTATTTATTTTTTTTACATTTGTGCCTTTAAAGAAAATAATATTCCGACTATTATTTTATTAAAAAATCAATTTTTATTATTCATTTAATTTATTAAAACTATGAAATTTAAGCATTTAATTTTTGCATTGCTCACAGCAGCAAGTGCAAGTTCGTTTACAGGTTGTAATGAGAGTTCGCCTGAGCCAAAGCCAGAAGAAGACTGTGTTACTTGTGAGGATGAACACACAATTAGTGAGATTATAGACTATGAGGCAGTTGTTATTACTTTTTATCACGGTGAACAGTATGGAGTTGATAGTATTTCATACGGAGTTACTATAGAGAAAGAATACATAGACAAAGAAAATGTCTATTCTTATTCGGATGATAGTGTATTTGTTACTTGCCCACCTATCCCAAAAGAATTACAAATAATTGGTACAAAGGTAATTATATCTGGAGCGATAAAGAGTTGTGATAATTTACTAACTCATCCAAATGTGCATACTACCTATGGTAGAAAATTTGACTTAAAAGCTATTAAAAAACGCTAAAATTATCCCTAATTACGAAAATGAAAACATATTTAATTTCAATTTTATTCATTGCTCTATTGAGCATTTGTTCTGTTTCCTCTGCTCAACGTACTTGTGGTATAGACACAAATTTAGAAGAGTTTCAAAAATCTAATCCTAAAGAATATAAGCGTATTATGGAATTAGAACTTACTAAAAGTAAAGAGGGGGCTGCTATTCAACAACGTATAATTGATTCAAATGGTAAAATTATTATTCCTGTCGTTGTACATGTATTACACGGAAATAGTCCGATAGGAGCTAATCAGAATATATCTAATGCTCAAGTTTTATCTCAAATAGATGTATTGAATGAAGACTTTCGTCGTCTTAATGCTGACCGTGTTAATACACCTGTTCCATTTCAAAGCGTGGCTGCTGATGTTAATATTGAGTTTCGCTTGGCTTGTATTGATCCTAATGGAAATGCTACTACTGGTATTACTCGTACAAATGTTGGTGACAGAATTTTTACAGTAGGTTCAACTGAACAGTCTACAGGTATAAAATTCAATAGCACAGGAGGAAAAGATGCTTGGGATACAAGCAAATACTTAAACATTTGGGTATGCGTTTTGAATACAGGGAGTTTAGGATATTCTCAACGTCCTTCTCAATTTCCTTTTACGCCTAATACAGATGGTGTAGTGATTCACTTTGCTGCTTTTGGTAGAGTAGGATTTTTAGGTTCAAGAACAAATAAAGGTCGTACAGCAGTTCATGAAATAGGGCATTGGTTAGATTTGAACCATATTTGGGGAGATAATGATTGTGGAGATGACGAAGTAATAGATACACCATTTCAACATACTCAAACAAGTCAATTAGATTGTCCTTCTTTTCCTCGTCGTACTGCCTCTTGTAATTTGACGACAAATGGAGAAATGTTTATGAACTATATGGATTACTCTAATGATGTTTGTATGAATTTATTTACACAAGGTCAAAAAACTAGAATGAGAAATAATTTTCTTATTGGAGGTGCTAGACATGCTTTCATTAATAACTATTTCAAAATCAAAGATGTATCTCAAAACACTTGTATTCCCAGTGGTAGCACTATTCAGTTGCAAAATGTCCATTGTTTGCCTGTGGAGTGGACGGCTATTGGTGCTACAAAAGTTAGTGAAAGTAATCAAAGTGTTACTTTGACTGGAAGTGGAACTGTTACACTTACAGCTACTTCTGGAAATTATACAGATACAAAAACATTTGATTTGGGAAACCCTATTATCACAACTTCTGATATAGGAAAGCAATTCTGTAAAACGAATTATTATGAAACTCAAAATTATATTGATCTTGTAGGAAGTGGATTTGCTCCTTTAGCTGCAAATTTTGAAGTAGAAAAAATAACAAATAATTTTGCTTTTTATGTAACTCAAAATAAAATGTTTATTCAACCTCATACGGCAGGTTTTATAACATTTAGAGTTCGTGTACAAGGTTATTGTGGTTGGTCTGCTTGGAAACTTTTTCAATATCCTGTTACTAATTGTGGTGGAGGTGGTTTTTTCAAAGTCTATCCAAATCCTGCAAAAGAAAGTCTAACGATAGATTTTGATAGTAATAAAGAGAATAATAAAAATGAAGACCAAAAACAAGAAAACTTAGGAGAAGTAAAAATAGAACTTTACAATTCTTATCAAAAGCTAGTTTTTGAAACTACATTTAAAGAAGAACAAAAAGACAGAAAACTCAAAATAGATACAAATAAATTACCAAACGGAGTTTATTATCTCAAAATAATCAACAATAAAGAAGTTTATACAGAAAGAATTGTGATAGAAAACTAAAAAAGTAGGAAATTAATAAAATAGCCTTTACTAGAAGTTCTAGTAAAGGCTATTTTATTATAATCAACAAAGAAAAATCTTAGTTTCTTTTACCTTTTCCTTTTACTGGAAGTTGTTGAGAGTATGTTTTGATAAACTGTTCTATTTGAGGCTTCAAACGCTTATAAAAATTAGTATTTTCTTTTTCTCCCATTTCCATTGCTTTTTTTGCCATTTTTACGGCTGCTGAAGCATCACTAGATACGCCACCTGTGTTATTACGAGAAGCCAAAACACGAGCTTTAACCCAGTTGTTGTAATAATGGTCATTCAAAGAAATAGATTTGTTAATCCATTCTAAGGCTTCTTCTTTATTTTGATTATTATCAATATAATATTCAGCCGATTGTGCATACGTGTACCACAAATTATCAGCTTGTTTTAATGTACTTTCAATATTAGAAACTACTTGTTTTACTGGGTTTGCATCTACCATAAACGAAACTTTTGTATCAGCCCAAAGTAAAGAAATTTCTGCTGTATGATTTTCAAGAGCCAAAATCATAAAAGTCATGCGTTGAAAAGTCATTGGAGCTTTAGAAGGTTTGGCAGTCAAACGGATTGCATCTTCTTTTTCGTCATATTTTCCTGCTCCCCATTGTTCGGTATTTTTATTAAGAATGATTGTCCATTTATCTTGAGTTGGAATCGTAAAAACGGCATAACTACCTGCCTCTACTTTTTTTCCTTCAATAGTAACATCTTCAGAAAATGTAATTGCTGTTGCTTTGTTTGCACCTGTACGCCACATTTCGCCATAAGGAACAAGCCCACCAAAAATCTCACGGTCACGCATAGCAGGCGAAGAATAGTCGATAGTAATATCTGTCAAACCAACCGTTTGTTTGAGCATTGCCGAAGGGCTAGGCTGTGGCATTTGGAGTTGTGCAAAAGCAGAAGAGGCAAAAAATAATGTCATAAAAGACATTAAAACTGATGTAAAAGTCGAAAGTTTTAACATAAAAATTGTGATAACAATGAATAAAATATAGGATAAATGATGATGAATCTGAAACCAATTCAAATTAATTTGAGGTTTCAAAATCATCAATCTCAATAGCAAAAACAATTTGTGTGCCTTAATTATTGATAAAAACAAAGATACTTCACACTACTTATTTTAATATGATTTTTTAGAAAAATTATGATTACTTTTTTTAAAAACTAAAGAAGTAGCTATTAAAGTTGTTTAAATAACTTCAATTTTTGACTAAAAATGAGGTTTTATTTATCTGACTTTATAAAAAACGAAATAATTTAGAGATATAATTGAAAAAATAATTGATTTATGGATTTTTATTTGGAAAATTGATTTTTTTTGTAAAAATTACATATTAGTTTATCTAAAGACAGCATTTAAAAAGGAACGATATACAAATTACTTTATGAACTCATCAAATTTTAATAAATTTATAGAAGATTTTTCTTGCATTAATTCTTCAAATGCTAATGATTTTGAAAGGATTTTGCAGAAATATCCATATTTTCAAGCAGCAGCACTTTTTTTGGCAAAATCAAATCCTATTCAATCTCATACACAAGGTGTTGCATTGCGTTCGGCAGACCGTAGGGTGTTGCGTAGTTGGTTGGACGAAGAATATAGAGAAAAATTAGAGAAGAAAAAACAAGAAATGATTGCCAAACAGGCTGCTTTAGAAATAGAAAAAGATGAGAATAAAGAAAATTTGAATATTGATACAGAATCTATAAATGCTTTTGATAAATTTGTAGAAACAGAAACAACAGAGGAGCAAAAAGTAAATAGTATAGCAGAAGAAAATTATCAAAATACTCTTCAAGAAACCTCTTCGATGGAAGTAGAGAAAAAAGTAGAAATAAGCCAAAATGAAGAGGAAATAGAAACGCCCATTTTCAAAGAGCAAGCAGATATAAAGGATACTTTACTAACTCCTTCTGTTTCAAAAACCTCATCTCAAGCCACTGATGCTAGTTTTTTTGATGAAATTGAAGAAAACGAAAAAGAGTTAGATAAGAAAGATAAAATTGAAATCCCTCCAACAGCTACTGATGCAAACTTTTTTGATGAAATAGAAAGTGATGATGAGATTTTTGGAGATGCTCAAAAAGATTTGGATACGTATGATTTTCCAGATTTTGAAGAGAAAAAAAACGAAACCAAAAAAGAAGATAAAGATGGAAGTTTTTTTGATGATATTTAAAAAAACGTGCTATATAGATAAAGATTTTGTGAAATATAATAGTTGAAATTATTTTTATTTCAGTGTAGAAATCAAACTAATTCTTTCCAGCCATTTGCATTTATATTTTCTACATCATTAATTACTTTTTCTTTTAGGCTTTCTTTAAAACTATCCAAACGAGCAGCTAATTTTTCATCAGAAGCTCCTAGGATTTGAGCTGCCAAAATACCTGCATTTTTTGCTCCATCTAATGCGACAGTAGCCACAGGAACGCCTGAAGGCATTTGTAAAATAGACAAAACAGAATCCCAGCCATCAATCGAATTAGAAGATTTGACAGGCACGCCAATCACAGGAAGTGAAGTGAGTGAAGCCACCATACCGGGCAAATGAGCTGCTCCTCCTGCTCCTGCAATGACCACTTTTATACCTTTTTTTCTTGCCGATTTGGCAAAATCAAACAAGCGTTCGGGAGTGCGATGTGCCGAAACAATCGTTAAAGAATACGCTACTTTGAGTTCGTCTAAGACTTCGGCTGCTGCTCCCATTACTCGCAAATCAGAACGACTACCCATTATTATCGAAACCATAATTTTTTTATTTAATTTTTATGTCAATAAATTAAATGCAATTACCGAAAATGAGTGTAAAAAAAGAAATTTTATACGCATATAAAACAAAAAAAAATAATTCTTACTGCACTCTATTTTTTTTGATTTGAAATTCAAATTGTAACGCAACAAAATATTTAGCTATGCTGCTCCTTTGGAGTGTAGAAAAAAGACAGAAGCGTAAAGTTTAAAATGTTGCTCTGCAACTAAAAGTCATTCTTAAAAAAGTAGGGTACAGTAAATAATTTTTATTCTTTTACAATACTTCTTTCAAAACTGTTACTAATTCTTGATTAGAAGTAGCCGTTTTGATAATTTCGCCATTGGGGTTGAGCAATACATGATAGGGAAGTGTCGAAACATTATATTTGTTGCAAATAACACTTTTCCAGCCTTCTAAATCCGAAACCTCTAACCAAGAGGAGTTATTTTGAGCAATCGCCTTTTGCCAACGTTCTTTCGAATTGTCTAAAGAAACAGATATAATTTCTAGATTTTTGGAATTATATTGTGAATAAACTTCATTTAATACATTTCTACCTTTCATACTTTCGCTATTCCATGAAGCCCAAAAATCTAAAAGTATCCATTTTCCTTTTAATTTTTTGTTTTTATTGAAGTTTTCTAATTCAATAGTTTCACCTAGAGGAGTTTTTAAGTGAGTTATCTCTTTTGTGTTAGAGTGATTTTTGAGGTTGGAAGATGAGAAAAAATTACCACATAAGCCTACAAGAAGTAAACTCATCGCAATAATAGGAAGGGTAAATAAGGAGGATTTCATGATAGTAAAGGAGTTAAATGAGTGGATTTTCTGATTTTATAGTAAAAATTAATTTTGAAGAGGAAATAATTAATTTGAGTGGGAAGTTGTGGACAAAATATTTTTTTGATTGTGTTATTGTTTTGAAAATGAATAAATTAGAACAATAAAAACAAATCAAATTGTTTCAAATAGAGTGCAAAATTAATGCTTACTTTTCTCCAAAAGAATGTAAATTGTTTTGAGAAGTTACCTTAGATATGTTTTTGTTAGAATAGTTGTTTTTTAGAAAAAAACAGATTTGTTAAAGGTAAAATATTGCTACAAAAGAAAGAACCAAAACAAATTAAGTTTTGGTTCTTTTTTAATGTCAATATAAATCTATAAGATTTTGTAATTATTTTTTTTGTTTAACTCTACGAACAGAACGAAAACGCTTGGCATAATGCCCCTTACCATCTTTTGCAAGAGTACTGTAAGCTACTGAATACCTTTTTCCAGAAGTTGCATGAATAAATTTAATGGGTTTATTGGGTTTGTTTTCTACCACAATTCCGACATGTCCTGTACGGTTAATATTTGGGTCTGTGCCTGTAAAGCAAATAATATCTCCTTTTTGAGCATTTTTTAGTGCAATCGTTTTACCGATATTATCATACATTTTTGAAGAGGCAGGAAGAGCAATATTATGCTCTTTAAATACATAATATACAAAACCAGAACAATCAAAACCTTTTGGTGATTTGCCTGCATAAACATAAGGAACATCTTCCAAATCCGTAGCTGTTTTTAGAATAGAAGCTACAAATTCATTTCTTTCTTTCGAAGAAATAGTTTTAGTATCTCTAGTTTTTTCCTCTCTTTTTTCTTCTCCAATAGAAGAAGCCTCTGAAACAGAAAACATTTTTCCTGCCTCTTTATTTGCATTTTCAGTTTGAGAAAAAGCCGTACAACCAAAAGCCGAAACCAATAAAAAAGCTGATAAAATATAATTGCGAATGGTAATCATAATAATTTCTTTTTAGTGAGTATTCAAAATAAAATTTAGAGTAGTAAAATAAATAAACTTTGTTTTGTTATAATTTTACTGTAAATAATTCAATTATCTTGCCAATGTAAAAGTTAGTTAGAATGATTCTAAATAAAATAAAGACACAAAAAAAGGAAAAGACATGTCTTTTCCTTCAAATAATAATTGTTGCAATTATTTTGTAAATTTATTTTTATTCAAAATGAAATAATAAAGATACTTTATGAGTAGTCATTTTTTCGATATTTCTAAAGTAAACACTTTGATTGCGTAGGTTCATATTTGCGATGCCGTGTGTAAAGCGAATCTCGGGCGCAAATTTGAAAAAGCTAAAATAATGGTCCCAGCCTAATCCATAAGTAACCTCCAAATTATAATCCTCCATTCCGAAGGCTTCTTTATTGTTACGTTGTTTTTTTCCACCTACTTTTATACTAGGCACAAGCCCAGCAACCATATACATACGGTTATTATTTCTTCTCAATGATTTATATTTCATTAAAATTGGAAAATCAAAAAACACACTTTCAACAGGTATTTTTGTGTCGATATATGCTCCTGTGGAGCGTTCTAGTTGTTTGTGTATCACGCTATACTCGTACAATCCGACAGTAGGCGTAAATCGAAAGTTCCATTGTTCTCCGATAGGAAGGTCAATAACCATTCCGACGGCAAAATTGCTAAAGCTTCGTTGAGGCAATAGTGCAATAGTTGTGTCTTCATTTTGTGCAAAATAATCTGAATAATTTATTTTAAAAGTTGCATAGTGCATTCCCAAAATAAAACCATAATGCAAAGGCTTCGAATCGTAATTAGGAATATTCAAACTTTTGTCTTTTAGTTTTTTATCTTGATTGACAGGTTTTTTTTTGTTGGTATCTTGAGCCAAAACAAAAGATACATTTGTAAAGAAAAAGATAAAAAATGCAATAAAAAATAAACTTGCTAAAGAAGCAGTATTAAAAGATGAATATAAACTATTTTTTTGTCTAATTTTCATAATAAAGAACAATTACGAATTAAAAATTACGAAATGAATATTCAGTATAAATTACAACAGCTAGAAATATAAAAAAATAAGAAGTCTTATTTTTTTCCATAATAAATCGAACTTATGCCAAAAGTAAGTGTTTCATCTCGTGTAAAAACAAAACCTACCTTTTGCATAATTTGAAGAAAATCTTCTCCATAAGGAAAGGCAGCCACAGATTCGGGCAAATAAGTATAAGCAGAAGTATCTTTAGAAATTGTTTTTCCAATTCTTGGGAGTATTTGAGCCGAATAAAATTCATAGAATTGTTTGATAGGAAATGCCTCTGGCTGTGAGAACTCTAATACAACAAGTGAACCACCTTTTTTCAAAACTCTATAAATATCAGCCAATCCTTTTTCCAAATTTTCGAAATTTCTTACTCCAAAGGAAACTGTAACAGCATCAAAACTATTATCTTCGAAAGGTAAGTTTTCAGAATCTCCCAGTTCTAATTCAATAGTATTTTGAAGACCTAATTTATTTATTTTTTCTTTTCCATGAGAAAGCATACCTGCCGAAATATCCACACCAATTATTTTTTTTGGTTTTAGTTTTTTGTAGGCTTCAATGGCAAAATCTCCAGTCCCTGTTGCTACATCAAGCATAATTTTAGGACGTTCGGATTTTAGATAAGAAATGGCTTTTTTTCTCCAAATAATATCTATTCCACCACTAAGTATTCGGTTGAGTAAATCGTAGTTATTCGATATATTGTCGAACATTTTGGCTACTTGGTCTTTTTTAGAGCTAGTTTGGTCTTTATAAGGAATAACTGTCATAATCTTTGTGCTATATTTGTTGATAGAGTTTACAAAATTAAGTAAAAAAATAGAACTCTAACACAAATTATTCAAAAACTAATCGTAATTTGTCTTATAGTTTAGCTATCAATCAAAAAACTAATCCATATTTAACCAAAGTGTTTTCTATATTTACTAAAATTTTATCTCATTTATCTTTTATTTTATCTTATTTAAAGGCTTTTTTTATATGTATTTTATTGTCTTATGGGGTTAGTTTTGGATTTATTTTTTCTTCTTATGGTCAGTCATTTCTTTTGCCATCTAAAAAAATAACACAGTATAGCCAAACAGCGTGGCAAAAAAAAGATGGACTTCCTCAAAATAGTGTTACTTCAGTTACACAATCTGATGATGGATATTTATGGATAGGCACACACAATGGGCTTGTAAAATTTGATGGAACAGAGTTTATTGTGTTTTCTTCTCCAACAGATTTTAAAAATAATGGAATCCCTGATAATTTTGTTTCGGTAGTCAAAAATACACAACAAGATGGTTTGTGGATTGGAACAAACGGAGAAGGACTTTCTAATTATAATTTTCTGACATTTAAGAATTTTGATACACAAAAAGATTTGACAAATAATATTATTTTGTCTTTGGAAGAATGGGAAGAAAGTATTTGGATAGGAACTCCAACAGGGCTTAGTCGTTATCGCCGAAATATTTTTAGAAATTATACAGAGAAAGAAGGATTATTAAATTTGAAAATAAATGCGCTTTTAAAAGATACCAAAAATGGACAAAATATACTTTGGATTGGAACAGATGAAGGACTAGCTAAGTTTGATTTAGAGGCTGGCAAAATTGTACCTGTTGCATTGCCTTTGCCTACTTTACAAATATTGGCATTAGAGATTGATAAAAATAATAATATTTATATAGGAACTGCAAACGGGCTTTTTTATTGGAATCAAGAAAAAAAAGAATTGAAAAATTTTAATCAACTTGAGAATAATAAATACATCAAACACACAACCATCAATACCTTACTTATAGATAAAGTAGGCTCACTTTGGGTAGGAACAAATAGCAAAGGGGTGTTGCGTTATATTCCTGCATCAAAAAAATGGGAAACTCTAACAACAAAAGAGGGCTTGGCAAGCAATAGTATAACTGCTCTTTTTGAAGACAAAGAGGGAAGTTTGTGGGTTGGAATGAATAGAGGAGGGCTTTTGCGCCTAAATGACACCAAATTTACACCTTATTCTAATTTAGAGGGGCTTTCAGACAATCTTACAAATTGCATTTATGTTCATTCTGAAGATGTTTTGGATAAAAAAAATCAAGACCAAATTTGGGTAGGAACACAAAGCGATGGAATTTCTATTTTAAATCAAAATAGTACTTTTTCATATTTGACAATAAAAGATGGTCTGCCTCACAATCATGTCAGAAGTATTACAGCGACAAAAAATGAGCGTAATCAATCTATTTTTTGGATAGGAACGTATGGAGGTGGAATAGCCAAATATAATTTGGAAACCCAACAAATGACTATTTTTGATGCAAAAAAAGGGCTGGTAGGAAATTTTGTGAGAGCAATTCAAGTCAGTAGAATAAATCCAAATAAAATTATTATCGCAACAACAGAAGGATTGACTATTCTTGATGATAATAAAACAGGAAAACAAAAGTTTACAAATTATACAACTTCACAAGGGTTGGCTTCTAATAATTTGACTTCTATTTTAGAAACGCAAAATGGGCAAATATTATTAGGAACAGAAGACAATGGGATTTTGCTAATAGACAATCCATATCAAGAAAATAATGCACCGCCGTCTTTTTTTTCTTTTTCTACGCAAGATGGTTTGGCTGATAATTTAGTTCTTAGTTTGTATCAAGAGCCTTCGAAGAATATAATTTATATAGGAACAAAAAATGGAATTTCGACATACAATAATGGAAAAATAATAACTCCAAAATCAACAAATCATTGGTCTAGCGATGCAATTCATTCTATTTTAAAGGTAACTTCGATGTGGTGGTTTACCAGCAATGATGGAGTTTGGGCAGTTTCGAATGATAATTTTAGAAATTGGATTGCTCAAAAAACAGATAGCTTGGATATTATTGCTTATGATGAAAATGATGGGCTTCAAAGTAGTGATTGTGCTTCGCTTGCCTATCCGACCATTACAGCCGACAAAAATGAAAATATTTGGATTCCGACAGCACAAGGCTTTTCGTCTTTCAATTATACCAAATTAAATACTCTTTTGCCTAAAGCCAATGTGGTAGTAGAGCATATTTTTGATGAAAATGGAAATGATTGGAAAAGAAAAAAAACAAATAAAAATGGAGAAATAGTATTTCCTTCTAAATATAATAATTTGGAAATCCATTTTGATGCCCTTACTTTTGTTTCGCCTCAAAAAGTACGTTATAAATACAAATTAGAGGGATATGACAAAGAATGGAAAACAACAAACAAAAAAATGGTATTTTATGGTGATTTGCCTCCCCAAGAATATATTTTTCAAGTAAAGGCTGCCAATAGTGATGGAGTGTGGAACAAAGAGGGAACAAGTTTTGCATTTATCATTGAACCAAAAATAACTCAAATTATTTGGTTTTGGGTGGCTTTGGCGTTTCTTTTTGTCCTAATTGCTTATTTTGTTTATAAATGGAGAGCAGGAATTATCGAAAATCAGCGTCAAAAATTAGAGGAACTTGTCGAAAGCCGTACCGAAGCATTACTTATCCAAACAACTCAAACTCAAAATCAAGCGTCAGAGTTGGCTGTCATTGATAGAATTGTAGCAAGTGTAAATCAGCAAGTTACCTTTGATAATGTTTTGAATACACTTTTGCAGCAAGCTCTAACACTTATCAAGGATACCAATAAAGGATATTTTTTGTATTATCAAGAAGATTATTTTCATGTTGCAGTTCCACAAGGTTATGCACATCATTTGCCTGAAAAACTTTCTTTTGACAAAACAATTAATTATTTCAAATGGGGTGTGCCTTTGGCTCGTTATTTTTATAAAGTATATCCAACAGATAGAGAATATTTGCTCCCACCCTATACACCTCGTTTTTCGCTTGTTATCCCAATTTTAATAGGAAATTTTCCAGAAGCAATATTAGTTTTTGATTTTGAAGAGGAGCGTTCATTTTCTCTTACAGAATCTCGCCAGTTGCAGCGTTTTACCGAACATGCAGTTTCTTCTTTTCTAAAGGCAAGGGCATATAGAGAGGTACAGTTGCAAAAGGAAGCATTACAAGATACAGTTGGGCATCTTTCTGATAGTATTCAATATGCTTTCAAAATCCAGCAAGCTATTTTAAAAAATCCCATTGAAATAAAATCTTATTTTGAAGATGCTTTTGTTTTTTATCGCCCTCGTGATGTAGTGAGTGGAGATTTTTATTGGTTTTATGAAAATAAAGAAACTAATATTATTACTTTTGCAGTCATTGATTGTACAGGGCATGGAGTTCCAGGGGCATTCATGACAGTGATGACCAATTCAATTTTGAATCAAATTATTAGAGAAAGCAATATAGAAGAGCCAGCAGAAATATTAACTCTTTTGGATAAAAAATTAGAGGAAACATTTTCTGATGAATCCAAACGAAAAGATGGAATGGATATAGGAATTTTTAGTATTGATAAAACAAAAAAAGTGCTTAATTATGCTGCTGCAAAATTAGATTTATGTTTTATTAGAGATAATCAAATCCATCAAATAAAAGCAACACGTTATCCTATTGGAAATATGGGAACAACAAAAGTGAAAGAAAAAAACTTTCAAACTCATTCCATTGATTATCAAAAAGATGATATTTTTTATCTTTATACAGATGGTTTTCCAGACCAGTTTGGAGGAGAAGAAAATCGTAAGTTTATGAGCCGTCGTTTTAGAGAATTTTTGTTAGAATATCATTATTTATCAGCAAAAGAGCAGGAAGAAAAATTAGATGCAGCTCTAAAAATGTGGCAAGGAAACTTCAAACAAACGGACGATATTTTGGTAGTGGGTGTAAGAGTAGAATAAATTTAGTAGTAAATAAACCATAAAAAAAACGGTCTATAATAAATATATAGACCGTTTTTTGGAAAAAGAACGAATTTTAGTTTACTGCTGTACTATCTTGTTCTGATTTATATTTTGCATTTAAGAGTTCCAAAACAGGCTTAGTAATATCCAAGTTTTTGTCTGCATAAAGAATAGTTGCAGCTCCTTTTTGAGTTCCCAAAACTACTTTATAACCTTTTTCGTTTTTATATTCTTCCAAAACATTTTCAATATTAGCAAAGATTTGATCCATATCTTTTCCATTTTGCAACATCAATGCCTCTGATTTTGATGCTTTTTGTCTTTCTAACATTTGATATTTTGTTTGAAGGTCTTGCTGTTCTTTTTTTACAGCATTCTCAGACAAAAGCCCTTGAGAGGCACGTTTTTGAAAACTTTCAGCTTCGCTTTGTAATTGGATTTCTTGTTGTTGAAATTGTCTGCTGGCTTCTACTTGATTTTTTTCAGAACGTTCTTTTACCTCAACATAAAAATCATAATAAACAGTCAGAGAATCAATATTGATATAAGCAATATCGCCTTCATTCGAAGAGCTTGATGAGTTTGAAGAAGTGGTTGAGGCACTTGCATTTTTAGATTCTTTTGGGTTACAACCTGTAAGAGCAGCAAAAGAAATTACTAAAACAAGCACAAGATAAAATGAAGTAGTGAATTTATTTTTCATAATGAAATTGAAATTGAGAAATTGAAATTAATTTTTTCTTTAAAATAAATAAAGGCACAAAGATAAGACAATTTTGCGTATTAAATTTTTTGTACCTTAATTAGATGATTTTGAATTGAATTTATACAAATAAAAGTCAAAATTAGGCAGTAGGCTTTCTTATAATCATTTTTGTACGGAAAGAGCCAGTGATTTTTTGAGGTGTTGGGTTTTTTGCATTCAATTCTTCTACTTCTCCTTTGAAAGTCCCTTCATAAATCTCACCATCAATTTTATTAATGGTCATTTCAAAATTTTGAGCATTTTTCCACTGATTTTTGAATTTCCCTTGATTGTTTGTAAGAATAAAATTGATAATAATATCTTTTCTTGTTTTTCCTTCTTCACTTTCAATTAATGTAAAAGGAGGTGTTTGATTGAAGTCAAAATTATGAGCTTGAAGATAAAAATTTTGCTTACAATGGTCATCGGCACAACGTTCGATTCTAAATAAATTAGTTTTCATCAAATTATAACCGTCTTTACCATCAAGAGGCAAATAATTAAAGTTATATTCTGTGTCTTGAATCGTTGCTTTGATATAAAAATTAGTATCTATGGCAGCAGAAACAGGGCGAGTATCTGGTTCTTCAACCTCTTCAATTTGAGTAGAATCTGCATTTGATGTTGTTTCGCTAGTTCCTGTTCCTGTACATGCCCAAAGACCATAAGAGCTAATAGCTGCAAAAAGAAATAATATGTAGATTGGCTTAATCTTTTTCATAAATGTTGAAATGTTTTAAAAAATGAATGAAATACTTTGTTTGGGAGTGCAAAATTCTAAAAAAATATTGTCTTATCAAATTCATTTTGAAATATTTATGCAATGATAAGAATATTAAATAAAGCTATTTTAAGAAATTAGGCAGAGTAGGGGGGTAAGAAATTTGGTTCTTCTGATAATTTAGCGATTTGTCTTTTTAAAAAATAACTTTTTTTTAGACGATGTTGTATAAAGTATGATTTTTATCAATGCCGTTTTTGGTGTTTTAGCAAAGCGACACCAACAACCAAACAACCTATTATACTTTGTCGAAGACTATTTTATTTTGTAGTGTAAGTCTGACCGAGTTAATAACTGGAGTTACGCACTTATTGTTCTGTGTGCCACAGAACACGGTTTGCAAATTTGTCTTACAATATAGTAGTACAAGATTCTACGTAACTCCAGTTAATAATAAAATTTGCAGTTTAGAAAGGTTTATTTTGTTTAAGTCAGACCTAATGGTACAGACTTAAACAAAATACAAGATATTATTTTTACGTTAAAATGTCGAAAGAACCAGAAATTTTATTTCAAAGTAGCAATAACCGTTTTCCCACCTTTTGTCTTTTGGTCTAAATTTACATTAATTTCTGCATCAAGAGGAACAAAAATATCAACACGAGAACCAAATTTGATAAAGCCAAACTCTTCTCCTTGCAAAACAGGTTGCCCTTCTTTTACATACCAACAAATACGACGAGCAAGCGCACCAGCAATTTGGCGAAACAAAATCTCTGTATTTGTATTGGGCTGCTTTACCACAACAGTTGTGCGCTCGTTGTCTGTACTTGCTTTTGGGTGCCAAGCTACTAAATATTTTCCAGGGTGATATTTGAAATAAGTAACAATTCCTGACAATGGATTACGATTAACATGAACATTAATAGGCGACATGAAAATTGAAATCTGACGACGTTTTTCATTAAAATATTCTGTTTCCTCTACTTCTTCAATAACTACAACTTTTCCATCAGCAGGCGCAATGATATGTTTTTCATTTCGTTCTACTTGTACATTTGGATTTCTGAAAAATTGAAGTACAATCAAGAAAAATGCAACTCCAATCACAACTGCTATTGATTCTATTAATTCAGGATTAGAAAAAGAACTTGAAAAATAATAGCCTGCTCCAATTATGATAGAGGCAAAAATAGTAATAATTAATAGACTGACATAGCCTTCTTTATGAATTTTCATTTTTTTGAATTAGGTTTTGTGTATAAGTCATTTGTATGAAAACAAACAACAACAATGTTTTTTTGATTACTTATCAAAAGTAAAGGATATTTTTTGTGATTGTTTTCACATTAATTTTCAAAATTATAGAGTCATTTTGAGTGCTTTTATTATCCCTACAAGCGATAATTTGAGTGTATAAAATCTGTATTTTAAAAATTTTGATACAAACATACGGCATTTTCAATAAATTTGCTTACTTTTAAGTGTATTGTTAGTAGATATATTATTTTTTTAGTTGTAACTATACAAAGACCAAAAACGATTTCAATTTTGTCAAAATTCAAAATAAATACAGTTTCAGAAGCCTATAAGCCTGAAAATCAGACTGAACCGTCTTTTTTGATTGAGCCTGCTCTCAATTCAAAAAGTAAAAACGATGCCAAAAACACAAAACTCTATATTAAGCCAAAAGCTATAAAACAGATTTTTGAACACATTGCTTGGGGTAAAACAACACAACAAAATATTGTCGAACAAGGTGGCGTTTTGTTGGGAAAAGTATTTTTTGATAAGAAAAAAAATCTTATGTATGGTGTGGTAGAAGAAGCTCTAGCAGGAAAGCAAGCCAAAGGAAGTTCGGCTTATTTGGAGATGAATCATGAAGTTTGGAAAGAAATGCTAGATGAATTTGATGAAATTTTGGATAAAGATGAAGACAAAAAGTGGCAAATGATAGGCTGGTATCATACACACCCAAATAATCTTTCCGTTTTTATGTCGGGTACAGATATGGGAACACAACAACGTTTTTTCTCTAATCATTGGCAATACGCCATCATTTTTAACCCTCACAAACAAATTTGGAAATCTTTTGTAGGAAATGAAGCCATAGAATGCGAAGGAAGAATTGTGAAAGATTAGAATTTTTTGTTAAAAGATAGTCCACGCAGTGAGTGGACAATTATTATTATTTTTAAACCAGTTTGCCTATGTTGATTGAGAATTAAATCAAAGAATGTAATTTTGTATTCACTGGTAACTGATAACTGATTTATATGGATACTTATTTTTTCTATCCTGATTTAGAACTCGGACAACAAATTACGCTTCCAGAGGAAGAAGCCAAACATCTCAAAACGCTTAGAGTAAAAGAGGGCGATATTCTGAATATCGTAAATGGAAAGGGAATTTTGGCAAAGGGAAAAGTACTTTCTCCAAATATCAAAAATTCATTGATAGAGATTGTCCAAATGATGGATACAGAGCCAAAACGTCCTTTTTATATTCATATTGCTGTTGCTGCAACTAAAAGTAATGACCGAATAGAATGGTTTTTAGAAAAAGCCATTGAAATTGGAGTCGACGAAATTTCATTTATCGAAACAAGTAGAAGTGAATATAATCACCTCAAATCAGACCGACTAATCAAAAAAAGTATTGCTGCTATCAAACAGTCATTGCGTGCTACTCTTCCACGAATAAACCCTCCTAGAGAGTTTAAAGATTTCATAAAAAAATATCATTCTGACCGAAAAAATCAGACAAAACATGGAGAAGAAACATTAGAAATTCAACGTTTTATTGCTTACACACCCACAGATAAAAATGCCGTTTTGGAAACATGTGCTACCAAAAATGCGTATTATTTGGTAATGATAGGCAGTGAAGGAGGTTTTTCACCTGAAGAAGCGCATCAAGCGCAACAGTCTGGTTTTGAGTGTGTTAGTTTGGGGGAGTATAGATTAAGAACCGAAACGGCTGCACTTTATTCTTGTATGGCTCTGAACAGTATTAATAGGTTTTAGGAAATGGGAGTTAGGAATTAGGGAATTTCAATTATTATTTATTTCTCTTTTACCTCTTCAATATCTGTGGTTTAAAAATGTATTTGTAAGTAGCTTCGCTGCTTGCTTGCACAGGTCGTAATTTTTAATTCGTAATTGAAATAATATGAAATATATACTAATTGTTCTTACTCTAGCTTTATTTTCATTCGTTCCTAATAAATCTATTCTAAAACCAAATGCTACTTATAAAATAGCAAAACTAAAATACAATGGTGGTGGAGATTGGTATTCCAACAAAACTTCTTTACCAAATTTGATAGAGTTTTGTAATGAAAACCTAAGAACGCAAATAGCAAAAGATGAAGAAGTAGTAGAAGTAGGAAGTGCAGAACTTTTTAGCTATCCTTTTGTACACATGACAGGACATGGAAATGTTGTTTTTTCTTCACAAGAAGCCCAAAATCTACGTAATTATTTGATTGGAGGTGGTTTTTTACATATTGATGATAATTATGGAATGGATAAATTTGTAAGATTAGAGATGAAAAAGGTATTTCCAGAATTAGATTTTATAGAGCTTCCTTATTCGCACGATGTTTATTCTATCAATTATAAATTTCCAGATGGGCTTCCAAAAATCCACGAACATGATGGAAAACCTGCACAAGGTTTTGGACTTCTTTACGAAGGTCGTTTGGTTTGTTTTTATTCGTATGAATCGGATTTAGGAAACGGTTGGGAAGATTCTTCTATCCATAACGACCCAGAAGAAAAACGAATAAAAGCTCTAAAATGGATAAAAATAGAATCCGTTTGGGGCATTGGTCGTGGCTTACAAAAACGATTAAAACTCAAAGGCTGTAAAACAGCGTTTGATTTCACTCAATTATCTGATGATTGGGTTCGGAAGAGTTTTTCAATCACCGAGTGGAAACTTAAAAAAGACCTAGAAGGTATTCCAACCTTAAAATTGGACGAAATTAAAACCAAACGAGCTATTGCAACCACACGAAGTTTCGAATATACATATTCAGATATTGATAATATTAAAGAGCGTATCTCAACGTTTGCAACAAGTTGCGCCGAAAAATTACGAAAACAAGAATCTAGTTGCCACATGATTATTGTGATGTTGAGTAGCGATAGACATAAAAAGCAACTGCAACAACATCGTGCAAGTAAAGTAGTAAAACTGTCTTATCCTACAGACTCATCACTAACTATTTGTAAGCATGCAGTTGAGGCTGTGTCATCAATCTTTAAGAAAGGCATCAAATATAAACGTGCAGGTGTTATTGTTACAGGATTGGTGCCTACTTATAATCATCAGTTGCATATATTTGAGCATGAAAATCCTAAGCACAAACCTTTAATGACAGCTATTGATGGGATTAATAAAAAGTATAAGGATTACAAAATAAAACTTGGGAATCAAGATTTGGAGCGTACTTGGAAAATGCGTCAAGAACGACTATCACCAAGATACACGACAAATATTAAAGAAATTATAACAGTAAAGTAATGACGAAATTAGCTCAAAATTTAACTTTCTTAGCACCTAAAAAAACAA
>CAKZOK010000146.1 GCA_937136415.1 uncultured Cytophagales bacterium | reverse complement strand
CTCAATCGTTCCCATTCTTGCCTTTGAGTTCGCATCTGTTTTATGTAAAGTAAATTTCATATTTTTTTGCTTTTTGCTTTTTGCTTGTTGCTTGTTACTTGTTACTTGATACTGGATTCTCTGAAGAAGTTTGAGCATTGAAAATTTTATTATTAAATATCAATTTTCAATAAATTTTTTAACTTGTGAATTTTTCACAATTTTAGTATCCAGTATCCATCCCGATAGCTATCGGGACAGTATCCAGTAATCAAAAGAAAAAACCTTTTTATATATATGAAAAATTAAAAAACCTTTTCGGATGCACCATAAAATTAGATAAATTGATAGCTAAGGATTTTGAAGTTTTGGAATTGGATAAGGAATATTTATTGAGTAAAATCAATGAATTGATACCCAAAAAATAAGACTTCGGAATAACTAAATTTTACCTACTTTTTTAATTAAGAGTAGGTATTTTTTTTATCTAATTTTTATCAAATGCTAACACAATACTTTTATAGGTTTTTTAATTCATTCGTTTTGTCAAAAAACACGCTTTAAGCTATCAAAAACGTACTTTTTTAGCCTTTTTTGAATTTACCTTTGAAGTCCAAAGGTAAAGCCTTTTTTATCCACTATTATAAGGATTAGATACATTTATTTTTCCATTATAATAAGGATTTGATAGCTTAAAATTAAGCATTAAAAAGGCTACAAATTTTACTTTGTAGCCTTCAAAACCAATTTAAAATACCAAACCTACATATATAACGAATGAAGTATTAAAATAGTTTATAAATAGTCTAAAAATATGTTAATTTGGTATGATTATTGATTTATTAATATTAAAAATTATTTACTAAAATATATATAAGAATGGAAAATTTAGCATACCTTTTGACAGATAAAGATAAAAGTTTTTTACCTTTGTCAGAACAAACATTTTTAACAGAAAAAGGAAAAGCAATTTTGAGAGCAGCAAGACAAAACGAAAATGTAAAATTTAAAGAAAGTGAAAATTTAGAAATAAAATCCTTCTCTAAAAAATTGCAAGTAGAAAATGGATTTGCTGTTTTTTCGGAAAGCTACAATAGAGAAATGTTAAAACAGTTCCCAAACTCTCAAAACGAACGCATCCAAACAATTAGAAAACACAAAGAAATTTTCAGTAAGAAATAAAAATACAATTCTTTTGAATTTGTTTCCAAATAGCCAAAAAAACCGTACCTTTTTGAGATACGGTTTTTTCTGTTTTAAAATAAATTAATTGTGTCCATTTTGTCGGATGCTTCGGATTTCTTTTTGTCAATTACCTTTGCATAAATTTGGGTTGTTTGGATGTTTGTGTGTCCTAATAATTTACTGACTGTATAAATATCAGTTCCTAATTCTATTTGAATTGTCGCAAAAGTGTGTCTGAATGAATGAAAAGTTATATGTTTGGGTATGTTTGCCTTCCTAATCCACTCTTTTAAAGGGCTGTTTTTTGTCTTATCATTCCATAACTTCGGAAAGATTCTATCCATTCCTTTTTGCCTTATTCCTAATAAAGAGAAAGCATTTTTTGATATTGGTAGATAGTCAAAATTATTAGTTTTCTTTTGAGTGTATTTTATAAAAAAACCTTTTTCATTTTCTATTATTTCATTCCAAACAAGTTTCTTAATATCTGAAAACCTTAAACCAGTCAGAGCCGAAAATAAACAAGCCTTTTTTGTTGTTATATTTCTACATTCAGCTTTTGACAGTAATTCCAATTCAGAAATAGATAAAAATTCTCTATTCGTTTTCTTTTTCGGTGGATTAGCTACAAACTCAAAAACGCTTTTTTGTATAAATCCTTGTTTTGCAGCTTCATTCAAAACAGTTTTTAAATATGAAAAATAACGAAATTTTGAATTTTGATGTAGGTTTGTTTTGGCTAAGTACTTTTTAAATTGTTCCAAAAAATACGGATTAATCTCATTAAATTTTACTTCTTTTTTACCTACAAATTCCTTAAAATGATTGAAAGAATATTTTAATTCTTTCCTTTTGGGTTCGGATGCTAAATTTTCAAAAAATGTAATAAAGCTACCTTTTTCTATTTCTTTCTTTTTGATTATTTCCTTTTCGGAATCCGAATAAATTTCTAATCTATTCAATTCGTACTCTTTTTTTTGTCTTAACTTTTGAGAGATATTTAAAGTTTCCTTATTATGTTTTTTTTCATTTTCAGATTTTGGAAACTCAAAAATATACAGTCCTAAGGTCTGAAAACGTTGTAATTTTCCGTTATCCTTCTCTATTGGTGGATAAAAGTCAAAATATAGGCTTTTCCTATCTTTTGAGATACTTTTTTGTCTAATTGATACTTTTATTAGGTTCATTGATTTGTTGGTTTTGAGATACAAATAAGCAACAAATCCGTATGTTTTTTAAGGCTTTACTAACAAAAGTATGCGTTTAAAGAGTGTATAAAGGCTTTTTTTTATATCCACCCCTTTCGCAGCGCAAAGGTAAAATATTTTTTTGCAGTATTGCAAATAAATATTTTAATTTTTAGTAAAAAAAGTGTAATTTGATAAGATATGGTTTTATAGTATTTTTTTTTAAAAAAAATAATTAAACAAAATAGCCTCTTAGTTTGTCTAGTTAAAATAAAAGATAACTATTTATTATTAGAGTACTGGACACTAGATGTATTTGCTGTTCTGTGAGTCACAGAACAGGGAAAAACACCGTTCGTTGGTGTTTTAGCGTAGCGACACCAACAACTTTTTAACTCATGTCCAGTACTCTAAAAATTTATATTTTAGTCATCTTTCTTAATTTTGGAATTTGCACGAATACGAAATAAAATATAGACAGGAACAAGCAAAAGAATAGTATAAACCTCCCAGCCCAAATCTTTTCCACCACTTCCCAAATTAGCAAAAACATAAGCAGAAGCTCCCAGCAAAACTATCAAGACAACTACCGACATATTTCCAAAAAGAGTTTTGCGTTTTGTTGTTGCTCGCCCAAACGAACCCTTCAAAGCAGAGCTTTCTTGATTATAATTACTAAGCTGATTTAATTCGTCTTTTGCCTCATCTTTTTCTAATTGTTTTAATCGCTCTTCGGCTTCTGCCCAACGTTTGCGTTTGTTTAAATCTTCTTTATCTGGATTATAAAAACGAGGTTGAAATTCAAATTTTTTGTGTTTGGGAAGACGTGCTGATTTTTTGAACATAATCGTATTTTTTACTAAATTATTCAGATTAAACTATTTATAAAATGATTTTTGAAGGAGAAAGTAACAGAATAGTATAAAAATACTAGATTTTTTGTAAAACTGAAAATACTCTAAATAATAATTAACATGAACTCGGTATTTAACTTTTTGATTATCAATGTTTTACTTTAATTTACTTTTGCAAAAGGCTTGCTAAATTTAACCCACGATTTCAATCGTGGGAAAAGTCTAACTAGCAGCTTGCTAACCGTTTCAACGGTTTTCTAAGATTTTTTATGACAAACAAAACGGTTAAAACCGTTAGAAAAAATACTTTGTTCTTGTTTCCACAACTAAAGTTGTGGGTTAGATTTTTGATACTTTTTGCAAAAAAATTATCTATAAAATATTGAATATAAACAAGTTATACAACAATTAAACTATACTACTTAATTTTCTTTACTTCGTATTTTTATCCACTTCTTTTTCCATTGTTTTTTTGATAAATCTTAAAACTCCAATACAAAGCAAAATACTCAAAATACCTAGTGGAATCATTGTAGCAAAATCAGTTCCTTCCATTTTTGGGGCATTTAGCATTTCTTTATCAATAAATAAAAATAAGACCAGTGTAAGCCCATTATTAAGAATATGCGCCCAAATCGGAACAGTAATATTATTGGTATAAATATACAAATAACCAAATAAAGCTCCCAAAAGCATACGAGGAATAAAGCCATAAAACTGAAAATGAATAGCACTAAAAATGATAGCACTTATCCAAATAGCTGCGTGTTTATTTTTGGTAAGATTTTGAAAAATAGGTTGTACTACGCCTCTAAAAAAGACTTCTTCAGTCAGACCAGCAAAAACAGCAATTACTATAAAGCCTAAAACAGCCTGCGAAGGAGAAGCAAAATCAGTCATAAAAAGAGTAAGTGTTTGAGCTGTATCTTCTTGCGCTCGCATCCAATTTTCCAACCATTTCAAAAACTCTGGAAATTCTATTGCCCCATTCAATGCGCCTGTTAGCCAAACAGCAGGAAAAGCAAAAATGGCAAGGAAAACCACAAGTAGAAAAATAAAAACAGGAGTTTTGTGCCTTTTCAAAAAAGGCTCTTCTAAAAAATGTTGCGCCAAATTAGGATTCATTACATGAACAGCTCCATTATTTGGATTTGCTTGATTGAATTTGTAAATATATTTGACAAAAAACAAAGCAGCTCCCAAAAAACTAACAAGCTGTGTAAAACCTTGCAAAAGCAAAACAGGTGTACGAAGCTCTGGGTGTGCATTTATGTCTTGCATCTGATTTGCAAATTCCATAACAGGAATATCATAAACTATCGAAATAAAAAACATTCCAATAATTTGGGAAGCAAATAAGGTCAAAACAGTAATTACTAAGAGCAACAGAAGCGAAAATATATATTTCATGACAGCAATTAGAAGTTGGTAAATGAGAGTAAAAATAAAAATAGTAGAAATAAGAATTGTTTAGTATTATTTTACAATAAAAAATCCATCATTTCCATCATCTTGATACAAGGGCATCAAAACATAACCTGTGTATGGCGAACGAATTTCTTTTCCGTCTTGATGAGCCAATAATTGTCCTTCTTCTATACTATCAAAATTTCCAAATCCTTCTAGCATTTTGAATGTTGAGTTTTCTGGTATTTTATGAATATATTCACAATTTAGATAATTAGGAACACCATTTTGAATCGTTTTTCCCAAGGTATGTTCTAAATTTGGAATAGGCTGTGTGGTCATTTGGGTAGCCTGCATAATACGCCAAACTCCTGAAATAAGATTATTTGCAGAGTTTTCTTTTCCTATTGTTCCTCCTTCAAAAGCAAATGTTTCATAATCCCATTGTTCCATATAAGTCATGGCAGTTCCTTGTAATTTTTTATCTAATCCAAGAATAACAGGAATCTCTAATAACTTAGCAAGTTGGTCATCTGTTGTTGTGGTTCTGACCACAAAAGCGCCATTAGGAGCAGAAGTAGTATGCAAATCTATCAAAATTCGTCGTTTGTAAGTATCATGAGGAATGACACGCAAAACCTCAATCAACTGACGAAGCTCTTCATATTCAGAAATTTCTGAATCATGTGGAATATTATCAATCAAATCATTGAGCCAAATCCTGTTTAAGTCGGTTTGTAAGTATCGTTTTTTTTCTTTTAGAGCTTGCAAATTTCCTCCAATAGCAACAAAATGTCCATTAAAAAGACGTTCGTCCAGATGAGATGCAAGATACTCTAAGGCATTATAACCTGCTTGTTCGTTTCCGTGTAATCCACCAATACATACCAAAAGTGTTTGATTATCTCCTCCAGAAATATTCCCAATTATTCGTTTAAAAAGTGTTGATTCAGGAGTGTTTTTTTGTAATTTTTGATTCATTTATTTATAAAAAAGTCAGATAAAAAGCTCAATTAAAGTTCTATTTTTTTATCTATTGATGTGATACTGTTTATTCTTAATAAAAATTTAGAACTATTTTTATAGAAAAAGGAAAGATATGCAAAGATACAAAAACTACATTTTATATTAAGAGTAATTTTTTGATGATAATCAGATGAGCAAAATTATATCTATCCGACTGTTTTTTTAATTTCCTTGAAGAATAAATATTTCGCTTTAATTTATTGATATTCAGTATTTTGCATTCAAAAACCGTAATTCATAATCAATACTAAAGAAGTAAATAAAAATTCTTTTTTGAAAAATCTATCTTTATAGTTTATTTTTGTATTCTCTCAATTAAAAAAAATAGGGAAAAGCTATGTCTTTTCCAACAGCCCAAACAAAATGAACAAAAACGAAAAAATACAAAGCCAACAAATAGACTTCGAAAAGCAAAACGGTCTTGTACCTGTCATTATTCAAGATAGCAAAACAATGCGTGTTTTGATGCTTGGTTTTATGAATAAAGAAGCCTTTGAAAAAACACAAAAAGAACAAAAAGTAACTTTTTTTAGCCGAACCAAAAACCGTCTTTGGACAAAAGGAGAAACTTCTGGAAATTTTTTATATGTAAAAAAAATGTACTTAGATTGTGATAAGGATACACTTCTCGTTTTTGTAGAGCCAAAAGGAGAGGTTTGTCATACAGGAACAGATACTTGTTTTGGCGAAGAAAAAAATAATGCAAATATTCATTTCTTGCAATATCTTGAAAGTACGATTGAAAAAAGAAGCGAAGATACAGAGGAAAATACAAATTCTTATACCAACAAACTTTTGAAAAGAGGTGTTCATAAAGTAGCCCAAAAGGTCGGCGAAGAAGCTGTTGAAGTAGTTATTGATGCAATGAGAGGAAACAAAGAGCGTTTTAAGGAAGAATGTGGCGATTTATTGTATCATTTATTAGTCTTGATGAAATCTCAAGATGTAAAAATAGATGAAGTAATGGAGGTATTGGAAAAGCGTCATAAATAAAACAATCAATACGAGCAAAATCAATACAGAATCCAATTTTTTATAAATTAGATTCTGTATTGAATTGATTATTATATCATTGAAAAGCAATTTTATTCTCCATCCAGTCTTTCATTTTCAGATTTGGCTACCAAAAGCGAAACACTTGCATCACCTGTAACATTGACAACCGTTCGGCACATATCCAAAAGCCTATCTACTCCCAAAATAAGATTGATTCCATCAGAAGGAATTTTGGCTTGTTCTAAAACAATAACAAGCATCAAAATACCAGCCCCCGGAACAGCAGCAGCTCCCACAGAAGCAAGTGTAGCCGTCAAAACAATTCCGAGTTGTTGTACTAAAGTCAAATCCATTCCGTAGGCTTGAGCAATAAAAAGAGCTGCCACGCCTTGATACAAACTTGTTCCGTCCATATTTACGGTTGCACCGACAGGCAAAACAAAACTTACAATTTCTTTAGGAACACCCAAAAATTTGTTTACTCGTTCCATCGTAACAGGCAAAGTAGCTGCACTAGAACTGGTCGAAAATGCCAAAAGTTGGGCAGGCGCAATGCCTTGAAAAAACTGTAATGGATTATAACGAGCAAAAATCATCAACACACTAACATAAAAAACAATCATCAAGAATAACCCTAAAACAACAGTCAAGCAATAAAGACCGACCACTTTGAAAAGCTCAACTACCTTACTCAAATCTCCTTCGGCAAAATCTACAATCAAAAAAGCAAGTAAAGCAAAAACGCCATAAGGCGCAAAAAGCATCAAAATTTCTACTATTTTGATAACCAAATCGTTGAGAGCATCGAATCCTTTTTTGATAATTTCTCCTTTTTGGAAGTCAATCATTACCAAAGCAACGCCAAATAAAACAGCAAAAAATATCACTTGAAGCATGTTTTGATTATTGGTAGCTGCTTTTACAACATTATCAGGAACAATATCAATGATGGGCTTTAAAGGATTTGACTCTTTTACAGCTAATGCTTTTTCTTGTTTGGATTTTGTTTTTTCGGCATATTTTTGCGCAAATTCTTGTCTTTTTTCTTCTGAAAATGCTTTCCCTGGTTCAATAATATTCGCCAAAGCAAGTCCGATAGTAATAGCAACTACGGTCGTAACCAAATAAATAGCTATTGTACGAGTTCCTAAACGAGATAATTTTGAAATATCACTCATACTTGCAATTCCTTGTATCAAAGAAATAAATACCAACGGCATGGCAATCATTTTCAGAGAATTTACAAAAATCTTTCCCCATGGTTGAACCCAGTCAGCAACAAAATCACTCCAACCCATCAAAACAGCACTTATTCCAAAAATAACACCAAGTATCATTCCGATAATAATTTGCCAATGGAGGGCAAGTTTAAAAGATTTTTTAGGAGAGTTTTCCATAAGATATTTTTAGTAATTGTGTTTTGAAAAATAATTCATCTGAAATATAGTTCAAATATAGTTTTGTTTCTCTTAAACAACAAATTTGAGTGAACCATGATTTATAAAAAAAGTTGAGTTCTTAATTTAAAAACAACAGAATAAAATAAAATTATCAATTTTGATAGAATAAGCGTAATTTTGTGGTTTCAAATAAAATTTAAGATAACAAGAGAAATAAGTAAAAGATAAAAAAAATGGTTTATTTATGTCGAAAAGAACATTTTTGCGCTTCACACCGATTGTTTAACCCTGCTTGGAGTGATGAAAAAAATGAAGAAGAATTTGGAATTTGTTCGAATCAATATTTTCATGGACATAATTTTGAATTGATTGTAAAAGTAAAAGGAAAAATTAATCCAGAAACAGCTTGTGTCTTGGATTTGAAGAAGTTGGGCAAACTTATCAGAACTGAAATTATAGATAAAGTTGATCACAAAAATCTTAATATTGAAGTAGAATTTTTACAAAACAAAATTCCTTCTTGTGAAATTATAATTATGGAATTTTGGAAAATTCTTGCACCAAAAATTATAGAATTGTCTGAAAAAAATGCTGTCTTACATTCTCTTACTCTTTTTGAAACTGAAAAAAATTATGTAGAATATTTTGGAGAAGAATAATTAAAAATTCTCTTTTATTTTTAAGATTTATATGTAGTTTTGTAGAAATATTGTACGAAAATATATTCTAATACAATAAAAATTATTACGGTTGATTCTTGCATGTATGTTCAGTTCCACAAAATTGAATCTTGAGGCTTCCTAAAAAACGTTATTGAAGTAAAAAATAACGCCTCTTATTAGGAAATTTTTCATTCATTTGTAAGCAAACAAATACACAAAAAACTGTATGCAAATAAGTGTGATAACGTTTAATTAATCAAAAATTAGAATATTCAAACATAGAGCAAAACTTTAAACTTCTTATGCAAAAGAAAATCAAATCTGCGCTTATTTCGGTATTTTATAAAGATGGCTTAGAGCCTCTTTTACAAACGCTTGCTAGTCAGGGCGTTACTATTTACTCAACAGGAGGCACTCAAAAATTCATTGAAGAACAAGGCATTTCGGTTGCTCGTGTTGAAGATTTGACTTCCTACCCATCTATTTTTGGAGGGCGAGTAAAGACACTTCACCCAAAAGTTTTTGGAGGCATTTTACATCGTCGTGATTTGGAAAGCGATAAAGAAGAAGCCAAAAGTTATGAAATTCCAGAAATTGATTTAGTCATTGTAGATTTATATCCTTTTGAGGAAACTGTTGCTTCGGGAGCAAGTGAAGACGAAATTATAGAAAAAATTGATATTGGTGGAATTGCTCTTATTCGTGCTGCAGCCAAAAATTATAATGATGTTGTTATTATTTCTGACAAAAAAGAATATACTTTTCTGAATCAGATTTTAAGAGAACAAAATGGAAGCACCAATTTAGAAACTAGGCGCAAATTTGCGACCAAGGCATTCAATACCAGTTCGCATTATGATACAGCTATTTTTAATCATCTAAATCAAGTTGCGACGCAAGGAGATGATTTGAATTTGGTTTTCAAACAAAGTATCAAACAAGGACGAGCTTTGAGGTATGGAGAAAATCCTCATCAGAGAGGTTATTTTTATGGAGATTTGGAGGCTCTCTTTAAGCAAATTAATGGGAAAGAATTGTCTTATAATAATCTTGTTGATATTGATGCTGCTGTTGCTTTGATTGATGATTTTAAAGATTCTGCTGACCAAACTCCTGCTTTTGCTATCCTAAAACACACCAACGCTTGTGGAATGGCAACAGCCAAAACAGTAAAAGAAGCCTACAAAAAAGCCTTTGCTGCTGACACACTTTCTGCCTTTGGAGGTGTTTTGATTACAAATAATGAGGTGGACAAAGAAGCTGCTGAACAAATGCACAGTTTGTTTTTTGAAGTATTGATTGCACCTAGCTTTTCAGATGAGGCTTTTAATATTTTATCGAAAAAGAAAAATCGTATTCTTTTGAAACGTAATGAGGTAGAATTTCCTCATGTTCATTACAAAACATTATTAAATGGTGTAATTTCGCAAGATGCAGATAAGAAAAAAGAATCTGAAAAAGACCTCAAAACAGTAACCAAAAAAGCACCAACTAATGAGCAAATTGAGGCATTACTTTTTGCAAACAAATTGGTAAAACACACCAAATCAAATACCATTATTTTGGCAAATCAAGGGCAGCTTTTGGCAAGTGGTGTTGGTCAGACTTCTCGTGTAGATGCACTCAAACAAGCTATCACAAAAGCAAAAGTATTTGGTTTTGATTTAAAGGGAGCAGTGATGGCTTCTGATGCTTTTTTTCCTTTTCCTGATTGTGTAGAAATTGCAGCACAAGAAGGGATTAGTGCAGTCATTCAACCGGGAGGTTCGATAAAAGACCAAGATTCGATTGATATGTGTGATAAAAATGAAATGGCAATGGTCTTGACAGGAACTAGACATTTTAAACATTAAAAGGTGTAGCAAATAGCTTTCAAGCCATTTTCAAAAAACTAGACAGTTTGGAAGCTATCGGCTACTTAATAAAAACAAATTATGATTTTAGTAACAGGAGCTAATGGACAGCTAGGACAAGAATTACAAGCTCTTAAAAAAGCCTATCCTTTTGATTTTCATTTTACAGATTTTGAGAAGTTAGATATTACACATTCGAAGCGTGTAAATGAGCTTTTTGAGCTTCAACATTTTGATTATTGTATCAATGCAGCAGCTTATACGGCAGTAGATACTTCTGAAAGTGATAAATTGGCTACTTATGAAGTAAATGTAGTAGGAACAACAAATTTGGCGAAAGCCTGTGAAAAGCATGGTGTTCGTTTGATTCATATTTCGACCGATTTTGTTTTTGATGGTAAAAAATGCACTCCTTATACGGAAAGTGATACACCAAATCCAACAGGTGTTTATGGAACTTCGAAGTGGCAGGGTGAAAAAAATGCTTTACTTTACAACCCTCATACTATTATTTTAAGGACAGCGTGGTTATATTCTTCTTTTGGAAAAAACTTTGTCAAGACGATGCTTTCATTATCTCAAAAAAATCCTTTGAATGTAGTTTATGACCAAATAGGTACGCCTACGTATGCAAAGGATTTGGCTGATACAATTCTTCAAATCATTTTGAATTTGGAAGGTAAAAAATTTGTTGAGCCTCATTTGTGGGGAACATATCATTATTCGAATGAAGGTGTGGCAAGTTGGTATGATTTTGCTCAAGCCATTTTTGAAATGTCAAAACAAACCAAAGACAAAAAAGTGAACTTAAAGCCTATTCGTTCGGCACAATTTCCAACTCCAGCAAAACGCCCTTCTTATAGTGTGTTAGACAAATCAAAGTTCAAGCAAAATTTTGATATAGAAATTTCTCATTGGAGAAATGCTTTGAAGCGTTGTTTGAGTAAAATGTAAATTAAAATTTATTATTGTATAAAAAAACAAGCTATCATTATTGAATAATGATAGCTTGTTTTTTTAGAAATAAAACTTAAATAACGTGAACTCGGTATTATTTCTCTTTGTAGCGTATGTTTTAGCGTGCGAAAATATACCCTAGCCTTTAGGTTAGGAGTAGTTGTGAGATAGTTATTTTCCGAAAGCTAAAGCATTCGGTACATCTACTCACACGCTAAAGCGTATGCTACCCTATTGTACTCTCTGCAATTTTTAATTATTAGTATTTTAAGTCGCTCATAAAGGACACATGTAACAAATTAATATCTAAAAAACTAAAACATAATATTGAGCTAATACGTAACAACAAAGTACATACTTTTTTTCTATTCTCATAAATAATCGCTATTTTTGTATGCCTTTTTATAATTTGATTGCTACTAAATTACAATCAACACTAAATCAACAAATATAATAACACTATCTAAGGTTTCTGCTGTGCATCTATCAAGACGTTCTCTATTACTTATACTTCGTTAGTCTATGAAAAATATATATTCTGCTTTCCATTTTTCTTTTTTCTTCTTATTGCTGCTTTTTACTGGAAATAGTTTGTTAGCACAACGACCTACTATTACCTCTTTCTCTCCTGCAAGCCAAATGGTAGGAGATACTGTTACTATTAATGGAACTAACTTTAGTACAATACTTTCCAAAAACGTAGTGTATTTTGGAGGTGCAAGGGCTACTGTGGATAATGCGACTACTACTCAACTTGATGTTATAGTTCCTGCTGGTGCTACTTCGGTTGCTCCTATTACAGTTGTTAATATAAATACTGGGTTGCAGGCTTCTTCTTTGAGTGCAACAGGTTCTCCTTATTTTACACTTATCTATTCTACTCCAATAGCAACAATAGATAATACTTCTTTCAATACTACTTCTGAACCTGCTAGTGGACCTGGACAAGCTGTTGCAGTAGGAGATTTTAATAATGATAGAAGACCAGATATTGTAGTAGGAGTGGATGATGCTAGTGGTAGTGACAATATAACAATACTGATAAATAATGGTGCTGGATTTGATACTCCTGTTAATTATGGTAATACAGATGCTGTTCTTATTCATGATGTGGTTGTAGGAGATATTGATAATGATGGAGATTTGGATATAGTGGCTGTTAGTACAAATACAAATAATCAAGTTCATGTCTTAAAGAATGATGGTAGTGGAATCTTTGATACAACAAACTCCTTTCCTATTACTGGTAATACTGCTCCCAATGAAATTCATTTAGCTGATTTTAATAATGATGGTTATTTAGATATTATTACAAATGGAGACCAAGCAAGAGGGTATATTTTACTTAATGACCAAACAGGTGCATTTGGAAGTTCTGTTCAAATAGATAACCCTCAAGGCTCATTAGGTTTGGGGATTGGAGATTTTGATAAAAATAGTACTATTGATTTTGTATCTTCTTCTACAGGTAGGGTATATCATTTTTTGGGAAATGGCGATGGTACATTTACTGCTGATGTAAATAATCCTTATTCGGGAGGTATAGGAACTCCAAGCAAAATTACAACAGGGTTATTTAATGGAGGTACTGACCTTGATTTGACTATTAATGACTTTGGAGGAACTAATTTTGCCTTGTTAAATAATACTATGAGTCCTGCATTTTCAGTCCCTTCAACAGTAACAGCATCAAACACCAAAGGACGAAATGTTACAGTAGATTTGAATGGAGATGGGAAGCATGATGTACTTTCGTATTATGATGATGGTATTGGTAATGAGTATGCCCAATTTTTTCAAGGCGATGGAACAGGTTTTGAATCACCTGTTATTTTTGCTTCAACCCCCTCTGCTTCTAGTTCATCGACAGCAAATTTTGCTGCTGCTGATTTTAATGGAGATGGTTTTGTAGATTTTGTTGCTTCAAGTAGAGGAAATGAAGTGTTTGTAAATTATTATAACTCATCTATTTTTATTTCAACACCTACTGGAGGAGCTTGGAATAATCCTACTACGTGGGTAGGTGGTGTTGTTCCTACTGCTAGTTCGGATGTTATTATTGCCACTACAGGAATAAATTCGGTACTTGTAATTAATAATAATCTTACCATTAATTCCATTCAAGTCAATGAAGGAGCAATTTTAGATTTTAATGCTTCTACTGGGCATACAATTAATGAACTTACTACTAATGGAATTGCTGGAACTCGTACAATTAGATTTGCACAAGGAAATCTTCCCTCTATTTCTACTAATACATTTATGGATAATAGTGAAGCTGTTGTACAGTTTAAAGGAACTGGTTATACTATTCCTATTGATTTTAGTGGAAAAAATTACCAAAATGTACTTATTACTGGAACTGGTACAAAAACACTAGCAGCAGGAACAACTATTATAAATCAAAACCTAGATGTAAAAGGTGGCACACTTCAATTAGGAGCAAATAGCATTACAGTAGGTGGAACGACTACTATTTCAGCAGGAGCTACTATTGATGATAATGCAAATGGAGGCATAAATACATTTAACGAAATTAGCAATGATGGAGCTTTTACTACAAGTGGTACAGCAGGAAATAGAGAGTATAGATTTAATGGAAATATTACAAATAATGCAACTTTTGCGTTAACAGCAGGTAGTCCACAATGTCAGTTTAATAATCCTTTAGGTATAACAATTACAAATAATGAGCCTTTAAATGGTAATATGCGCTTTGCTACTAGTGCTAGTACAGGCTCTTGTGCTATTAATGCAAATGTAACGATTGGAGCAGGAAGTTCTACAGGAAATGTAGTTTTGAGTGGAGGAGTTGCTGTTGCTTCTGGTCGTACACTTACTAATGATTATGCTAATGGAGAATTATGGATGAGTACATTAAGTGGTTTGGGTTCATTACAAAACAATCAAACTATTAATTACCTTTCTGCTACTTCTCCGTCAATTACCACCTTTAATAACACTACTGGTTCTACATTTATGTATGGAGCAGATGCCGATATTAGAGCTTTAGCACCTACAACTTATCATAACCTTGAATTGAGTGGACCTGCAGATACAAATACTTTATTAGAAGCTATTATTGTAAATGGAGATTTAACTATTGGTGCTAATAAAACGCTTGATGTAAGTACTTCTAATTACACAATAGACCTAAAAGGAAATTGGATAAATAATGGAACTTTTTCACAACAAAATGGAACAGTAACTTTTAGTAGTACATCAACTTTACAAACCATCACAGGAGCTACTACTTTCCATGATTTAGTTATTAATAATCCTTCAAATGTAGCCTTAGTAAACAGCATAACTGTATCCAATCAATTAACTCTAACTGACGGAAAAATAGTCTTGGGAGCTAATAATCTGACTTATCAAGGTTCAGAACCTAATCTTTCGTCTTCTACTACGAGTTGGATAGAAACAAATGGTACAGGACGATTTATAAGAACAGGAACAGCTACTACTTCAAACAATTTTCCAGTAGGAGATGCAACAGCAAAAAGAAACTTAGCTTTAAGTACTTTTGTCCCCCCTACTTTTGTGAAATTTACTACTGCCATAAACCCTGCCATAACAGGAACAAATAGTGCTGCTGGTATGTGGTACGTTAGAGATCAAGGTGCTTCTCCTATTATTACATTACAAAATGTGGGAGGAGCAAGTGATGGCAATTCAAAAATACATAGTTCAGTTTCTCCTAATCCTTGGGGTTTAGAGTCTTCTAGTGAGGCTGCTGGTAATTATACAACAATAGCAACATATACTCTTACTGCTGGTGTAGATCACTATTTTACAGTCTTTACTCCTCTAGCCCCTTCTTCCAATCCATTTATTACTACGTGGGTTACTACTGATGGAACAATCACAATTCCCACCACAGGAGGAGGATACAATTACGATATTACTTGGACAAACTTAACCAATGCAGGATTAGGAGATGGCTCAACCACAGGACAAACAGGAATCCACACCATCACAGGGCTAACAAATGGCGATACTTACGAGATAGCAATCACAGGAGATTTTCCACGTATATTCTTTAATAATGGTGGTGATAAATTAAAATTAAGAACCATCGAACAATGGGGAGGTATTGCTTGGACAAATATGCAAGGAGCTTTTTATGGTTGTTCTAATCTAACTACTATTGCAGCAGGTACTACTAATGTACCTAATCTAAGTAATGTGAATAGTTTGGAAAACATGTTTAGAGGCTGTTTAAATTTTGAAGGTCATGCTAATATGAATAATTGGAATGTAGGTAATATAACTAATATGTATGGAATGTTTTTACATGCCGAAAAATTTAATCAAGATATTAGTAATTGGAATGTAGGTAATGTAACTAATATGGAAGATATGTTTCAACATGCAAAAATATTTAACCGAGATATTAGTAGTTGGAATGTAGATAATGTAACTAATATGTCTGGAATGTTTAGTTATGCAGGAGATTTCAATAATGGAGGTGGTGCTTTAAATTGGACTTGGACAGCACCAAAACTGATTAATACAGCTAATATGTTTAGTAATGCTTCTGCTTTCAATCAAGATATTAGTAGTTGGGACGTAAGTTTAGTAACAACAATGAGTGGAATGTTCATTGGAGCTTCTGTTTTCGATCAAAATTTAGGAGGTTGGAATGTTAACAGTGTAACTAATATGTATGATATGTTTAGTAATGCTTCTGCTTTCAATCAAAATTTAGGAGGTTGGAATGTTAGCAGTGTTACCACTATGGTAGATATGCTCAATGGTACAGCAATGAACCTAACTAACTACGATGCCACTCTCACAGGCTGGGCTGCCCAAACATTAACCCCAAATATACAACTAGGAGCGCAAGGACTTACATACTGTGCCTTTGCTGCTCATAATACACTTACATCAGCTCCTAATAACTGGACTATTACAGGCGATGCAATAGATGTTTCTTGTTTTCCTACTCAGCCAGTTGGAAATAGAGGAATGTATTTTGATGGGGTAGATGATTATATCGGTATTAGTAATTTGCTTAATTTGAATGGTAATTTTACTATTGAAGCTTGGATAAAAATATACGTTCCAATAGCTGCTGGCGAAAAACGATATATTCTACATAAAAATAATGGCACACAGGGCTATTCATTCTACATCACGGAAAATTCTGGAAATGCTCAACTTGGACTTGGTATGAATGCAGGTCCAGGGAGTGTTTTTTCAAATAGTATCCCCATGACAAATATGACTAATAAAGAATGGCATCACGTAGCTGTTACTAGAGGGTTAGTAGGTGGAGCAATTAAATTTTATTTAGATGGTAATTTACTTGGAAATATACCTACAAATAATACGAATATCCAGCCTACAACAGTAGATGCTTATTTGGGTACAAATAATATAGAATATTTTGAAGGGCAACTAGATGAAGTACGTATTTTTAATAGTCCTCGTAGCCAATCCCAAATTCAAGTTGATATGGTTTCTACTACATCAAACGGAGCAGTAAACTATTGGAATTTTGAAACAGGTACAGGAGCAACAGCTTTTGACCAATCGGGAACAAATAACGGAAACCTAACAAATACTCCACTTTGGGCATTACGTGTAACCAATACAGATGATTTTGCTACTCCCTCTGTTGGTTCGTTGCGTTGGGCAATTAATCAATCTAATTCAGATACAGGTAAAGATTATATTGATTTTAGTATTGACAACGCTGGTGTACAAAGCATAGAGTTACAAAATATAAGTCCTATAAATATATCTCAACCTTTATTTATAGATGGTTTTTCACAAATGGGAAGTAGCAAAAATACAGTCACTGACCTCAAGGAGGGAAGCCCTATAAGCAATGCTACACACCACATAATTATTAAAAAAGGAGCTTCAGCAAATGGAAATTTTCTTGTTACTGCAGGAGGAAATATTAGTAATTCTAAAATACAAGGATTACAAATAGAGAATTTTACCCAATCTGCTATCTATATACAAGGAGCGACTCATAATAACATTTCTTTTACAGGAAATCGCTTTACTGGTAACAATAATGCTATTAATTTAGATGGAGGAGGAACAGGGCATACAATAGGAGGAGTTTTGCCAAGTGAAAGAAACATCTTTGAAACTGGAACTAATGCCATAATATCCAAAAATGCCAATGTAACTATTTTTAATAATACATTTGGTCTTGATACAAATGGAAATAGTGTAATTGGTTTTTCAACAAGCGCAATTAGTATATTTGCTGCTGCTGACAATAATACAATAGGAGGATTAGGACTCAATGAAGCAAATTTATTGACTGGCAGTGGTATAGGTATTCGTGCTAGTGATGCAGGAATACTAAACCTCACTTATATTGGAAATAATATCTACTGTAATACCACAGATATTGATTTTGCAACAGGTGTAAATAATAATCAACCAATTCCTATTATTACCAATATTAATATTGCAAGTAATATTGTAACTGGAACAGGAGTTAATGGAGATATTATTCACTTATACCGTAACCCTTCTAGTTGTGTTGCCACATCAGAACAAGAATACTTAGGAACTGCTACCGTAACAACAGGCAATTGGACAATTACCTCTTCATTTACATTAAGTGCAGGAGATGAAATTGTTGCAACACAAACCAATGCTGCAAATGGCACTTCTCTTTTTAGTGCTTTTATTATAGAACCCGAAATAGACATACAAGGAAATTCAATTTCTATTGCAGATGGAGATAACACTCCTGATATAGCCGATGATACAGATTTTGGAACTGTAGCAACAAAAACGGTTACTTATACCATTGAGAATACAGGGTCTTCAGATTTAAGTATCTCTTCAGTAACCTCAAACTTGGCTGACTTTGTAGTAAGCAATATTACTTTCCCAACAACTATAACAGCAGGTGCAATAACTACTTTTGATGTTGCTTTTACTCCTTCAACAATAGGAACACAAACAGCAACTATCACAATAAATAATAATGATTCTGATGAAGCAGTTTATAATTTTGATGTAACTGGACAAAGACTAGCCACAAACTTTTTTGTATATACAGATGCAGGAGGTAGTAACACTGGAATAAATTGGACAGATGCTTTTACAGAATTAGAATCAGCTTTAGAGTTAGCAATATCAACAGACAAAATATACATAGCAGCAGGAACATACAAACCAACAAATCAATTTGATTTTGATGCAGGTGGAGGCTTAGACCCTCGTGAATCAACCTTCCAAATTCCAGAGGGTGTAGAAGTTTATGGTGGTTTTGAAGGTATAGAAACTGATTTTACCCCTACTGGCTTATCTGCTCGTGATTTTGTAGATAATGAAACTATTTTAAGTGGAGATACAGATGGTTTTACTGATAACATAACAGGAACTTTTCCTTCTTTAGTTTATAATGATTATGCAGGCAATTCTTATCACGTAGTTTATACTAAAAATGTATCTGCTGCCACAGTAGTAGATGGATTTACTCTTACAGGTGGAAATGCTAGTGTTGGTACTATCAATGGCAATGGTGCTGCGTGGTATAATGATGGAAGTGGAACAGGAAATAGCTCTACTCCAACAATAAGAAATATTAAGTTCTTACAAAACCAAGCAACTGGTGAAGGTGGTGCAATGTACAATGAAGGAAATTCAGCAGGAGTTAGCAGTCCAATATTAATTAATTGTATATTCTCACAAAATCAAGCAGGTACAGCAGGTGGCGCAATCTATAATAATGGAAATGGAGGAAATAGTAGTCCTAGTTTTACAAATTGTACATTCTCTCAAAATCAATCAACTGTAACAGGTGGCGCAATATATAATGATGGAAGTGGAGGAGGAAATAGTAATCCTACAATAACAAATAGTATTTTTTGGGAAAATATAGATATGGGGGGTACAAGCTCTTATACCAATGACAATGCTACTCCTAGTATTTCTTATTCTTTAATAGAAGAAACTGAAACAGATTTGACTCTTGCCAACAATAATAATTTTTCAGATGGAGGAAATAATATTTTTGCTCAAGACCCTCAATTTGTAGATGCAGCAACTAATAATCTAGCCATACAATCAGGTTCTCCTGTCATTAACGCTGGAAATAATGCAGCCATTTCACAATCTACTGATATAATTGGTAATATTCGTAACATAGGAGTAAGTGTAGATATGGGAGCGTATGAAGTCCAAACACTTATTCTTTTAGGAACAATAACACCTACAACTTATTGTGCAGGAGAAACAATCAACGTGCCTTTTACTACAATAGGAGTATTTGATGGTACTAACAGTTTCACAGCACAGCTTTCAGATGCAAGTGGTAATTTTACAACACCTGAAGCAACACAAATAGGTACAAGCCCTATTAATTTAGTTATTCCTAATACTCTAACAACAGGAAATAATTATAAAATCCGTGTAGTTTCATCAAATCCTGCAATAAATAGTGATTTGTCAGCAGATATTATTGTTAATACTTTGCCACTAGATAGAACTATCGTAGCAAACCCTGCCAGTATTATAAGTGGAAATACAGCAAATATTGAAGTCCCTAATTCAGAAATAGGAATTTCGTATCAATTACAAGATGTAACCAACTCAAATGCAGATGTAGGAACTCCAATAATTGGAACAGGAACAACAATTCAGTTCACTACTCAAACTCTAACATCAAATAATGATTTTAGGATAATTGCCACCAATACAACAACAAATTGTAATCGTACTTTAAACACAATAACTGTAATTGTAACTATACCTACTATCACACTAGGAACAATAACACCTACTGCTCCCTATTGTGTAGGTTCATCTGTTACCATTCCATTTACAGTTAGTGGAGGAAGTTTTAATAGTGGAAACGTATTTACAGTAGAATTATCAAATGATAATTTTACAAACCTAACTCCCATTACTTCCAATACCATATCAGCAATAAGCTCTAACTCTATCACGTTTAATATCCCTACTAATACAACAATAGGAAATAATTATAAGATAAGAGTAACAGCTTCAAACCCTAATGCAACAAGCAATGAATCAACACCATTTGCAATTAATGGACTTCCAACAGTAACCCTTTCTACTTTGGGTACTTCAAACTGTCCAAGTTCAGATATAGACTTTATAGCAACAGCACTACCATCAACAACAACATATAATTACTATTTTTATCTAAATAATAACTTAATAGTAAGACCCGACCCAACATTAAATACAATTACTATAAATGGATTAGTAACCAATGATGATGTTAAAGTAATAGCTACTAATCCAAATGGTTGTTCTGATGAAGATAATATTATAATGAATGTTGGTGATAGCCAGCCTCCGACTATAACAGCAATGCAAAACTTTACAAGAAATACAGATGCAACAAACTGTTATTATACAAACCAAACTACAAACACAACATTACGTATTCCAAATGGACAAGCAAATGATAATTGTGGAGTGGCTTCATATCGTTATCTTGTCAGTGGTGCAACTTCTGCAAATCTACCTTATTTGGAAGGGCTTCGTTTTAATATTGGAGTGAGTACAATAACTTGGACAGCCACTGATAATAATGGAAATGAATCTGCACCAAACCAATTTACAGTAACTGTTTTGGATACTCAAAACCCTGTCATTGAAGCTCCTCAAGACATTACAAAACCAACAGATTTGTATGACTGTATTTCCACAAGAGATAGTTTGGATATAGGAACTCCTGTGGTTACAGATAATTGTTTGTTTAGAGTTTTCAACGATGCCCCAGCACAATTCCCAATTGGAGAAACAGTAATTATTTGGACTGCCATAGATTCGGCAGGAAATACTTCAACAGACGAGCAAATTATTACTATCGAAGAACAGTATTTTGTTTCTCCTTCTGATTCACTTATTTTGGTCGATATCTACAACCAAATGGGAGGTGCTTCTTGGGGAAATCGTTGGAATTTGAATATGCCTATTGCTACATGGTACGGAATAACTGTTAGTTGTGGAAAAGTCGCTTCTATCAATTTATATAATAATGGCTTATCTGGTGTCTTGCCCTCTTCTGTTCTGAATTTATCAAGAAGAAGAGAGCCTAACTTTTCATTAAATATTGGAGCAAATAGATTGAGTTTTGAGTCGGCAGAAGATTTTATTGGTGCAATTTCTAATTTTACATATTCACCTCAATCCAATATATATTCACCTCGTACTGAAATTATTGGACAAAATGAATCCATTACATTCAACTCTCAAACAGAAGGAAATTTTAATACATATCAATGGTACAAAGACCAAACACCTATTAATGGCGCAACAGGTTGGAATTATACAATTTCAAATACAGTTCCGACAGATGCTGGAACATATATTTGTGAAGTCAAAAATACAGTAGCAACACAGCTTATATTACAAAGAAATCCAATTATTTTAGAAGTAGAAGGCTTTGTAAATCCTACCGATTCGCTTGCCTTGGTAGATGTTTTTGACCAAACAGGAGGAGATGATTGGATAAATTCTTGGGACTTAACTCAACCTGTTGCTACATGGGAAGGTGTGACTGTTTTGAACAATAAAATCAGAGAACTAGATTTATCTTCTAATAATCTAACAGGAAACCTTCCAGATGTTTTTGATGCTGACTTTTTCTCCGAACTTCGTTATTTGAGTTTCTTTGATAATTATTTGGAGGGACAAATTCCTGCAAGTATTGGACAAATCACAACGCTTACTTATTTAGATTTGGATAAAAATAACTTTGAAGGTAGTGTGCCTGCTTCATTTGGAAATCTTGTCAATCTACAATCATTGTGGCTCTCAAGAAATGATTTGACAAATCTACCAGATGAAATTGGAAATATGAGCAGCCTAAAAACACTTTATCTCAATAATAATAAATTTAATTCTTTGCCAGAAACAATCGGAAATTTAAGTGAGCTTTTGGTGCTAAATGTAAGTGATAATGAATTGTTAAACTTGCCAAATTCAATTACAAATCTCTCAAAATTAATTGAATTTTATGCCAACCGAAATTATATCTCAACCATTCCGACCAATGTGCAAAATTTGGTTGATTTAAGAGTATTCGAAATCAATACAAATAATTTGACTGGCTTGCCAACTGGATTTTTACAGATAAATAACCTAATAAAATTTAGAGTGTCTGAAAATAAATTAGAATTTGATGATTTATTGCCTTACTCAAATCAAGAATATTTGTTATTTGATTATGCGCCTCAAGCACCGATTAATCAAGAAGAAAATATTTTACTTGCATTAAATTCTCCTATTTCATTTACAGTTCAGACACAAGGAAATGGAAATAGATACCAATGGTTTAGAGATAATAATCCTGTTGCGACTACTCAAAATTATTCTATTAACAGAATTACAACTAACGATGTAGGCATTTATACAGCAGATATTACAAATCCAAGTTTGCCAAACTTAACCCTAAAACGTCGTTCGATTACCTTAAATGTAGAGTGTCAAGAAGGATTAAATTTTGAAATTATACAACCTTCTCAAACTATATTTTGCGAAAATCAACCCTTTGGATTAAAGCTAGAAATTGATGACCAGTTTACTAATTCAGAACAAATTCAATGGAAAAAAGATGGAGTTGTTTTGGCATTCCAAACTCAAAAATCATATACTGTTACAGGAAAAGGAGTATATACAGCCGAAATTCTGACATCAAATGGCTGTACAGCTATTTCGAATGAGATAGAAATTACTGTTCTTCCTCAACCTCAAATTAGTATTGATTTGATGAATAATGAAACATTCACAAGTACATTAAATAGCCAAGAACCAGTAACTTTTCAATGGTTAAAAGACGGAATTGCTATCGAAAATGCTTTTGATAATACTTATAAACCAAACCAAACAGGAGAATATAGCTTGCTTGTCTTGACAGAAGCTGGGTGTAGTTCGGTTTCTGAAACTATTATTTTTACTATTACAGGAATAGAAGAGCCAAAAGAATTTAGAACATTACAATTATTTCCAAACCCAAATAATGGTAATTTCTTTATTGATTTTGGAACAAATACACCAAATGGAGAACCTGCCTTTGTTTTGATTGATGCAATCGGAAGAAAAATTTTACTCAAAACACAAAAAATATCTTCAATCCGTTATAAAATCAAAACAAATAATCTGACAGCAGGAATGTATTATCTTCAAATTCAGACAAAAGACGGATTAGCTTTCCGTAAATTTATAATTGAAGAATAAAAATAATCTTGATAACCTTTAATAAAAAAAACGAACGGTTCGTTTTTCAATGAACCGTTCGTTAAAATATAATTAGCGACGCTGAATATTTATTTCATAATTGTTTTTAAGAAATTACACCCAATTCTTTTCCTACTTTTGTAAAAGCTGCGATGGCTTTATCCAAATGCTCACGCTCATGAAGAGCCGAAATTTGGACACGAATACGAGCCTTTCCCTTCGGAACAACAGGATAATAAAAACCAATTACATAAATTCCTTCTTCCAACAGACGGTCAGCAAATTTTTGAGAAAGTGGCGCATCATAAAGCATCACAGGAACAATCGGATGTTCGCCCTTTACGATGTCAAAACCTGCTGCATTCATTTTTTCTCTAAAATATTTTGTACTTTCTTCTAACTTATCTCTAAGAGCAGTAGATTCCATCAAAACATTCAAAACCTCAATAGAAGCTCCTACAATCGGTGGCGCAACCGTATTCGAAAACAAATAAGGACGAGAACGCTGACGCAACATTTCTACAATTTCTTTTTTTGCTGCCGTAAATCCACCTGAAGCACCTCCAAGAGCTTTTCCATACGTTCCTGTAATGATGTCAATTTTGCTCATTACATTTCTATATTCGTGAGTTCCTCGTCCTGTTTTTCCAATAAAACCAGACGAATGACACTCATCTACCATAACAAGAGCTTTGTATTTTTCTGCCAACGCACAAATTTTGTCTAGTTGTGCAATCGTTCCGTCCATCGAAAAAACACCATCAGTAACAATCATTTTTTGTACTGCTCCTGCTGCATCAGCATCTTGAAGTTGTTTTTCAAGGTCTGCCATATCATTATGTTGATAACGAAAACGCTTTGCCTTACACAAACGAACACCATCAATAATAGAAGCATGATTCAGAGCATCTGAAATAATAGCATCATTTGCTCCTAAAAGTGGTTCAAAAACTCCACCATTTGCATCAAAGGCTGCTGCATACAAAATGCAATCTTCCATTCCTAAAAATTCGGCAGTTTTGCGCTCTAGTTCTTTATGCAAATCTTGTGTTCCACAAATAAAACGAACCGAAGAAAGCCCAAAACCGTGTGTATCAATGGCTTTTTTGGCAGCTTCCAATACACGAGCATTCGAAGAAAGTCCTAAATAATTATTTGCACAAAAATTGATTACCTCGCCTGTGCTTTGTGTTTTGATGGCTGCCGATTGTGGCGTTGTGATGATGCGTTCGCTTTTATAAAGTCCTGCATCTTTTATTTCTTGTAATTCCTTTTCTAAAAAGGGTTGAAGTGTATCGTACATTTGTTTTTTTGGGATTGGTTTAAATATATAGCCAATAGCTTTCAAGTTATTGGCTGGGTCAAATTTAGTAATTGTAATTCTAAAAAAGAAAACAACTTTTCTTTATTTTGGTTTAAGATTATCAAAGTACAACAGGCTTATAAGTCTGTTAAATATTGGTACATTATTTTTTAATCTAAATTTTTTATTATTATGAATGGAGCTTATATATTAATTATTGCTGTGGGTGTTTTGAGTATGGGCATACAATATATGTTCAGAAATCGTTTCAAAAAATACTCTCAAACTCCTCTAGCCTCAAATATGAGTGGCGCAGAAGTAGCTCAAAAAATGTTAAATGACAAAGGAATTACAGGTGTAAAAATAATGAGTGTACAAGGAAAACTAACAGACCATTACAACCCTAGTAACCGAACAGTCAATCTAAGTGAAGCCGTTTATAATGGTCGGAATGCTGCTGCTGTCGCTGTGGCTGCCCACGAGTGTGGACACGCTGTACAACATGCTAAATCGTATGCTTTTTTGGGTTTTCGTTCGGCAATGGTGCCTGTTTTGAATATTACAAATCGCTTTACTCCTTTTTTATTGATGATTGGAATTGGACTTTTAGCTTTTGCTGATATTCCTTATGTTTTAGTTCTTGGTGTTTTGGCATTGGCTATTTCTACACTTTTTAGTTTTGTTACTTTACCTGTTGAGTTTGATGCAAGTAGAAGAGCTTTGAAATGGATAAAAGAAGAAAATATAGTAAATCCAGAAGAATATTCTATGGCAAAAGATGCACTTTTTTGGGCTGCCATGACTTATGTAGTAGCTGCACTCTCATCACTTGCAACACTTCTTTATTATGCTTCAATGTTGCTGAATAGAAGAAGGTAAAAAAACAGAAATTAAATAAAACATTGTTTTTTTAATTTTGAAAATACAGTACACAAAGTTAAAACAGATGAAATACGCTACCCTACTTTTTTAAACCACATAGTTTGGAGAGGAATAAGGAGATTGAAAATACATTTTTTAAGAAATAATTACTTTAAAATTAAAGTATTCAAATAATAATTTTCAATTCTATTAATCTTATAAATTCTTAACTATCATACTTTACAAAAAAGTAGGGTAGAGTGTTTTTATTCTTAAAGTTATTTTCCCAAAATTTTATTAATAATATTAGTTGTAGAATATCCTTTTACTAATTCTATTGTTTTGACTTCTCCTCCATTCTGTAAAACAATATCAGCACCAACAATAGATGAAATAGTATAATCATTTCCTTTTACCAATACATCAGGTTTTAAATCTGTAATAATTTCTAAAGGAGTAGGTTCTGAAAACAATACAACAGCATCGACAAATCCCAAGGCAGCCAAAACCCTCATTCTTGCATACTCATCATTAACTGGACGCTCTTTGCCTTTTTCTAACATCTTGACAGAGTCATCAGTATTTACGCCAATAATAAGTTTTTTTCCCAAAGCTGCTGCTTTTTCTAAATAATCAATATGTCCTAAATGTAAAATATCAAAACAACCATTTGTAAAAACAATTTTTTGATTATTAAATTTCCATATTTCAACTTTTTTTAAAAGTCTATTATGGTCATTATAGATTTTTTTGTGAGAGGAATTCATTTTTTGAAAGGATTTGTTTGGTTTTTTACTTTATAGCCTAAAAGTACAAAAAAAATAAATAAGAAATAACAAAAACAATTTCTTATCCATTTTTCAAATTTAAAATACCTGTTGGAGTTGGAGCTTCTAAACGGATTTTTTCTTGCAGCTTCAAAATTCCACCAATAAGTGCCTCAGGGCGTGGGGGGCAGCCAGCAACATAAATATCAACAGGAATAATCCTATCGACTCCTTTTACCACATGATAACCATGCTCCCAATAAGGACCACCACAATTAGCACAACTACCCATCGAAATTACATACCGAGGCTCTGCCATTTGTTCATAAAGTCGTTTTATTCTATCAGCCATTTTGAAAGTTACTGTTCCTGCCACAATCATAACATCGGATTGGCGAGGAGAAGCACGAGGAAAAACCCCAAAACGGTCTAAATCATAATGAGGCGCATAAGTTCCCATCATTTCGATAGCACAACATGCCAAACCAAAAGTCATGGGCCAAAGAGAAGACAATCTAGCCCATTGAATAAGGTTTTCTAAAGATGTAACCACCAACCCTCCTTGTCCTGTTTTTTCAGATTCAGAAAGTTTGGTCGTAATCGGGATATTCATTTTTTTTGAGTAAAAGAGTTATTCTTAAAACCTATAACTACTATTGAGTTGATTCTGAAATTTTTTGGCTAATCTTTTCTTCGTTCGGATTACATTCAGAAGATTCATATATTGAGAGCGAACAGGTGCATGAGAAGGCTCATTTCTATCAAACATAGGTCTGCCATATCCATCTTGAGGAATGTCTTTAGCAATTTGTTGTAGCTTTGGTTCTTCTTCTCTAATACTATCTTTGATAAGTTTGATTTTGAGTTTTAGTTGTTCGAAACCTGTTTTTTCTTCGTAACCTTCAAAATTTTCTTTAGCATCATTTTCTAAGAAAACGTGTGTAAAAATTTCGCTACAAGCAGCATGAAAACGATTGTTTAATAGACGGTCTTCATCATTATTTCTGATAATTCCCATTTTTTTCCATTGCACTTGTTTGGTCTTGACATTATTCAAATGAACATTCTCAAATTTGCTTGCAATTCCTTCTACTTCTTCGGTTAGTTTGCGTTTGCTTTCCAAAATTCCCTCTGGTGTTGTCGGAACAGGAGGCTCTTGACGATACGAACCATAACTATCATTGCTAGGTTCATTGCCAAAAAACAAATCTACTTCTCTTTTATAATTTCTGTATAATTTGAGATATTTCCACTTCGGAATTACGCCAACATCTTTCCATGCCTTTTGCAAATCAATGACTTCTTGACGCATTTCAGGCGTTTTTTCTTTATTGTAATTGAGTTTTCTGACTTTATTACTAATGCGTTTGTATTTCAAAATTCGTTCATCATTGACAATTCGTTCATTGTCAAAAAAGGCTTTTCTACGCTCAAAAAACACATCTAAACATCTATCAAACTCTTCCGAAATCTCATCATCTTCTTCGCCCACACTGCCTGTACGTATCCAGCGCATTTTGAGGTCTTTGAGATATTCCGAAACTTCTTCCCAGTCATCACTATCTTTGAGTTCTTGTGCTTCTGCTAATAAAGCTGTCTTTATTTCTGTATTTTTTATTCTATTTTCAGAAATATAATCTTCAATTCCTTGTTCTAGTTCTAAAATTCGTCGTTCTACGGCTGTATAATCACCAATGGCATTGTAAGTTTCTAAAGATTCTCTAATATGAACAAGTTTCATAAGATAAGAACCCTTATTTTGAGATTCGGTGATAGCTTCGGCTACTTCTTCTACTTTTTCTAATAATTTTTGATAACGGTCTTCAAAATAAGCAATACTAGCTTCTGGGCTATCTTTTACTACTCCAATTTGACGGTCTGGTCGGTCATTATAACCCTTCAAATAAACATTTTCGTCTTTAATGTAACCATAAATTTCTGATTCTTTGTTGTGATTGTTAATTGAGTTGGCTGGATTGGTCGTGGACATTGTTTATAGTGATTTTTTTGAGTGATTAAATAAACCTAGTTTAAAGTAAATCTAGGATTAAAAGGCATTGACTTTGATTTTAACAATTTTAATTTATAATAAAATAAAGCAATAAAAAAGCCTAATTTTATTCTAGCTACGTTTTATAAATCTACTTTTGGAACTCTTTTTTTTAAAATAGAGTTTGGCAGACAAAACTTTTTCTGTAACATTAAAACGGATTATTTTGTTAAAAAAGAAGGAAATTATTTTTTGAAATAAAGAATTTTGCTTCTTCAAAACTAAGATACAATTTTTTTGTAAGAAAAAAAGACAATACAATAAAATTACAATTATTTATTCTCTTTGAGAAAAAAAATGAAATAAACAGACAAATTTATTAGGCAATATTTTTTTTCCTTTCGTTTTTTTGATACAATTTTTGCAACTTTGTAGATTAATTTAAAATAAGCCAATTAAAGACAAAACAACTTTTATTTATATACAGAAATCAAAATTAAATAAATTCGTAATTTTTCCTTATGATACTCCAACAACTTCAAAAAGAAATTCAAAATGCCTTTCAGGCACTCTTTAATCATACCTTGCCTTTAGAAAAAATTGATTTCCAACAAACTCGCAAAGAATTTGAGGGAAGTTATACATTTGTTACGTTTCCATATGGCAAAATTACAGGAAAACGACCAGATGAAACAGCCACTATTTTGGGAGAATTTTTGAAAGAAAATGTAGCTATCATAAAAAATTTTAATGTTGTAAAAGGTTTTTTGAACCTTGTTTTGGAGCAATCAGTTTGGGTCAAAACACTTGCCAACCTAAATAACAAACCTGTTTGGCAAAACATAAAAAAGAAAGACGAAAAAGTAATGGTAGAGTATTCGTCGCCAAACACAAACAAACCTTTGCATTTGGGGCATCTGCGTAATAATTTTTTGGGATATTCTGTTTCTGAAATTATGGCTGCAAATGGTAGTGAGGTAATGAAAGTAAATCTTGTAAATGATAGAGGAGTTCATATTTGTAAGTCAATGCTTGCTTACCAAAGACATGGAAATGGCAAAACACCACAAGATTTGGGAATAAAGGGCGACAAAATGGTCGGAGATTTTTATGTAAAATTCAATGATTTATTCAAAGCCGAAGTAAACCAATTAGTAGAAGCAGGAACAGAACAAAAAAGAGCCGAAAAAGAAGCCCCAATTTTGAAAGAAGCACAGCAAATGCTCCTAAAATGGGAGCAAGGTGATAAAGAAATTACCGACCTTTGGAAAAAAATGAATGGCTGGGTCTATGAAGGTTTTGATGAAACCTATAAAAGCATTGGAGTAAAATTTGATAAATTTTATTACGAATCAAATACTTATCTTTTAGGAAAAGACATTATAGAAGAAGGATTAGAAAAAGGTGTTTTTTTCAAAAAAGAAGATGGCTCTGTGTGGATAGATTTGAAAGATGAAAAACTAGACGAAAAATTGGTTTTGCGTGCAGACGGAACATCAGTCTATATTACACAAGACATCGGAACGGCAGATTTGAAATATCGTGATTTTCCGATGCAAAAATCGGTATATGTAGTTGGAAATGAGCAAGATTATCATTTTAAAGTGTTGTTTTTGATTCTCAAAAAACTAGGTCGTTCATATTCTGACGGAATGCATCACCTTTCCTATGGAATGGTAGAGCTGCCAGATGGCAAAATGAAATCAAGAGAGGGAACAGTCGTAGATGCCGATGAGCTTGTAAATGATATGATAAAAATGGCAAAAGAAAGAACAGGAGAAGTAGGCAAAATTGATGACTTTTCAGAGCAAGAAGCCGAAAATTTGTATAGAATGTTAGCATTAGGAGCTTTGAAATATTATCTTTTGAGAGTAGAACCTAAAAAGAAAATGCTTTTCAATCCTGCAGATTCTATTGATTTTCAGGGAAATAGTGGAGTTTATTTGCAGTACACACACGCCAAAATTTGTGCTATTCTTCGTAAGGCAAATAGCGATAACATTTCACACAAATCAGATTCTTTTGAGAGCTTGACAGCATTAGAAAGCACCGAAGAAGATTTGATACGTTTGCTTTCAGATTATCCTATTTACTTGAACGAAGCTGCTCAAAATTATGCACCTTCTTCTATTGCAAATTATATGTATGATTTGGCAAAACAGTACAGTAAATTATATGCAGAACTTTCAATTTTTGGAGAAGAGAATGAAAGTAAAAAATCATTGCGTATCGCTCTGTCAGATGCTACTGCCAAAACACTAAAGCATGCAGGAAAACTCTTAGGGATAGAAATGCCTGAAAGAATGTAAAATTCAATTATAAACTAAAAATTATCACAGTTATTTTTCATCTATATTCAGTGTGTATGTGTTCAATTCCCCAGAACTGAACACACAATTTAAAAGTTTAAACAACTTCTATATAATATAATTCAATACTCAATGAACTATTTATTTGGATATTTATTTTTGATTAATATCATTTCAGGGATTATTTTTTGGTGGGACAAGCGCAAGGCAATACAATCTAAAAAAAGAATAAAAGAACGTACTTTACATTTCTACGAACTATTAGGAGGCGTGTTTAGTATTTTATTTTTGATGTATAAAATTAGACATAAAAACCAAAAAAGAAGTTACTTTATGATTACCTATTGTATCGCTTTAGTATGGATAGGTGTGGTTAGTTTGATTGTTTTCAAATTCAAATCCTTAGCATAGGCTGTTCAGAATTTGATTATTTTTTTACGCAGTTTTATAATTATGGTTTTCAAAAATAGAATGTATTTTAGCTGCATCGCAGCATAATATTAAAATTATTAGGATTATCAAAAATTGCTGTTCTCTTTGTCACAAACCCTAAGGGTCTCCAAGACCCTTAGGGTTTTTCTTACAAATAATTTTCCATTACAAGCTGTTTCCTTTCACTAACAGAATCAATAATCCTTTGTGATTTGTTTATTTGTGCTTCTAGCTTTTCTATTTCTGAAACTAATTTTTCTTGAACGGCTAAAGGAGGAAGAGGGATTTTAAATTCTTCTAATTGATTTTTTGATTTGCAAGCTAGTTATTTTTTGGGATAAATGATAGGTTTTTTTTATTCAAAAATTTCATTCACTTCTATTTCCAAATTAGGGAGGATATAGCAAGGTACAAGGTCGTCTATTCCGTAAAATCATCCTATTTGATAGACATTATTATTATCTAAAATGAATTTTTGTACTGTTTTTTCTAAAGGACGTACTAGCCAATATTCTTTCACTCCGTTGGCTGCATAAATTTCGTATTTGTCTTTTATATCTTGTTTGGTATTGGCTGCATTTTTTTCAGAAACTACCTCAATAACTAAATCTGGTGCGCCTACGCAACCTCTATCATCTAGCTTTTCCAAATCACAGACGACACAAATATCTGGCTGCACCACAGTATAGATTTCTTTATCTGTTTTGTCTAATCTTTTTTCTAAAGATTCATTCGGATTTTTCAATAGTCGAACATCAAAAGGAGCTACATATACTTTGCATTCTTTATGGTTTTTCTTCAAAAAGTTTTTAGTGATAGTAGCTACATTCAACACTATTTCTTGATGCTGCCGAGAATGAGCAGACATAGGAAATATTTTTCCTTTTATCAATTCTACAAATCCATCAAACTGCCAAGTAAGATAGTCTGAATAAGTGTAGATTTTGTTGAAGTCTAGTTGGTCTAAAGAAGTAATCATAGATTTGTTTGCTAGTTATGAATCTGTACTAAGATACGAAAAAATGGAATAGAAAATTTCAGTAGTACAAATAATTACACAAAAAAAAGGATATTTATTTTTAGCAATAAGATTAAATATCTAATAAATCAAGCAAAAAGCTACTTTTAGTTGTATATCTGCATTTTGATTTTTATATTTACGAAAACAATATTTTTAATTTAAAATTATGAAAAATAAAACAAAAATCAAGTACAATTACATTCCTTATTATTTAATAACTATTCAAGATAATGAAATAGGCTTCAAACCAGTCAGAGGAGCAACAGGTTTAGGAAAAACATATGGATTAATAAAAGCGATAAAGGAAAGTCATCAAGAGAACAACAACAAACGGAAGTACATTTATACTACAAATCGCCACGCACTAATTAAGGAAGTAAAAAGTGATTTAGAAAAAGAAAAGATAAAAAATATTTATTTACGTAGTGATAAAGAAGTTTTAAAAGACCTACTAGACGATAAGGAAGATTCTTTAGAGAATACTTTAATGAGTTTAATAGAAATTGGTTTCTTTCAATATCATTCACAGTATAAAAATGACAAAGCAGCTAAAAAAGAAATTCAGAAGAGATTAAAAAATATCGAATCAGCCAAATATCTCATTCTCATAAATGAAAGAGACAACGATGAAGCTACTCAAAATTTTTTAGAAGAACAGTTAGTAAGTTTGAGTAGGCTGCTAAAGAGTCAATTTTATTTACGTAAAAAAAAGGAAAGTAAGAAAAAATATCAAGAATTTTTAAAACATCCGATAGTATGGAAGCTATTTCCTTACATAGAGTTTGAAAATAATCCTGAAGCTACTGTTTTGTTAGCAACAATTCAAAAGTTATCATACGGTTTTTTTGACGGACATAAAAAGCGTAAACTTCCCTCTCTCAAAAAGAATATCATTTTTTTGGATGAATTTGATTTTTTAGAATCCGAAATTTTGAGTGTTCTAGCTCAAGAAACACCACTCAACAATCCATTGGAGTTTGTAAAGATATTTTATGATAGGTACAAGATGATAAAAAGTAGTAAGTACCTAGAAAAAGAAGGGTTATCAAAGGTAAAAACAGGATTAGACGAAGCACATAATGAACTCAAAAAGGAGATAAAAGAAAAAAACATACACTTTCCAAAACTTACAGATTTTACGTATTCATCTGCTAAAGAAGACAAATCATTAGTTCTTTTCCACAACAAGAAAACGGTTTTTTCAGAAGATTTTTATCTTCGTCAAACTCCCTACTCATGGCAAATAACAAAACTGAAAAGCTATAAGAATACAATTCATCCACTTCATTTATTTATAGCTATAAAAAAGTGTGTTAAAAAATTACTTGATACCTTTAGCCGAACGATGCAAGAACAGAAAGAAGAAGTAGATTATATCATCAACAAAATTTGGAACGTAAAAAATGACAATGAACAAGGGCAGAATCAAAAGTACATCACCAGTACGAGTTTATTTAAAAATATACAAGTGCCAAATGCAGAAGTAAAAGAGAGTGAGTTTGATTATTTACACGGTTTTAATGTCATAGAACTTTATAAAGATAAAGACAATACTTTTGACCCTTTAGATGTAAAACTAGACCAAATAGAACTTCCCACTTCGCCAGAAGCTATTATTAGAAAATTGAGTTATGAAAATTTGGTTTTTGCACTTTCTGCAACTAGTGATATTCCTAGAGTAGTAAATTCATTTGATGAAAAATGGCTGAAAGACAATACGCTTTTTATTGAGCCAAGCCAAGCAGATAAAGAGTTGTTACTCAATATGAAAAAAGAAAAAGATAATGTCAGGAAAAGCAAAATAAAATTCTATCGTAACAAGCCTATCAGTTCATCACACAAAAAAGAAGTAGAAGAAGCCTTAAAATGTATAAACAATTCAACAATTTTTTTTGACGATAAAGACAAATCTGTGTCAGATGCAGTAAAAGAGAAAAGAATGGAGAGGGTAAGAAAAGTTATAGGTTGTATTGATTGGATTTTGAATAAAAGTAAAAATAGAAGTCATTTGATTTTCCTAACTACTTTCAAGCATTTTAGATGGCTTCTGGATAATGAGAATATAGAAGTCTTGGAAGAAGTTGATAGAGAACTTCTGTCTGAAATTTGGCAAACAGAAAAGAAACAAGATAAAGAAAATAAGGTAACTACTTTTAGGCTTAGTTGGGAAGGAAAAACATGTAATATCGTTTTTTTGAGTTCTGAATCAGCAAAAAGAATAGAAGAATACGGAAAAGAGTTTTACAACAAACAAATGGCTGATACAGAAGTAGATAAAGTAATTCTGATTACACAATACGCTACAGCAAGCAATGGTGTAAACTTAGGATTTGAAGATAAAGAAGGTATAAAAAAAGATTTTGAGAGTATTCATTTATTAGAATCAAAACACTTTTGGATAACAAAGGAAAGCGATACAAAAGCCAAGAAGGAAAAGTTTTGGTATTTATGGAAAATACACAAAAATGGTGAACTAAGTAAGAAAGATTTTAAATACTTTTTGGGTCATACAGACGGAGGTAAAATCAATGATAAATACAAAAAGACGCACGAGCATACTTTAAATGCGATGGCACTTTTTCATCAGGCTTTAGGAAGAGTAGAACGCCAAAGAACATACGAACAGCCTTTAATAGAAATATCTTTGTCTCAAGAACAGAAATAAAAACATAATTCCCCAAATTGTTTACCTAATTTTTTTCAAAAATCTCCCTTTACATTAATTATGAAAAGACAGCGTATGAGTATTGATTGGCAGCAGCTTAAATCCCCTTCCTATGTTTTAGATGAAAAATGTTTGATAGCTAATTTGACATTTTTAGAAAATTTGGAAGAAAGAGCAGGGATAAAAATCATTCTTGCCTTAAAATCCTTTAGTATGTTTAGTGTTTTTCCATTAATTGGCAAACACATAACAGGTTCTGCGGTAAGCTCTTTGCATGAAACTCGGCTTGCTTTTGAGGAAATGGGTGGCGAAGTTCACGCTTACTCACCTGCTTATCAAAATGAGGAAATAGCTTATTATTTAGAACATTGTAAGCACATTACATTTAATTCCTTATCACAATGGCAGAAATTTAGTAGCAAAATCAAAAATAGCTCTTCAAAAGTATCTTGTGGAATTCGAATCAATCCTGAGTATTCGGAAGTGAAGGCTGATATTTACAATCCTTGTTGTTCAGGTTCTCGTTTTGGAATTCGTGCAGAGGAATTGGGGGATAATTTACCTGAGGGTATTGAAGGTTTGTTTTTTCATAGTTTGTGTCAAAGCGGAGCAGAAACTCTGAAACGCACTTTGGAAGTTATCGAGAAAAAATTTGGCAAATTGCTACATCAAGCAAAATGGCTGAACATGGGTGGTGGACATTTTTTGACTCACAAAGAATATAATATTGAATTGCTTATTGAAACGGTTAAGCATTTTAAAGAAAAATATGATTTAGAAATTATTTTAGAACCAGGTGAAGGAGTGGTTTACAAAACGGGTGCTTTACTTTGTACGGTCTTGGATATTGTCAAAAATGAAGGTATTCAAACTGCAATTGTAGATATTTCTTTTACTGCTCACATTCCTGACTGTTTAG
>CAKZOK010000145.1 GCA_937136415.1 uncultured Cytophagales bacterium | reverse complement strand
TATCAGCAAGACTTAAAGAAGTTAATCCTTTTAAACCCGACAAAAACGAAATATCAGAAATGTTATTATCAGCAAGATGTAAAGAAGTTAATCCTTTTAAACCCGACAAAAACGAAATATCAGAAATGTTATTAAAACTAATATCTAAAGAAGTTAATCCTTTTAAACCCGACAAAAACGAAAAATCAGAAATGTTATCTTCATTATAAAATAAATTTAATCCTATTATTTCCTTATTTTCATTTAAAAGACACCTCCTATGTGGTTCTAATCGTTCAACTTTTTTCAACTCCTCTATATTTTTCACCTCCTCAAGCTCAAATCCAAGCTGTTGCTCAAGCCACAACACCTGCTCTGGTTTATTTACTTCTTTATTCATTTTCCTTATTTTGATGTTTTTTATTAGACTAACAAGAACAAAAAAAAAACTATAAAAACAAAATAATTTTTGGTGTTTTTTTTCAAAAGTAGCTGACAGTTTCCAACTGTCAGAAATATAGTATTTACAATATATTTACGACACTTGGAAAGTGTCGCCTACATAATTCCCTAAAAATCAAGGAACTAAAAATTAGTAAAAAACGCTAGAATAGTGTAATTTTGCATTGATTCAATTACGCATTTAAAAATCTTGAAGCTAAATTTGGTAATTGTATTTTTCCATTCGTAATCGAACTATTCGTAATTCGTAATTGACTAATTTATGTATGATGTAATAATAGTGGGCGCAGGACACGCAGGTTGCGAGGCAGCCCACACAGCAGCCACTTTAGGCTCAAAAGTTTTGTTGGTAACAATGAATATGCAAACGATAGCTCAAATGAGTTGTAACCCAGCTATGGGAGGCGTTGCAAAGGGGCAAATAGTGCGAGAAATAGACGCTTTAGGAGGAATGTCTGGAATTATTACAGACAAAACAATGATACAATTCCGAATGCTCAACCGTTCGAAAGGTGCTGCCATGTGGAGTCCACGTTGTCAGAGTGATAGAATGCGTTTTGCCGAAGAATGGCGAACAGCTTTAGAAGAAAATAAAAATATTGACCTTTGGCAAGAAATGGTCGAAGGTTTGGTAGTGCGTGAGGGGCGTGTATGTGGAGTAAGAACACAATTAGGAATTGAGTTTGAATCAAAAACAGTAATCCTTACCAACGGAACATTTTTAAATGGACTTATTCATATTGGAGAAAAACAATTTGGAGGAGGGCGAGCAGGCGAACGAGCAGCCACAGGAATTACAGGACAACTCGTAGAACTAGGCTTTGAGTCGGGCAGAATGAAAACAGGAACGCCACCACGAGTAGATGGCAGAACCATCAATTACGAAGCCATCGAAGAACAAAAAGGCGACGAAAATCCATCAAAATTTTCGTATTCTGATGAAACAAAATCATTGGCGCATCAAAGAAGTTGTCATATCACTTATACCAATCCGAAAGTACACGAAATTTTGCAAACAGGTTTCGAAAAATCGCCTATGTTTGCAGGAAGAATACAAGGTTTGGGGCCTCGTTATTGTCCTTCGATTGAAGATAAAATTGTTCGTTTTGCAGAGCGTGACAGACATCAAATTTTTGTAGAACCCGAAGGTTGGGACACGGTAGAAGTCTATGTAAATGGTTTTTCTACTTCGCTGCCTTATGAGGTTCAGCAAAAAGCATTAAATCAAATTGTGGGTTTTGAGAAAGCTAAAATGTTTCGCCCCGGTTATGCGATTGAATATGATTTTTTCCAACCAACACAATTAAAGGAAACATTAGAAACAAAACGCATTGAAAATCTGTATTTTGCAGGACAAATAAACGGAACTACTGGCTACGAAGAGGCTGCCTGTCAAGGACTTATGGCAGGAATAAATGCTCACCAAAAAGCACACGAAAAAGAAGCCTTTACGCTTTCTCGCTCTGATGCTTATATCGGTGTTTTGATTGATGATTTGATTCATAAAGGCACAGATGAGCCGTACAGAATGTTTACTTCAAGAGCCGAATATCGTATTTTGTTGCGTCAAGATAATGCTGATGTTCGTCTTACTCAAAAAGGTTTTGATATTGGTTTGGCTTCCGAAGCTCGTCTTCAAAAAGTAAAACAAAAAGAAGAACAAGTAAAAGAAGTAATCAAAGTTTTGTCTAAGAAAAGTCTTGAGTTAGAAAATGCAAATCCTGTTTTGGCAGCACTCGGAACGTCTGAATTAAAGCAAAAAGTAAAATCTATTGATGTTTTGAAACGTCCACAGGTTCAGCTTTCAGATTTGGGCAAAATGGATACTGATATTTCTGATTTGTTAGAAAAATATACTGATTCGGAAGCGCAAAGCAGAGAAAAAGAAGAGATTTTGGAACAAGCCGAAATTCAAATTAAATATTCTGAATATGTACAAAAAGAAAAACAGCTTGTAGAAAAAATGCAGCGTTTGGAAGGTTTGCATCTTTTTGATGGTCTTGATTATCATTCTATGCCTTCGCTTTCGATGGAAGCAAGAAAAAAACTTACCAAAATTCAGCCTCGTACATTAGGACAAGCCTCACGAATTAGTGGAATTAGTCCTTCGGATATTTCGGTTTTGATGGTTTATTTGAATAGGTAAATGCAAATTACTCTTTTGATTTATTGAAAATGAAAAAGCCTATTAGATTTTTTGTAATCTGATAGGCTTTTTTGTGTTTTGATAAATTAGTAGTATAGGAAAAGGCAAGCCATTTTCCCTACATAAAACACAAAATTACTTTTCTTCTATATTTTGCTCAAACCATTTTTGTACTTCTTCTAATGTTTTTTCTCCTGCTGCAACCGATAAAGTAAAATTTGTTAGGATTTTGTTAGTTACAGTTTGTTTCAAATCATAATTATTTAGTTGTAGAAAAAGCAAGGCACTTTCTAAGCCTGTTCGTTTGTTTCCATCTTGGAAAATATGATTTGCAATAATGTTGTACATATACAATCCTGCTTTGTGATAAATTTCAGGATACATTTGACTACCAAAAATTTCGGATTCAACTATTTCTATAAGATAATCTAAATTAGATTCGTGTAGAAAATTTTGAGGAGGAATAAAATTTCCTCCTACATCTTCAATGGTAAGTTTGTTTATCAAAACCACATCTTTTTTTCTTAATAATTCTATTTTTTTCATTAAGATAAAGCTTTAAAAGTTTCTTTGAAACGAGAAAAATCTCTTTTAATAATTGATTTTATTTTTTCTTCTCTCTCTTTTTTGTCTGCTACTTCTTTAGTTATTTCTAAAAGAAGATTTTCAAAAGTAGCCATTTGTTCTTCTGAAAGAGTTTCAATTTTATCAATAATTTTATTTTTTCTTTCTTGAATAGTCATAATTTTGCTTTTTTAATTAAAATATAATAGATAAAGGTACTTTTGATAAAACGAGTTTGATAAAGATAAAGTTCTTGTTCAAAAAATTACTTTTCTGCCACAATTACAATATTCCAAGCCAAACGATTTATCAAAGGAATCTTTAATAAAAAATTGTCCAAAGCAGAGAGAGGCTTAAACCACCAACCAATCGTTTTTTCATTTTCCTTATAAATGCGTTTCCAATAACGAACTTTGTTCGGATTGTATCTTTTTATAAAATAATAATATAAAAACAAAACAAGTGTAGAAAGCCAAAATTCTTTGTGATGAACATTCGAAAAAGTAGCTTTATATTTTTTTAGAATATCAAAACCCAAAGGCATCTCATCAATCGTTCTGACTTCCATTGCCATTTTACGATAAACATTAATGACAGGATTGTATTTTATTGGGTCCCACGTATAAAGTTTTCCCCCTTTTTTCAAAAATTGATGAATATTTTCTAGCCAAATTGTATGCTCCGTTTCTGGAACGTGATGCATCAGATTTGCACAATAAACAATATCAAAATAATCTTTCTCAAAAACCATTTTTTCGGCTGGAGAAATAACTACATTAATTTTCACATTATATCTAGTTGCTAATTCTTTGGCAAGTTCGCCCATTTGTGGAGAAATATCTGTGTAAGTAACTTCTGCGCCTTGCATAGCAAAATAGACAGAACTCTCTCCCAAACCTGCACCTACATCAAGAATTTTTTTGCCTTTAAGGTTTCCCATTTCTTGAACCATATAACGATTTTCGATGGCACAAAGCCCTTCAAAAAGTGCTACTACATCTATTTCTGCAAGGTCTTCAGAGGTTGCCCAGTCGTCATGAAAGTCGGCTTCTCTTTTGTGAAGGTCTTCATGTTTTTCTTGTTTTTCTAATTCTGTATTGCTAGTTGCCATAAAATAGCTTTTCTATATTTTAAATCTCTTTTGTCTTTTTGTTTTTGACAAAATTGAATAATGAATTAATTTCTTAGGAATGAGAAATAAATAAACGGCAAAAGTATTTACGTAAATAATTCATAATTAGTATGTTGTATCCGTAATTAGCTACGCTGAATATTCATTTCGTAATCTTTAATTCGTAATCGTTCCTTAATAAGAATTTTATGCAAAAATACAGAATTATAACTAAAATATATTGTTAAAGCTGCAACGCAACGCAATCTTTATAAAAAAAAGCAATATTATTTTGATATAGAATTAAAAAAATCTAGTCGTTGATGTTTTGCATTTTGATTATTTAAGTTTATATTAATTTTTCAATTTTAAAGGCTAGTTTCAAGAAAAAAGTAGTAGTTTTAAATCAGCATTAATAAATATTTACACACAAACAATACATTTTTAACACATGGACAAAAATAATAACAAAGTAGCTCTTGTAACAGGCTCAACAGGTGGAATTGGTACAGCAATTTGCAAAGCATTACACAATGCAGGTTACACAGTCGTGGCACACTATCGCAACCGTGAAAAAGCCGAAGAATGGAATACCAAACTCAAAAATGATGGCTACGATTTGCCTTTAGCAATGGCAGATGTTTCTAATTTTGATGAAGTAGAAAAAATGTTTGAAGATATAGAAAAACGAATCGGAACGGTTGATATTTTGGTAAATAATGCAGGAATTACTCGTGATGGCTCATTTAGAAAAATGTCTTTTGAGCAATGGAACTCTGTAATTAATGCTGATTTGACAAGTGTTTTTAACTGTTGTCGTCATGCAATTAATCCTATGTTGGAAGGCAAATTTGGAAGAATTGTAAATGTTTCTTCTGTAAATGGTCAGCGTGGACAGTTTGGACAGGTAAATTATAGCGCAGCCAAAGCAGGTATGCACGGTTTTACAAAAAGTTTGGCAATGGAAACAGCTCGCAAAGGTGTTACCATCAATACAGTTTCTCCTGGATATGTGGCTACTGATATGGTTATGGCTGTTCCTGAGGATATTCGCAATCAAATTATTGCAGAGATTCCGATGGGAAGGCTAGGAACGCCAGAAGAAATTGCAGATATTATCGCTTATATTGTTTCGGATAAAGCAGGTTTTGTAACAGGTGCAAACTTTGCCATTAATGGTGGGCAGCACGTTTATTAAGCAATGAAAAATTGATAATTAAAAATATTGAAAAGACTTCAAAAACATAAATTTTTGAAGTCTTTTTTTTGCCTAAAATTAGAAATTATAATTCAGTCCTATCAAAATTGTCCTTCCTAGTATTTGTCTAGCAAAACTTTGTGTATAAATCGGTGTTAGTTTTATCGAATCAATGGTATTTGTATTCAAAATATTATATCCCTCTAGTTTTAAAATCATTCTTTTTATAAAACGATAATTTACTTTTGTATGTACAAAATTGAAAGAAATATTTTGAGAAGTATTTTGATAAAAAAACTGCTCAAAAGAAAATGAAAAATTGAGTTTTGAATTAATTTGAAAAAATGGACTTATCAAAAATTGATATTGATTTAGACTTATCGTAGATGGATTAAGCGAAGAAACTAAATTATTTTTTTGAAAATAACTTGAAAGCGAAATATTAAATATTCCTTTCGAATGAGAATTTAAGTCAAATTGATATTTTGTAAAATCATTTCTAAAATCATTTTTTTGTCCGTTCAAAAAATTCTGACTTTCCACCTGATTCCAAATAATTTGAGTTTTGGCTGAAAGAGGAAGTTTGCCAATATCAAAAGATTTTGTTGCATAAATAATTCCTGTCAAACCACGATTAGAAACATTTATATCTGTTTGTATATTTCCTTCTGGAAAAACAAACTGGTTTTGCCCTACTGCATTACCCATTTTTCGATACGAAAAAGAAGAGTAAATCATTATTCTATTAAATAAATTTGTGTAATTATAATTCAATCTAATTTCGTCTGTTGTAATTTTATAAAGCGAATCTGTACCGTTTCGTATTGTTCTAAAATCTTCAAATTGCAATACTTGATTTAAGTTTTGAGCATTTGGATACTCGTTTTTTCTTTGATAGCCCAAACTAATACGTTGAGAAGTAGCTAGAGGAAATGAAATATCTATTTTGGGTTCAAACTGAAATTCTTGTTGCTCTTTTTTGTTTATTTTTCCTTCAAAATTATAGTCATAATGAGCTAAAGTAAGCCACGTTTTAAACTGAAGTTTAGGTTTTTCTACTTCAAAAAATAGGCTTCCACTATTTCGATAAATAGTATAATTATTTGTAGTATTTAATTCCTCTATATCTTTAATTTCAAAATTAGAAGGCGAGTTAAAATCTTGATTTTGGTTCTGATTTTCTGATTTTACTTCTACTCCTGCATATATTTTTTCTTTAAGAGTTCGTCTAAAATTTCCTTTCAATTCATAATTTTGTTGTGTTTGATTGGTTTGTGTAGTAAGATTATTTAAAGATAAATTAGGAAAATCTACTACTAAATTTGATAATAGATTTGAAAAAACATCTTCTGTATTCTGTAAAATGAGCTTTCTATTTCTTTTTATGTATTGATAATTAGCAGAAAAACTAATTTGATTATTTTTTTTCATAATCTTTGACCAACTGGTTTTGAAATTCCATTCAGGATTTAGAAAATTAATAGTTTGATTTACGCTATTATTTACGGTCTGAAAATTTACTTCATTTTGGTCGATAGAAGAAGAAGTAAGCGAACGAAAAGCAATTTTTGTATTCCAATTTTGAGAAATAGAAGGCGAAAAAAGCAAATTTGTTTCACTACTCAAAAAACCGTTTTGTCTTTCTTGATTTTGAGTATTTTCATAGATTCCATTAATAGAACTTTCTGTAAAATTTCGTGTAGTTTTGGAAAAATAATTTTCTTTGCGTTGATTATAAAAATTATAACTCTTAATTTTTACTTTTTTGGAAACAGAATAAACAGCACTAAGCCCACCAAAAATTATTTGATTTTGAGGAGGAATTTCGCTTTCACTTTGTTGTATAGGCAAGTTATTGATATTTTGATTTTGAGAAGAAACGAAACTATTACTTGTAAAAGACAAATAAGAACGCAAATCAAAAACGTGTTTTCCAACATTATTTGCATCGGCTATTGCCATCATTTTTAATTTTGGATTGATATAAAAAGCATTCGTTTGAAGACGATAAGTGGCTTCATTTTCATTATTTATTCCTCCAAAAACTGTAAATTCTCCAAAGACAATATTTTTTTTATCTTCTTTTATCTTAATATTTAGTTTTGGATTTTCGTCCCAAGATTTTCCCTCAACGACTTGAATTTTGTCCACTACATCGGCAGGCAAAGAGCGATTAATGGTTTGTGGGCTTTGCTTAAAAAGACTTTCTCCTTCTATTTCAATATCTTCAATTTGTTTGCCTTTATAAAAAATATCTCCATTATTATTCACTTCCAAATGTGGTATTTTCTTTACAATATCTTCTAATTTTTCATCTCCAACTGCACTAAAATCTGCTGCATTAAAAGAAAGTGTATCTTCATTTTGTGTAATAGGCGAACTACCAATTACTTCTACTTCCTTCAATATTTCTGTATCTTCTTCTAAAAAAATATCAAGATTAAATTTCTTTTTATCAATCATAACAACTTGATTATAAGCAAAATAACCTACACTTCTAGTTTCTAAAAGATATGTTCCGAAAATTGTCGTAATTTCAAAATTTCCATTTTCATCTGCCGAACTAAAAGCCACTAAAGAAGAATCAGTTTGGTTTCTCAAAATCACTTGAGCAAAAGGGACAGCTTCAGATTTGCCTTTTACAATTACTTTTCCTTCAAAAATAGCCGTTTGAGAAAAGACAGAAAAAGAAATAAAAAACAAGAAAGGAAGTAAAATGTATTTTTTCATAATAAAAAAATAGACTATAAAAGCAGTAGTTGCTTTTATAATCTACTCTGTTTTTTTAAATGGGTTAATAAACTCAAGATATTAAGGTAAATCAACTTTTATAGATTTATCAAATTCTAAATTAGTAAGCGTATATTTTGCGCCTTTTTCAAGTATCAACTCTACTACAATGCCATCTAAACCAGTATAATTTTTAGGCGTAATTCTCAAATTATCATCTTTAACAAACCAAGCAGTTATAGTTTGTCCATCAAATTCTGCAATAGCCTTCCGAGCATTCCATTTTTCTATTTTCTTTGTTTCATCTGTAATTTCCCAATTTGCTTTAGGAAATGCTTCTCTGCTTATTTCTGATTCTCTAGGATAAATTACTTCTTTTGTTCGGTAATTTAGATAGGTCTTATTGGTATCTTCCTGTCCGTACCACTCTGTATCCATACTAAAGACAGTTTTATTTTCTTGAAAAAATAATGTGTATATTCTTTTAGAGTTTACACTTTTAATCATTTTCATAATGTCTTCAACAGATTTACCTCCTGCCATTGCTTCGGCTGTTTCTCTTTGTTTTTGCATAAATTCATCACTTACCTGAATGGTAAATGTGTAAGTTGCTTTTCCAGATTGAGATTCATCACAAGCAGTTGAGAAAGCAAACAAAAATAATAATACAAAGAAAAATTTAATTTTTAATCCTATTTTTTGCGCCTTCATTTACTTCTTTTGTTTTTTGTATTTCAAGTAATTTAAATTCTTTTTCAGAGATATTTTTTCCTTTGGAAGGCTTTTCAATAATGTCTTCTTCTGAAAGAGCAGTGGTAAAATTTTTAAGTATGAGTTTTTGTCCTTCTGCAAAAGTAGCTTCTACAATTCCACCTTTTACTCCATACAACCCCTCTAAAGGAAAGGCTGCTAAATCATCAGTGTACCAAACTTCTGCAAAAAAAATAGTGTCTTTTTTGGCGATTGCTTTTTTAGCCTTGAAAGCTCCAATTTGTTTTGTTTCATTTGAATATGTCCAATCTAATTCAATTACTTCTTTTTCTACAATAAAAGGCTTGTTAAAAATATAAGATTGAGCTAAATACTCTTTCTTTTTAGTATCAAAGAATACGTTTACTTCTCCTAGTTTAGTGGGAGCAGTTTTGTGGGTTTTATAAATAGCCTATTTTCCTTCACAAATCATCTTTTTCTGAATAATAGTAGGTTTATTATTTGTGATATAAGAAGCTGCAATTTTTTCTTGAAGCTGTTTTTCGGATACTATATCTTTCATTTTTCTAATTTTTTCTTCCAACTGTTGCTCTGTTTTGGCAGGTATTGTATAATCGTAATCTATTGTAAATTTTTCAACGAAAGATTGATAAGAAAATAAAGAAAAAAGTAGGATTATAGATATTATAAGTTTGAAAACTCTCATAGTTGTTTTGTTTGATAAAAGTCAAAAATTTTTGACTTTGCATTTTTGATAATTAAGTAGTCTGGCAAAATTAAACTTATTTCATCTTGTATTTTAAACTGGTCAGAGTTTTGGTACAGCCCCATTTAAAATAAAAAATCGATAAAAGTAATTTTGACTAACTACTTAAATTTAATTAGTTTGCAGATATATTCAAAAACTATTGTATTTGGTTTTATGTTAATTCTAAAGTTATGTTTATATCAAAAAATTATTTTTTTAGTATGATAATCAAAAGTTTATTAGAAATCGCATTTTATAGTTCTTTATTAGTAGCCAAAAAAGTAGGCTCTGCAATAGAGGAAAACCTACCTTTTTCTCAAAAAAATCATAAAATTGATACCCTTCCTTTAAGAAGAGTAAAAGCAATTTCAGAAAATAAAGAAAAAAAGATGACTCCAAAAGAAGAAGCCAGAATCATGAACTATTCTTTAAAGACAAAAAAAGAACTTTATGAAATAGCACAAGAAATTGAGCTTGAAGGACGCTCAAAAATGAATAAAGCAGAGCTTTTGAAGGCTTTGAAAGAGCATAAAAATAAAGTATAACTGATTTTTTAATCTGTTTGTAAAGCCAGCACAGGCTGAAGTCTGTGTTACAGAAGTTAATAACTCAAAATATCGTGCATTCTGACAATCCCTAAACAATTATTTTCTTTGTCTATTACAGGAGCAACATAAATCTGATGGTTTTTATTTTCCATTATATTAAGAGCTTCTGAAAGTCGCATTGCAGGATTCAAAGAAATTGGTTTTTTTGTCATTATTTCACTTGCTTTTGCTGTCAATGTATCCGAATGAGTAAGAAAACGTCTTACATCTCCGTCCGTAATTATTCCTTCTAGTTTATTCTTATTTTCTTTCATCGAACAAACACAAACAGCACCCAAATTATATTTTGTCATGACAATTACCACCTCTTTTAAGGAATTTTGAGGCAAAACAATAGGCAAATTTTCTTTGTTGTGCATCACATCGGCAGCCGTCAATAAAAGATTTCGTCCGAGTTGTCCAGCAGGGTGAAAAATAGCAAAATCAGTATCTTTAAAATTTCGTGCTTCTATCAATGCAGCAGCTAACGCATCTCCAATTACAAGCGAAACCGTAGTGCTGCTCATCGGCGCAAGATTCAACGGACACGCCTCACGCTCAACGGTTGCATTTAAAAGTAAATCCAAATTTTGAGCAAGACGAGTTTCGATATTACTAAAAATACCGATTGTTTTTGCACCTACTTTCTTGAGTGTTGGAAGCATCTTGACAAGCTCAATCGTAGTTCCACTTTTGGAAAGCATAATAACAATATCGCCTTTCGAAACCATTCCCAAATCTCCATGAAGTGCCTCCGAAGCATTCAAAAAAACAGAAGGAGTTCCTGTACTTGCAAGTGTAGCCGAAATTTTGTGAGCAATAATTCCCGATTTTCCTACTCCTGTGATAACAATTTTTCCTTTTGAAGAAAGAATAAGCTCAACAGCTTTGTCAAAAGTAGTTGCAATTTGTTTTTTTGCTTTTTGAAGTGCCTCAATTTCTAAATCAAAAACTTGGTTGGCTGATTTTAAATAAGAATAGATTGGGGATTGCATTATGATTTTCTAAAATAGTTTTTTCTGATTTTTTTATTATCCAAAAGTAATAAAAATAGTTTTATAGAACTGAAATTATACAAGATTACTTTGTTTTTATTAAATACTTCTGTGGATTCAATTTCCTAAAACTGAACTTTGACGCTTCTGATAAGACCTTACATTGGTTTGTAAACAAACAAAGACACAAAAATTATTTTATTTTTTTCAGAAATTTAGCTGCGCAATATTATTATTTGATAGTAGCAAACCATAGAAATTTCAATATTTGGCAGTCAGGCAATTAAAATACACACTGTACCCCACTATTTTTTGAAGTTGCAGAGCAAGATAATTTCAAAGAAGTTGTTTAAGAATAAACAACTTCAAAGCAAAAAAATAGGGTATAGTACAAAGTTCTAAAAAAGCAACCTCAAAAAAATGAAGTTGCTTTTTTTAATAAAAACTAATTTGAAATTAATTGATTATTCTTTACCGATAAATGATTTTTCAGTGGTATTGTAAAAAGTATGATAAGTTATTTGGTTGTTGGTGTCGCTTCGCTAAAACACCAACAACGGCATTGTGGGTAGTTTTTAGTTGTATAATTTTGCTATTCTAAAACGCTTTAAAAAAATTATACTTTGTGTAACACCACCGATTTTTCTAGTTATTAATTTTCAAAACAGCCATAAATGCCTCTTGTGGAACTTCTACCGAACCAATCTGACGCATACGTTTTTTACCTTTCTTTTGTTTTTCTAATAATTTACGTTTACGAGAAATATCACCACCATAACATTTTGCAATTACATTTTTACGAAGTGCAGAAATGGTTTCTCTAGCAATAATTTTTGCTCCAATGGCTGCTTGGATTGCAATTTCGAATTGTTGGCGTGGCAGCAATGATTTCAAATTTTCACACAGACGCTTGCCCCACTCATACGCCTTATCTCGGTGTACAATCGCAGAAAGCGCATCAACAGGCTCTCCGTTGAGCATTACATCTAACTTGACCATATTAGACTGGCGCAGACCAATCAACTCATAATCAAAGGAAGCATAACCACGAGAAACTGTTTTGAGTCTATCATAAAAATCAAATACAATCTCGGCAAGTGGCATTTCAAAAATCATTTCTACACGGTCAGTTGTGAGGTAAGATTGATTCATCAAGATGCCTCGTTTTTCCATACAAAGTTTGATAACCGAACCAATATAATCAGCCTTTGTGATAATAGAAGCTCTAATAAATGGCTCTTCAATTTTCTCTAAAAACCCTGGGTCTGGCATTTCGGAAGGCGCACTTACATTAAAAACACCCTCTTTTTTGGTCGTAACTTGAAAACGAACTGAAGGAACAGTCATAATAACAGTCATATTAAACTCTCTTTCCAAACGCTCCTGCACAATTTCCATGTGTAGCATTCCTAAGAAACCACAACGAAAACCAAAGCCTAAAGCTGCCGAAGTTTCAGGCTCCCAAATAAGAGCCGAATCATTGAGTTGAAGTTTTTCCATTGATGCACGCAATTCTTCAAACTCTGTTGTATCCACAGGATAAATCCCTGCAAAAACCATTGGTTTTACATTCTCAAAACCCTCAATCATTTTTTCACAAGGCTTTGCTACATGTGTGATTGTATCTCCTACTTTTACTTCTTTTGCTTGTTTGATACCAGAAATAAGATAGCCTACATTTCCTGCCAAAATTTCTTTTTGAGGCTGTTGTTCTAATCCTAAAATTCCGATTTCATCGGCTTCATATTCTTTTCCTGTTGCCATAAATTTTACTTTATCGCCTTTTTTGATAGTGCCATTCATCACTCTAAAAATGGCCTCTATTCCTCTAAACGAGTTGTAAACAGAATCAAAAACCAAGGCCTGCAGTGGAGCTTCTTCATCGCCCGTTGGGGCAGGAACGCGCGCTACAATTGCTTCAAGAATTTCTACAATTCCTAAACCTGATTTTGCGCTTGCCAAAAGAATTTCATCTTCT
>CAKZOK010000144.1 GCA_937136415.1 uncultured Cytophagales bacterium | reverse complement strand
GGTTACGCTACGAGGTAGCTAAATTTCAAAAGACACGAAAACTGTATGAGAAAATAACCAAATTTTGAACAGCCTACGCTAAAACACCAACAAAGGCAGTGTTATTTTTAAACAACTTTTATCAAAACATAGACTTACGAGTATAACATAGTATATTTGTAGATATTTTTGTTGAGTTAAATTAAATTGTGAAAATAGAGTTCTATGAAATTTTATAATAAAACGGTAGTAATTTTTAGTTTGTATTTTTTTATAGGAATTTTTACTTCTTGTACTGACCCAAATGCAATTAAAGAAGAAGAATTTGATAGAAAAATATGGAAAATGGATAGAAATGGTTGTGAAAGTTCTCGTATAGAAATGTTAGAAGACTTAGAAAAAATCAAATCAAGGTTAAAAGGATTAGATGAAATAGATTTACGTAAAATACTAGGAAAACCAGATTTTTCAGAGCTTTACAGTCGCAATCAAAAATTTTATACCTATTATATTGATGCTTCTCAAAAATGCAAAAATGCAAATTCTCAAAAAGTAAAAAATGGAGAGCGAAGGCTCGTCCAGATTCGTTTTGATGCTGTCAATTCTGTAAATGAAATTGTTGTGATTAGAGAAGAAAGAAATAAAAAATAATTGATTTTTACTTTTCCATTTCTATGATTATTTGTTCTAATTTTTCTGTATCAACTTCTACATTTACAGTATGCGTTTCTGAAGAATTGCCTTTTGAAAGTAAATAATAATAATCAATATCTAAATCAGAGGCAAGTGAAAAGTAACAATTATTGTGTTTGTCTTCTTGGTTTCTGATTTCCAAAATTTTTGTATTTGGATTCATAAAAAGCATATTAGTAAGTCCAGCACCATGCAAACCAATCAGAAAAGAAGTCTGTTGCATAAGTTCAATTTGCTTTTTAAAATTATATTCTTCAAAATAATGAATTTCATAATTATATTTTTTGAGAAGTTTTTGTACTTCTTGTTCATTATTTATTTTTCTAAATCTTGATTTTTGTCGACTAATATATATTTTTTTCTCTGCTTGAGAAATACTTTTTTTGGTCAATAATTTTCTAGCTTCTTGCATCAATTCTCTGTCATAATTTCCACTACTAGCAATATGAGAAGGCAAAATTAATTTCTTGATTTTATATACTTTATTTTCTTCATAATATGATATTTTCTGATTTAATTTTTCGGCTGTTTCAGAAGCAAAATCAACCATTTCTAATTTTTTAGAAAGTAATAATTTTGTGTTTTCTTGAAAACCTGATATTTTTTGAGCAATCAAAACACGAGGCACAACATCACTAAACCAATGAAAATAACCTTCTGACCAATTATCTGTTGCAAAAATGGCACTTTCAATTTCTGTTGTTTTGAATAATAAATTAGATAAAATGATTTTGCCAAAATTAAAAACAGTTCGTTTTTTGCTTATTAAATGAGTATGAGTATAAAAATTATAATTCTTAAAATCTGATAAATTCAATAAAAAACCATTGAATAAATAAATATTATTGAGTTCTAAAACATAACTACGAGCAATATTTTTTTCTAATTCATGTTCAAACAAATGTATATCTTTTGGAATAACATTTTGAGCAGCTTTCCTTTTTGCTATTTTGGCTTCAATAATTTGTTGTTTTTTCATAAATTAGGTGTTTAAAATTACTTTGATTAGAATATTAAATCAAAAAATGAATTTTTGCTAACACTATTTGGCAAATATAATACACATTTCTACAAAAATAGCTTTTACGAATGTCAATCAAAAACTGGTTTTTACTTTCTTTTTTTGCTCTTTTAAAATTACAAATTCCTTTTTTACTCAATAAAGCATATAGTTTTCATAGAGATGAGCTTCTTTATCTTGCCTTAGGAAAAAAATTAGATTTTGGATTTTTGGAAGTGCCTCCTATGATTGCTCTTTTTGCTTCGCTTATTCAAAATACGGTTGGTGAGTCGCTTTGGGCAATTCATTTGCTTTCTGGAGTGGCTGGAGTAGCTTTGGTTATCCTAACTGGAATGATAGCCAGCCAAATGGGAGGCAAAACATTTGCGATTCTTTTTGCTGGTTTTATTGTTATTTTTTCACCTACTTTTTTGCGTGTACACACTCTTTTTCAGCCTGTGGGTTGGGATATTTTGGGCTGGACGTGGCTTGTTTTTCTTTGGATTCGTCATATCAAAACTCAAAAAGGACGTTATTTGGTCGGAATGGGAGTAGTTGCTGGTATTTTCTTTTTAAATAAATACAGTATTTTTTTGTGCATAATTGCGATTCTGATAGCTATTTTAGTTTCGAAAGAAAGACAATGGCTTTTGAATAAAAAATTGTGGGTCGGTATAGGGATTGCCTTTTTAATTATACTTCCTAATCTTATTTGGCAAATTTCTTATGGATTTCCTGTCTTTAATCATATCAAAGAACTCAATGTTAGTCAGCTAAAAAATATAAATCCTTTAGATTTTATTATCGACCAATTTTTTATGCACCTTCCTGTTACATGGGTTTGGATTTTGGGGTTTACAGGTCTTTTGAAAAGCCAAACGCTTCGTCCTTTTAAGATGATAGCGGTCTTTTTTGTGGTTGTTATTTTGATGTTATTGTTGTTGCATGGCAAAAGTTATTATACATTGGGTGCTTTTCCTGTGATGCTGGCTGCTGGTGCGATTGCCGTCGAACGCCTAACTCAAAACCGTACTTTTTTGCGTGTTCCTGCTGTTATGATTCCAATAATTCTTATCTTGCCTTTATTGCCTTTTAGTATTCCTATTTTGAAACCAAAAAAACTTACAAAATATGCAGCTACTTTTACCGAAAAAACAGGCGTAGAATCTTTTAATCGTTGGGAAGATGGAAAAATACATGCAATTCCTCAAGATTTTGCTGATATGATTTCTTGGAAAGAAATAGCAACTCTAACAGCAAAAGCCTATTATGAAATTCCTGTTGAAGAACGAAAAAATATAATGATTTTGGCTGAAAATTATGGACAAGCAGCAGCCATTGATTTTTATGGAAAGGAATTTAATTTGCCAAAGGCACATAGTTTTTCTAGTAGTTATTTGCTTTGGTTGCCTCAAAAAATTACAGCTAAAAAAGTAATTTTTATTAATGACAAAATTCATCAAGACATCAGCAAAACAGTAGGAAAACAAACGCTTATTGGAGAAATAAAAGATGAATATAGCCGTCAGAATGGAAATAAAATTTGGCTCTTAGAAAATCTAACCAAAGAATACTATCAGTTGTATGAAAATGCTATCAAGGAGGAAAAAGAAGTTTTAAAATAAAATTATCAAATAATTGAAATATTGATGCAACCTATTTCAAAAAATATTGTCTTTGGTAATAGGTTAACTCAAAAAAGAAAACTGTCATTGTTGGTGTTTTAGCGATAGCGACACCAACAACAATGCTTGAAAATAGGTCTTGTAAAAACTAAAAAACAAACTTATATTTTTTATAAGAAAATCTTGTTATTTTCAGGGTGTTGTGTTCTTAATTCGTAATTGATACTAATTTAATATTTATCTCAAAATAATCATTTAATTCTATGAAAACTCTCAATCAAAAACTAACTACTTTTTCTTTTGCACTTTTATTTCTTTTTGCATTTTCAATTTCGACGACCTTTGCTCAAGAAGTACGAAGTCTATCCAACTTTGAAAGTATTTCATCGGCAGGAGGTTTTGATATTAAAATCATAAAATCTTCAAAAAATGAAGTCAAAATAGAAGGTGCAGACGCAGACCTTTTAGAAAAATTAGAAACAGACGTAAAGGGCAACCGTCTTAGAATCGGAATCAAAAAAGGAATGAGTTGGAAATCTTATGGCTCTAATAAAATAACAATTACAGTCTATCATACCCAAAAATTAGGAAAATTATCAATGGCAGGGTCAGGTGCTATGGAATGGGACGGCGAATTATACAGTACAAGATTGGATATAAATGTGGCAGGTTCGGGCAAAGTATGTGGAAGAGTAGCTGTTTCTAGTTTAGAGGCTAATATTGCAGGCTCTGGAAAAATATGCCTTAAAGGAGCAGCCACAGAACAATATGTAAGCATCGCAGGCTCTGGAGATTACAAAGCTGAAGACCTCAAAACACAAAATACAGACATCAGAATTTCTGGCTCTGGTGATGCAGAGGTATATGTAACTAAAGTTTTGGAAGCCAAAGTTTCTGGCTCTGGTGATATTCGTTATGATACAGGAGGAAATGATTTAGACAAATTGAACAGCAAAGTAAGTGGTTCTGGAAAAGTACGCAAAAACTAAAATGTAATTCATAATTAGTAAAAACTCTTCAAATTTCTACTCTTAGATTTTTGAAGAGTTTTTTTTGTTTTTTACAAAAAATGCTCTTTTATTTATTATTTCTTTAAATTTGCCTTTAAATTATGCCTTTTTGGAAATGTATTTGAAAGATTTAGAATAGAAAAATTTATCCCTTAAAAAAGAAGTTGGTCAATGTTATGATGAAGATAAAAAAACGAGTATTTTGGTTTTTGATAATCCTAATTTCAATTCCTACCTTGGCGTTTTGTCAAGATGATTTACAAGAAAAAACAAAAAAGTTAGAAGATTCAATTCGTTTGATGTTGTATAACGAACGCCCTTATTTTGAAGTGGTTAATTATGGTGCAAATCGAATTGAAATGAAAGATAGTACTTCATTAGATAATTTCTTTGAAGCTCTTGATAGGCTTCAAAACCAAAATAAAACACAAGAAAATACACAAGTAAAAATCCTTCATATAGGAGATTCTCATGTTCAAGCTGATTTTTTTACAGGAAAAATGAGGCGTTTGTTTCAAGAAGACAAACGTTTTGGAGATGCAGGGCGTGGCTTTATTTTTCCATATTCGGCAGCCAAAACAAACAATCCATTTGATTACAAAACTCGTTATACAGGAGCTTGGACAAGTCAAAAAATGGTCAGTAATAAAAATCAATCCCAATGGGGAATTTCTGGAATAAATGTGGAAACAACCAACCCAAAATCTACAATTACTTTAGAACCAATAAAAAATAATGGACGCAATCCGACCAAAATAGAAAAGGTAAGGATTTATTATCCCATCTTAAATGAAAAACTTTTTGAGGCTGTAATTATTGCACCTACCAATGAAATAAAATCTCAAAAAATGAACCCTGATGGTTATTTAGAGGTCGTTTTTTCTGTCCCACAAACTTCGGTCAGTATTGGCTTAGACAAAACAGATGAGATTCAGACTCATTTTATTTTACAAGGAATTTCTTTGGAAACGAATGATAAAGGAATTTTGTATCACGCTGTCGGAATAAATGGAGCAGAAACAAGGCATTATTTGCGTTGTGAGGATTTCGAAACACAGCTTCAAAGCATTCAACCTGATTTGGTTGTTATTTCTTTAGGAACAAATGACGCTTATCCTTCTCGTTTTGATGATATAGCTTACAAAGGCAATTTATCAAAAATAATGACTCAAATTAGAAATACCAATCCAAATATTTCAATTTTACTTACTTCGCCAAACGACACTTATCGTTATAAAAAATACGCAAATCATAATACTCAAAAAGCAGAACAGCGTTTGCAGGAATTGATGAGAGAAAAAAATGTTGCACTTTGGAATTTTTATCAGATAATGGGAGGTTTCAAATCCATTACTGCATGGCAAAAAGCTGGGCTAGGGCAGCGTGACAGAATCCACCTTTCTCAAACAGGTTATAATTTGCAAGGCGATTTGTTTTATGAGGCAATCAATGAACAATATCAAAAATGGATTGAGAAAAATAGACCAAAATGATGAATTACGACCTTTCCCAAAAAACTCAAAGGAGTAGGGTTTTGGGAAAGGTATAATATCTAGCTAATTACTTTGTATACAGAGCCTTCTGTTGTTTTTGTGCTGCTTATAAGTTCTATTTTACTGTTTTCCCAAACACCAATTTCTCCTACTAATATTTTTTTGAGGCGTTCTTTTATTGCCTTTTTAGTTTCATTATTGGCATCAATGTAAGCCAAAGTAACGTGTGGATTATAATTTTCAAAACTTGTACTTTCTAATTCGATTTCTAAATCTTCTAACTTTTTGGTTAATTCTTGATGAATAGTTTTTAGTTGTTCATTTTTTTCAATTCCTACCCAAATGCTATTTGGTAGTTCATTTTCTTCAAATGTTCCGATGTCTTTCATTGTTAGAGAAAGAGGAAGTTTTTGTGCTGTTTGGTTTACTATTTCTTGTAAATAAGGAATTTTTTTTTCTGAAATATCACCCAAAAAATGAAGTGTAATATGTAAGTTAGAAGGTGCTATCCAGTTTTTGATTTCTTTCATTTCTGGATAGGAAGAGAGCCATTCTCTACATTCTTGTAAAGCGTCTTTCAAAAATTCTGGAAGAGGAATGGCAATAAATAAACGAGATTTTTTTTGTAGGGGAGTAGTCAAAACAGAGAGTTTGATTTTTTGGCTGTAAAAAAAAGTAATTGAATAGGGTTTGGTGTCGCTTTTGATTACAAAATTACAAATAAATTAGTAATTATAAGTAAAGGGTTGATTTCTGGTAGAGAAAAAACCTTCTTTATAAGAAAAATTATAAAAAAGTGACTGCTTACCATTTTTTTTCTTGTAATTTTATTAATTGTAATAAGTAAAAAGGTATAGATTGATATCCTGTTGATAACCTTTTTCCTTCAAACCTTCAAAAAAATCGCCTATTCCGTAGCCTTCTTCTATCAGGTTGTGCTGCCTATCCAAATCGGTTAGCCAAGCCATTGCCTTTCCTACATCTCCTCCAGCCATCGATAAAAGTTGAAGAAACATATCTAATAAATTCTCAAACCCATTATTTTTGCTTGATTTGGGTGGTGTATATTTTCCGAAGCGATAACCTTCCATAATTTTATATTTTTATTACTATAAATTTATTTTTTTATACAAACTGAATGAATAAGATTTTAGTTTTAAAACTATGCGTTTTTAATTTTATAAAATTTAGGTTAATTGCATCTAATTTGATGCTTTTGCCTTTAGTTGCAGGGCAACACAATGTTTGTAGAAAATCAGAATAGTCAAATTTCAAAAAGTTGCAGCGCAACGTAATATTGATATTTCTTAATCCAATAATACAATTATATTACGTTGCGCTGCAACTAAAAGCTAAAAAACCTCCAAATTAGATGCGATTAACCTACAAAAAAGACAATCTGACAGAAAGAACAAAATAATTCTACCAATAAATTTAAGATAAGTGTCAAAACGACACTATTAAAAATTAAAATAAAGTTTTGAATTGAATATAACTAGCCAAAAAGTCAGTTTTCAAATAATTGTATAGCTTTTGTTTAACTTACAAAATAATGTAGCGCATTTTACTGTAGCTCACTCTTTAGAGTGAGAATGTATTTTTCTACTCAAAAATATTCAATTATGAATTTCAATAAATTTACAATAAAGGCTCAAGATGTAGTTCAGAAAGCCTCAACGATAGCGACGAGTTCGCAACAGCAAATCATTCAGACAGGTCATATTTTGAAATCTGCTTTAGATGCAGATGAAAATATGACAAAATTTTTGGTCAATAAATTAGAAATAAACCTCAATCTTCTAACCCAAGTTTTGGACGAATACATGGTTTCTTATCCAAAATCAAGTGGAACTGAAGCCTATCTTTCGAATGATTCGCATGCAGCAATTCGTGAAGCTGAAACTTATCTCAAAATATTCAAAGATGAGTTTGTTGCTATCGAACATATTTTTTTAGGGCTTTTGAAAGGAAAAGACAAAACGGCTGACCTTATGCGTGAAGTTGGTTTTGATGAAGATAATTTAGTAAAAGCAATAAAAGAACTTCGTGGAGGACGTAAAGTAACCGACCCAAATGCAGAATCAAAATATCGTTCTTTGGAGCGTTATTCTATCAATCTTACAGAGCTTGCACGAAAAGGAAAAATAGACCCAGTTATTGGGCGAGATGAAGAAATACGTAGAATTTTACAGATTCTTTCAAGAAGAACCAAAAATAATCCAATGCTTATTGGAGAACCAGGAGTGGGCAAAACGGCAATTATTGAAGGGCTTGCACAGCGTGTAGTGGACGGCGATGTACCCGAAAATCTAAAGTCTGTAATTATTGCTTCTTTGGATTTGGGAATGCTCGTTGCAGGTGCAAAATATAAAGGAGAGTTCGAAGAGCGTCTAAAATCTGTAATAAAAGAAGTAACAGATTCAGATGGAGAAATTATTTTATTTATTGATGAAATCCATACGCTTATTGGTGCAGGTGCTGGAGGAGATTCGGCAATGGACGCAGCCAATTTATTAAAACCTGCCTTAGCTCGTGGCGAACTTCGTGCAATCGGAGCAACTACTTTGAAGGAATATCAAAAATATATAGAGAAAGATAAAGCACTAGAACGTCGTTTTCAGACTGTTACTGTTGATGAGCCAAGCATTCAAGATGCTATTTCAATTTTGCGTGGAATCAAAGAAAAATACGAATTGCATCACGGAGTAATGATAAAAGATGATGCGCTCATTACGGCTGCACAGCTTTCTAGTCGTTATATTCCAGACCGTCAATTACCAGACAAAGCCATCGATTTGATGGACGAAGCAGCAGCAAAATTGAGAATAGAAATAAACTCAATGCCACAAGAATTAGATGAGATTCGTAGAAAAGTAATGCAATTAGAAATCGAAAGAGAAGCCATCAGAAGAGAAGGAGATAAAGAAAAAAATACAATTTTATCAAGAGAAATTGCAGACCTTAGAGCAATACAAGACGGATTAATGGGGCGTTGGGAAGGAGAAAAAGGAGCGATTGATGGAATAAGAGAAACAAAAAAAGAATTAGAAAACCTTAGAATTAGAGCCGAACAAGCCGAAAGAGCAGGTGATTATGGAAAAGTAGCCGAAATTCGTTATGGAAAAATTACAGAAGCAGAACAAAAATTAGCCGAATTACAAGAAAAACACGAGCAACAAGAAACCGAAGAAACAATGCTCAAAGAAATTGTAACTTCCGAAAATATTGCCGAAGTAGTTTCCAAATGGACAGGAATACCAATTACTAAAATGTTGCAAGGCGACAAAGAAAAATTACTAAACCTAGAAGCCGAATTAGGAAAACGAGTAGCAGGGCAAACCGAAGCAATTCAAGCTGTATCTGATGCTGTACGACGTAGCCGTGCAGGTGTTCAAGACCCAAATCGCCCAATCGGCTCATTTATATTTTTGGGAACAACTGGCGTAGGAAAAACAGAACTTGCCAAAGCATTAGCCGAATATTTGTTTAATGATGATAATGCGATGGTCAGAATTGATATGTCGGAATATCAGGAGCGTCATAGTGTGAGCCGTCTGATTGGTGCGCCTCCCGGATATGTGGGCTATGATGAAGGTGGGCAGCTTACCGAAGCCGTTCGCAGAAAACCGTATAGCGTAATTCTTTTAGATGAAATTGAGAAGGCACACCCAGACGTTTTCAATATTTTATTACAAGTTTTAGATGATGGAAGGCTTACTGACAACAAAGGCAGAATTGCTAACTTCAAAAATGCCATTGTCATAATGACTTCGAATACAGGTTCACAGATTATTCAAAGAAATTTTGCTTTAGCAGCCGAAAAAACTGACCAACAAGTAGAGCAGCTTTATGAAGATACAAAAATACAAGTTTCAGAGCTTTTGAAAGCAACCATGCGACCAGAATTTTTGAATCGTATTGATGAAATTCTAATCTTTAAACCTCTTTCAAGATTAGAAATTCGTCAGATTGTAGATTTACAATTAAAACAAATTCAGAATAGATTAGATGAAAATGGGATTACTTTAGAAATTGCAATAGAGGTATTAGATTATATTGGAAAAATTGGTTATGACCCTCAATTTGGAGCAAGACCTTTAAAAAGAGTTGTACAAAGAGAAATATTAAACGAACTTTCTAAAGAAATTTTAGCAGGGAAAGTAACCAAAGATGCGCCTGTGGGTGTTATTTTGGAAAATCAAAAAATAGTTTTTGTAAATAGTATTATTGATTAATCAAAAAATGAAAAAAGCAGCCATTATAGGAGCAGGAATTGCAGGAATAGCAACAGCGATTCATTTAGCCAACAAAGGATACAAAGTAGAGGTTTTTGAAGCCAATAGTTATGCAGGTGGAAAACTTTCAGAGTTTTGCAAAGATGGTTTTCGCTACGATGCAGGTCCTTCTCTTTTTACGCTGCCCGAACGTGTCGAAGAGCTGATTTTACAATCTGGAAAAAATGTAGAAGATTATTTTTCTTACAAAAGATTAGATATAATAAATAAATATTTTTGGGAAGATGGAACAAAATTAGAAGCCAGCGCAGATATAGAAAAATTTGCAGAACAATTAGAAAAAAAAATAGGAGAACCAAAAAAAAATATCTTGAAATTTCTCAAAAATAGTAAAGAAAAATATGACTTGACGGCTGATTTGTTTCTTACTCGTTCGTTGCACAAAGCAGAAACATTTTTTAATAAAACAGCTCTAAAAGCTGTTTTGCAAATTTGGAAATTAGAACTTTTCAAGACAATGAATCAAGCCAATAATCATAATTTTGAAAAGGAAAAAACTATTCAACTTTTCAACCGTTATGCAACCTACAACGGTTCTTCGCCATATTCTGCGCCTGCTCTTCTAAACGTAATTCCTCATTTAGAATTTAATAAAGGAGCTTTTTTGCCTACTGGGGGAATGTTTGATATTACAAAAGCTCTTGTAAAATTAGGTCAAGATTTGGGCGTAATTTATCATTTTAATAAAAAAGTAGAGGAAATTATTATTGATAAAAAAGAAAATAAAATCATTGGAATAAAAGTAAAAGATGCTCAAAATAGCAAGACAGAAAACTCAATAAATCAAGAAGTAAATTTTGATACAGTTGTTTCGAATATGGATATTGTTCATACCTATAAAAAATTATTACCAAAAGAAAAAGCACCTGAATTTCTGTTACAACAACAAAAATCATCTTCTGCTCTTATTTTTTATTGGGGAATGAAGGCAGAATACAAACAACTAGATTTGCATAATATCTTTTTTACAAAAGAATACAGGAAAGAATTTAATGCCCTTTTTAATGGAAAAACACTTTACCAAGACCCTACAATTTATATCTTCGTTTCTTCCAAACATATCAAAACCGATGCGCCAGAAGGCTGTGAAAATTGGTTTGTAATGATAAATGCACCACACAACGACAATTCGCAAGATTGGGATAAACTAATTGAAAAAGCAAAAGAAGACATCATCAAAAAATTAGAACGGATTTTGATGCGAAATGTAAAAGAAAATATCATTTCAGAATCTATTCTTGACCCACGAAAAATCGAACTTCGTACCTCTTCTTTGGGTGGCTCTTTGTATGGAAATAGCAGCAACAATCGTTATGCAGCTTTTTTGAGGCACGCCAATTTTTCCAAGACTAAAGGTCTTTATTTTTGTGGTGGAAGCGTACACCCAGGGGGAGGCATTCCACTTGCTTTATCTTCTGCCAAAATTGTGGGAGAAATGATTGAGAAAGTTTAGTTTTTTTTATTTCGTTTACAAATCGTATATTTATAGTATTCATTTTGTCAAAAAATTAAAATATGTTATAAATAGTATATTATGGTTTTATACGAAATAGAAAATGCTTTTTTGTTTTATGATAGGCAATATGATATGATTACTTTTAAGTGGTTGGGGCTTGTGGGTGATAAGGATTATCGAAAAGCATTGGAAGTAGCTTATATAAAAACTATTGAGTTGGGAGTTACTCGTTGGCTAACCGATTCGAGAAAAGGAATTGCTTCTTCTCAAAAATCTCAACAATGGATTATCAACGAATTTATTCCCAATTATCTTCGTCAAACGCCTCTTCAAAAAATAGCCTGTATTGTCGGCGAAGACTTAATGAGAAGAGAATATATCGATGCTGTTTGCAGTGTTTTTGATGACTATCAAGTCGAAGTTTTTGATAACTCCAATATTGCCAAAGAATGGTTAATCAAAATATCTAATAAAGAATAAAATAAAAACCTAATTAATTTAATAGCAATGTCGGACGCTTTTAGCTCAAAAAATAACCTTACCAATCGTAGAGATTTCCTAAAAAAAGGTTCTCTAACGGCTGCTGCATTACTCACAGGAGGTTTGTCTAGTATGACAGCTTGTTCTTCTGAAACTCAAAAAGAAGAAAAAAAATCTGATATTCCACTTACTTCTGATGAGGTTTTTGAATGGCAGGCGACCACCACTTGGCCTCCAAATTTCCCTGTTTTGGGAGAAGGTGTTGTCAAGATGGCAAAAGAAATTGAAATTCTTTCAGCAGGAAGATTAAAGATAACAGTTTTTGGTGGTGGTGAGCTTGTTCCTTCTTTAGAGGCATTTGAGGCTGTTTCTTTGGGAGGTGTTCAGATGGCGCATGGTGCTTCGTATTATTGGGCAGGTCGTTTGCCAGCGTCTTCGTTTTTTACGGCTGTTCCTTTTGGTATGAATGCTCAACAGATGAGTGCGTGGCTTTTTTATGGGGGTGGTTTGGAACTTTGGCGAGAGCTTTATGCGCCTCACAACCTGATTCCTTTTCCATGTGGAAATACAGGTGTGCAGATGGGAGGTTGGTTTAATAAAGAAATAAATACACCAGAAGATTTGAAGGGATTAAAGATGAGAATACCGGGATTAGGTGGAAAAGTAATTTCTGCTGCTGGTGGTTCGGCTGTTACAGTGGCAGGTGGCGAGCTTTACACAAGCCTAGAGCGTGGCGTAGTAGATGCTGCCGAATGGATAGGTCCTTATCACGATTATAATATGGGTTTTCATCGTGTTTCGAAATATTATTATTATCCCGGTTGGCACGAACCAGGGTCAGTTTTAGAATTGATTGTCAATAAAGAAGCCTTCGAAAAATTACCTTTAGATTTACAAGAAATTGTCAAGACGGCAGCCTTAAAATACAATTCTTTGATTTTATCAGAATTTGAAGGCAAAAATAATTTTTACCTACAAAAAATACTCAAAGAAGCTCCAAATGTAGAATTAAGACAATTTCCAAAAGAGGTTTTAGATGTTTTACAAGAAAAAACAACAGAAATTTTAGATGAAATTGCTGCAAAAGATGAGTTTGCAGGGCGTGTCTATGAGAGTTTTGAAGCCTTTAAAAAGCAAGTCAAAAAATGGGGTGAAGTTTCAGAACAATCTATTGTGGATTTTTTGTAGTCTGACAAATTATAAATAATTCGTAATCCGTAATTTTTAATTCGTAATTATTCCTTATTATGGCTAAAAAACAAAAACCACTTAAAAGAACGCCTTTAAAACGCACACCATTAAAAAGAAAAGAATATAATCCAGAAGATTTCAAGAATAAAGAATATAAGGCAAAAAAAAATAAAAAAAAATCTTATGAAATAAAAGATTATAGAGAACTCAAAGCACGAGAACCAAAGCCTTTTGTACAACTTACACCAAAAGAAGCCTTTTTAAAATTAGCTGCCTATTGCGCTTATCAAGAACGATGTTACAAGGAAATTTATGCAAAATTAGAGGAATGGAAAATAGACCAAGGCAATCAAGATGCAATAATAATACTTTTAGAAGAAGAAAATTTTTTGAACGAAAAACGATTTGCAGAATCTTATATTAGAGGCAAATTTAGCTATAAAAAATGGGGAAAAAGAAAAATCAAATATGCCCTTTTACAAAAAAATATTTCTGCAACAATGATTCAGAATGCTTTTTTATCAGAAATAGATGATAAAGAATATTTTGCTACACTTTCAGAACTCCTAGAAAAAAAATGGTCAGATTTGTTGCAAAAAGAAGAAGATAATTTTAAAAGAAAACAAAAAGCAACTAATTATGCGCTTCAAAAAGGTTATGAAAATGAACTAATTAGAGAAATTTTAGATGGACTGGATAAAGAATAAATTGAAATTGTCTAAGAAGGTTTGTTTCCAAACAATTTCAATTTATTGTTTTTTTACTACCTCATCAATTCTTCTAATTCATATTCGAAACTACTAGATAAAATAGGAAAACGACACCACGTTTTTGGGTCAAGATTTTTATCGTCTAGATGAAATGAGGGCGCATAACGTTCTCGTTTCCATTGGTTTCTACTCCAAAGTCTGAAAAACTTGACTGTCCATTCTTTGAGTTGTTTTTCATCATATTGTTTGAACATCAATTTTAATAACTTTAAACAAT
>CAKZOK010000143.1 GCA_937136415.1 uncultured Cytophagales bacterium | reverse complement strand
GGGATTAGAAGCTCTTACAAATCCTCAAACTGTGATAGAAGTTTTATCGAAAGGTACAGCAGAATATGATATGGGAGAAAAAATGAAATGTTATCTTAAACTCAAAAGTTTGCAGCAATATATTATTGTTAGTAGTGAAAGGAAATTAATTATCACTTATACAAAGGACAAAGACGGAGATTTTAGTTTATAGTCATTTTCATCCTTTGATGGATTGATTTATAAATCAAAAATAACAATTAAAATTTTATTTTAGCTGCATCGCAGCGTAACCTTTGTAGATTTTAATTAAAATGAACGCATTTAGGAGCTACATCGTAGCGAAACCTTGAAATTAGACACATTTAGAATACAAATAACAAGGTTACGCTACGAGGTAACTAAATTTCAAAAGACACGAAAACTGTATGAGAAAATAACCAAATTTTGAACAGCCTACTCTAAACTTCATCAAACCATTAAACCATCTGCAAAGGTTATACTGCTATGCAGCTAAAAATCATAAAATACTCAAAATTAGATTTAATTTAGTTTTAAATTTATATTACAACAACAAAAATATGTACGGATTAGAAATTCAGAAATTACTCATCAAAAAAAATGAACTTACTCTTCCACAGGATAAAGTAAAGTTATTGCAGCAAGCCATTACCATTTCGGACAGCAATCATGATACCGAATGGTCGATAGATTTGCGTTTGGAACTCTTGCAAGAAGAATTGGATTATTTGCCTAGCAAAATGGTTTCTTATGAGGCAATGAGTTGGATTATTGGGGCGTATGAAGAAGACCCTGCCATTATTGATGAGTCCAATTTTTTGTGGCAATACAAATGGATTCTTAATTCTCTCATCACAAATCCAAATCTTTCGAAGGCACAAAAAGAACAAATTATTCAAGATTATTCGATGAGAATGGAAAGAAATAATTATTCTTTGCGTCCTCTTTATGAAGATTATTATCGTCTTTATACTTTTTTTGAATTGGAGGAAAAGGCAAATAAATACAAAAAATTGAGAGATGCAGCCCCTTCTGACCGTATGAGCGACTGTAAGGCGTGCGAACTCAATTCCAATTTTGATTATAATCTTACCTTTGCTTCGATAGATAAAGCAAAAGCAGATGCAAATGATATTCTGACTGAAAAAGAAACCTGCGCTCGTGTTCCTATTGTTTCTTATGCAAATTTGGTTCAGAAGCTGACCAAAGAAAACCGTTTGGAAGAAGCCAAAGAATATGTCGAAAAAGGAATGCACCAACTCCTAAAAGAGCAAGAATATATTCCACGTAATTTTGAGTATTTAGTTCTTTTTGCTTACTATTATAGCAAAATTGATAATGATAAAGCGTGGAATTTGATTGAAAAATTCTATCCTAGTCAGTCTATGAATGATTATGCAAGCTATAATATTTTCTTAAATCTAGCAGGAATTTTGAAAAATACAGATAAAGAAATTCTTACTATTAAATTTCCTGAATGGACACCGTTTTATACTTCAGAAAATAGATATAAAAAAGAAGACTTGTATAATTATTATTATAATGAAGCAAAAAAAATTCTGACTAAATTTGCAGAAATAGAAAATGATGATAAAATAAAGCTACATTTAGAAAGTAATTTAACGGATTTTTAAGAAAATAAAAGGCTCTTCCGACTTTTTAATGACTTTGTTATTTTAACAGACTTCAACAAAATACAAGATATTATTTTTACGCTAAAATGTCGGAAGAGCCAAATAAATAAATCATAAAAAAGCCGTTATTTCTCAATAAAAGAAATAACGGTTTTTTTATTTGTAGACCATATTGGATTCGAACCAATGACCCCTACCTTGTCGAGGTAGTGCTCTAAACCAACTGAGCTAATAGTCCTTTTTATCTGATTTAACAACCTTTACAATAAAGAGTGTTAATTATCCACAAATATACATATATAGCTCGTAACTTTGCAAATATTTTAACTACTTAATATCAATAAAAGAATTAAAGACTACAAATTTATAATGCAAATTATTGATTGTCAGTAAAATAAATCGATAAATAAAAAATTATGAAAAACAAAATTCTACTCTCTCTTGCTGCTGCAATTATTCTTTTAGGTGGAGGTTATGGGCTTTACGAATGAGTTTATTTAGATGCTCTTGCTGGTATCACTTCGCTAAAACACCAACAAGGGCAAAGGAACGTTTTTAGTTTTTTTGCTAAAATGAAAAACCGTTATTTCTCTTTTTTATTGAGGGAAATAACAGTTTTCTTAGTGATTTTTTAAAGCAAATGTTCTTTGATTATCTTTTCTATCTTACTCAAGTCTTCATATTCCATATCTTGGATTATAGAATCATAATCGATAGAATCAGAAAAAGGTTTTTCATATAAGGTGAGTGACTTATTATTCAAATGATTTATAAGAATATGATGCCTCATTTTAGTTTCCTTTATCCAAATTAACTCACAAGATATAATAATTTTATTATCCTTATCATAATAAGGCACAGCAATTACTGTATGAGTTTTTTCCTGTTGTCCTTTAGGTTTCCCTCTTCTAAGACCGAGTATTTTCTTTTTATTATTTTTACTAGATATAGGATATAGAGTATGAACTATTTTAGTTCCCTTATACAAAAGCATCTTGTACTTAGCATCCTTTGAGTTTGTAGAATTAGCACTACCCAAATATAAATCAAACAATTCAGGTTTATTATTTTTTTCTAAATTAATATTTTCTTTGGAATATAGATTATCTATAATTTCTGTATAATCTTTTATAGGAATTGAGTTTTTTTCAAATTTACTAGGTGTATATAATTTGTTTATATCAGTTTTTTTCCAATATGTTTTTTGTGACCAATAACTATGTCTATTATGTATGTGAGTGAATCCTGCATATTCATCGCCATAAATTAGGATTAATTTATTTTTTGGAGAAATTTTCATTACTCCTTTCTTATTATTCACATCAGTAAAAAATATATTAGGATCAGATAATATTGGATTATACTTAACAGATTATAAAATTTCGTTAATGTCTTCTTTTGTAAGTAAAATTTCCATCATTTTTTAATTTTAAATATTTTTCTAAAATTAGAACGAAAAAAGCAATCACTAAGTTCCAAAATTGACAACAAAAAGCTAAAAATAATAGCAGCTTATTTTAACTTTTAATGAAATCTTAAAAGAGAGTAAACTCAACAACCAAAAAATTCCCTCCCTCCTACTTTCCTATCTAAAAAAAAAATTACATATTGCATAAGATTCTATTTCAAAATAAAAAGTAAAATAAATTTATGTTTAAAATAAATTATAATTGGTTATTGCTCATTTTGTGTTTTTTGTTGTATTCTTGTGGTGGAAGTAGTGATTCAGATTATGATAATGTAAGCGATATAATAGATAATTGTATTTCTAGTGAGCCTGTCGAAAACGCCGATTCGATAGACCCTTGTACAGGTTGCCCAAAGGATACGCTCAAAATTACGTCTAGCAAAATAGATAACTTACAAGTTTATTTAGAAATTTCTGGAAGTATGAAAGGCTATATGCCCAAAAAAACAGGCAGAAGTACTGATTTTCAAAAACAAATGGCAAGTCTTTTTTCGTGGTTTGTAACAAGTGTAGAATCAAATTCTAAAAAATTCTATGGCATAAAAGACGACCAAACTACTCTAAAATTTGAATCTAAAGACGATGTAGCTTCAAAAATATCAAGAGCAGAATTTGAATTTGGCAAAACGACAACTTTACCCGATTTAGTAGAAAAAATTATCAAAAAAACGAATCAAGAAGATGTTAGTGTTATCGTTTCTGACTTTTTGTATTCTCCTCCTAATGTTCTGAATTTGGAAGGAACGTTAAATGTTAGGCTAAGAGAAATGTTTTTGAAACGCCCAGAAATGGCTCTTTCTGTCTATGCTTTTAAGTCGGATTATTCAGGTAAATTTTATACTGTTACTAATCAAGTAATTCAGAATTGTTGTAATGATAAACGTCCTTATTATGTTTGGGTAATGGGAAAACAGCCTTTGGTAGAACAGGTTGATAAATTGATTTCTAAGAAAATGAATTTTTTAGAGGAGTTGCATATTGGCAAAAAATATGGAAAAATAGAAGGCGAAATACTCTCACAATCTGGTAGAAATCCAGAATCATTATGGCAACGAAAATCAAACTGTACAAATATTATTACAGAAGGAAAAAATATTTCTGAAGACGAAAAACTTACTTATACTATCGGGTTGAATTTGAGTAAGTTACCTAAGCAACACCAAAATTTGGAGTACTTAAAATCAAACTTATCGGTTCGTTCTTCCAACTCAAAAAGTAACATAACCAAAATTTATACGTATAAAGAATTTGAACCAAAAGTAGCAAAAGAAGATATTATTCTTGCCAAAAAATATACACATTTTGTAGAAATAGAAACTTATTCGGTAGATATTCCCAACAAAGCAATACTAAATTTAGAACTAAAAAATAGTTTGCCTATGTGGATAGAAAAATGGAATACAGAATCTGACGAAACTGATGCAGAGCGAAACGAAAAAACAGTTCTTCTCAAAAGAGTGGTTTCAGGCATTCAAGAGGCGCACGAAAATCAAACTTTGTTTTCTTATCCGTATATTATTACTGCAAGTGCTTTGTAAAAAAATAGAATAATAAAACCATCGTTGAGGGTTTCATTTGAATCTCAACGATGGTTAAAAATATTTTAAAAGAAATTACATTAGCTTCGCTGCTTTGGCAGGTCGTAATTCGTAATTTTTAATTCGTAATTAATTTTTTCCATGAGAGATTTTTTGATAGCAATTTATGAGAAGTTTTTGAGGAGTGTCGCTCAAATTCCATCAAATACCGTAACGACGTGGCGAAACGATGTTTTTCCTCTTTCTCTTTGGCTGCTTTTAGCCATTAGTATTCTGACAGCTATTCTTTTCTACTTTTTCTATAACCGTTTGTATTCTTCTTACAATAGCTTTGGAAGTTGGTTCAGAACCTTTTTACTCAATGGTTTTATTACTGGAATAGTCGCTTTTATTATTACTTATTCAGCTTTTTCGAAGGCTTTCAAACCTGTCTTGACACTCTCACTTTGGTATGCCGTCATCAATTTACTGTATGGTTTGCTTCTGTTTTTTGTGCTTTCACTTATTTTCAAATGGTTTTCTACCAATGGACGAAAGACACCTTTTTAGTAAATTAATACTTCCTCAACGACGGCTTCACGCCTCGTTGACGGTTAAAAATTAGAACAGAAAAACAACTAAAAACACAAAGAAAATGAGCAGTAAAAACAATCTTTTTATATTCGGAATTGGTGGAACAGGAACACGAGTTGTCAAATCTTTAATTATGCTTCTTTCGGCAGGTGTAAAAATAAATGCCGAAAAAGTAGTTCCAATTTTGATAGACCCACACGAAACAAGCGATGAATACAGGAAAGTAAAAATGATGTTGGAACAGTATGAAAAAAACTTTCAACACGCCAAAACAACAGGTTCTTCATTTTTCTCTACTGAAATATTGCCTTTGGGAAAACTGCATAGCGAAACTGTAAATGATACCGAAAAAATAGATAATTCTTTTGGTCTAAATTTTAGCAAATACGCCAAAAACACCTTCGAAGAATTTATTGGTTACAACAAAGATATGGCAAATCAAGACCAAGCTCTTGTATCGATGTTTTTCTCTGAAAAAGACCGAAAAAGTGAGATGGCTGTTGGTTTTAGAGGAAACCCAAGTATGGGAAGTGTGATTTTGAACAAGCTAGAAGATTCGGAGGAGTTCAAATTCTTTAAACGAGTTTTTAATACAGGCGATAAGATTTTTTTGGTAAGTTCTATTTTTGGAGGAACAGGAGCATCTGGTTTTCCATTACTTCTCAAAAATTTGCAAAACGCTGGCGACAATATTCAGAAAGCTGTAAAAGGTGCTGTCAGTGTCATGCCTTATTTCAAACTCAATGAAAATAATGATAGTTTTATTGATTCAAATTCATTTATTACCAAAACAAAGGCAGCTTTATCGTTTTATGAAAATCAATTAAAGGGAATTGATGAACTCTATTACATTGCAGATAGCCAATTAGCAATGCACAATAACGATGAAAAAACACAAGAAAATGCAGCGCATTTGGTAGAGATGATGGCAGCCATGGGAATAGTTAATTTTACTGATTTGCCGAAAGGATATGATACAAATGTTGCTTCTACGCAAAGAGATGCAAATTTCCATGAATGCTCGGTAGAAGTAGATAATAAAGAACTTTCTTTGTACAATCTTGATGAAGAAACATTAAGAATTATTCATAAACCAGTTATTAGATTTTTGTTTCTGACTTATATCTATAATAATTTGGGTAGAAAAGCAGACTCTCAACCATGGTTTAAGGAAACTTTGGGAAACGAACATGAAGATAGCTTTAAGAAAGGAAACGGAGATTTCGAACCTTTAGTAAAATTCTTGATAGATTATAATGCGTGGCTTAGAGAATTAGGTGTAAAGGAAAGAAAGTTTTTGCCTTTTAATGTAGATACAGATATGAATGAGTGGATAGTTGATCATGGAAAAATTGTAAAGAAAAGTTTTGCAACCAAATTTTTCAATCAACGACTTTCTGATGATAAAATAAATGGTATTCTCAACCAAGAAGCTAAAAATACAAAAATAGACCAAAAAGGATTTGATAAATTATTGGAGTTGATGGACAGAGCAACCGATTCTATTTATACAAAATATTTCAAAATCTAAAGTAGCCGACAGTTTCCAACTGTCGTGATGTACAGTATTTATTTTCAATTTTTATAATATTATATTTCTGACAGTTAGAAACTGTCAGCTACTTTAAAACCTTATTATGGCACAACCTCAAAACAACAGTCGTCATTTACTCACTTTACGCAAAGAAAGAAGCACCGACAAAAAAGGCTGGCATACTACCGAAATTTATAATTCTTCACGTATAGAAGAAATAGACGACCCCAATGGTGCAAAAGTAGCTATTCCACCAAGTTCGATTCCTACGCCTTTTGCTCAAATGCACCTCTACGATGTGGCTTTCAAAATGGTAAATCGTTTGGGACACGAAGGAAGTACAATTTATCATCAACTTGTTTCGGAATGTCTTGATGCAATAGATTTGATTTACAACCTTAGAGAACATTTGCAAGCAGATAAAGACAATCATTTTTCGCTTATAGAATGGAATTTAGATGAAAGAATAAATGTCTTAAAAGATTCAGACAACGACGGACACCAGCTTTTAGGAAAAACAATAGAACTTTTTACTGGAGAGCTTTCACCCTTTGGAAAAGATTTGCAAGGCGAAAGAAAAACACCTAGTTTTTATATTCTGACTTACGATTCTACACCAATTATTGCTACTTCGCCTCTTACTTTTGCTTTTGTTTCGAAGACAGCAGAATACGAAAAAGAGCATTTTTTAGATTTGGTTAATCCTATCAAAACCCTAGATGGTAGAGCCATGTTTACAGGCTTGAAGCCATTGCATCAGCGTCCAATGGAGTTTCAAATGTACACTCATCGTCTTTTTTATCTTCATAAAGGACTTCTCAATCAGATGGACAACGTACACGAATATATGCGTGTGCAAAAAGAAAAATACCACAATACAAAAGGTGATGAGATAAAGGATATTTATGATGAAAACTCTAAAATGGGAGCTTTCGAAATGGATTATAAAGATGTGGTAATTAATGGAAAAACGCCACGTATTGAAAGAGTTGCGTGGAAAAGTTGTGCGCCAATTATTACAGATGGTGATTTGGATAGTAGTTATTTGATAAAGCCTAGTCCATCAAAAGAAAAAACGGCTCGCCTAGAAATTGGAGAAGGAAGCAATACAAAGAAAGTGTTGCCTTTGGTTTTGCAAGAAGGTTTTGATAATCCAAACTTTAGTTATTTTAAAGGAAAAGAATGGAGCAACAAAACAAAAGTAGAATTTTCACTACCCAAAAATAATTGGGCAGACAGAAATTTGCCACAAATAGGCTATAACTATCCGTATTTGGTAACGACAGATTTATTAGCCGAAGATTTGATTAGAATGCCTTATCTTATCAATCCTGATACTTTTGTAGTTCCAGAAAATCATATTCACGCTCAAAGTGTAGATTTTCTTTTGCCTGTAACGGATTTGTATTTCAAGTTTTTTGATGAAGAAACATTAATCCAAAATCTAACTATTGAAGAAATAGATTCCGAACAAGGAAATATAAAAGTAACTCTGAAAGTTCCGATAAAAGGAAACGTAAATTCAAATTCTGCTGCTTTTTTGACCTTTACTCGTTTTTATGATTATGGAAATGCAAGAAACGCAAATAATGGAAAAATAATCAATCTAGTAGATGATGGAAAAGACGAAACAATGGACGATATTCCGTCGCCTTTTTCTATTTCTATTTATCCTTTTGTGCGTACTGGCGATGCCGAATATGACACAATGTATAAGATAATGCTACTTTCTTCGCAGCTTGATAATGTAGAGGAATACGATTTGTTGGCTTATAATGAAGAAAATGCAATTTCGAAAAGTGATAGTGCCATTGAAAAAATAAGTAGGTTCGAACGCAAAGTAGAAGGCTCTCATCTTTCGGTTTATTCAGTTTCAGGAACTTGTTTTGATGCTTTAGAAATAATTACTCCGTATCAAGGCAAAACAGGCGAAAAAGCAAGAGGTTGGATTGTGCCAAAATGGAAAAAACCACCACATAAAGGGACAAATCCAAAACCATTTACAGTAGCCGTAGATTTTGGAACAACAAATACATTTGTAGCTTTTACAGAAGATGATGCAGCCACAGCAGGAAAAATAAAAACCTATCCATTTTTTATTGGAGAAGAAGATATGCAAGCCGTTACACTCAACAAGCCAACAGCCGATAAAAAACATGTAATGTTGGAAAGATATAGTTTTGATGATAATGCGATTGGACTTGCCACTACATTTTTTCAAGACAGAATGTTTATGCCAAATCTGATTGGAAACCCTCCTGCACAAGAAGCATTATACCAAAATTGGCGTAATAGTTTTCCTATCCGAACGGCTCTTATTCATTCTAATGATGTAAAATTTGATGTTTTGCTCAATTCTGCTATCGGATTTTTGTACGAAAAAGATAATTTGGATATTGCAAGACATGGACAAGAAGTAACAACAAATCTAAAATGGTCTGCTGATAATTCTAAGCTTGTGGAGGTTTTCATTGAGCAAATTCTTTACATGATTCGCAATAAAGTAATTTTGAATGGAGGCGATTTATCAAGAACTCGTTTAGTTTGGTTTAAGCCATTGAGTTTGCCAAAAACATTGACAGATAAATTAACTAGAGTTTGGAACGAAAACAGTAGAAAAATTTTAGGTAAAAATGTTACGGCTCGTTTGATAAATGAATCAGAAGCTCCTTATTTTTATTATCGTGCAACTGGAAAAATAGACAAAAGTAGTTCAGTAGTTTCGATAGATATTGGTGGAGGTTCTACGGATATTGCACTTGTTTCGAATGGTGGAAAAAAACGCCTTGCAACTTCTGCATTTTTTGGTGCAAATACGCTTTGGGAAGGAAGAGATAGTAAAGATTCGAATCAAGCAACAGAGGGAGGAATTGTAGCAAAATACCGTTCGTGGTTTAAAGAACGAATTTCTCTTACCAAAAAAGGAATTAGTCAAGCAGCAGGTTCACGCATAGAAATGATTTTTAATGAAATTATGGAAAGTGGGCGTTTTGGTTCTAGTGAAAAAGCTAGTTTTATGTTTTCAGCAGAACACATTGATTTTGCTGAAAAATTGAGCGAAGATAAAGACATGTTATTGCTTTTCTTGTTGCACTATTCGGCTTGTATTTATCATGCTGTTCAGCTTTTGGCAGTTAGTGGAATGCCTTATCCAAAAGATTTTTGTTTTACAGGAACAGGCTCAAAATATCTAAATCTCTTGGACCATAGCGAAGACAAAAATGGGTTACAGAAGTTTACCGAAATTTTTGCTCAAAAAACCTATGAAAAATACAAAGAATTAGGAATTAATACCAAACCAAAAACAGAAAATAGTTTTGATGTAGAAGAAAATGAAGAAGAAAACGTTTTTGCTGGTTTCGAAGGTTTTGAGGAATTAGAAGGAGGTTTACCAAGTTCTGATACAGAAGAAACAGGCGAAATAGGAGGAACTATCAACCTTCATTTGACAAAAGAACCAAAAGAAGCGACTTGTTTTGGAGGCATTCATAGCTTTTCAGATGATTACAAAGATTTAGGTTTGGGACAAAATATCAATACTGTATTTTTGGGAGAAATAGATGCAACACAAGATGATTTATTACCTCAAAAAAATCTAACGTATGAAGAGTTGATAGATGAAAACGGAAGACCTACCAAAGAAGGAAACCAAATGGCAATTAGAGTAAGTAAAAATTTAGACCAGTTTTTAGAACTCTTTTTGGATATGAACAAAAATCCTCAAACTCGTTTTGAAGATTTTAATATTGAAACTAATTTGGCAGCTTTCGAACAAGGCTTCAAAGCCATCAAATCAAAAGAACTTGCCAAAGGAATGATATATGAGCGTAGCAATGCTTCGGGTGGTTATACGCCTGTTCGTGAGTCGTTTTTCTTTTATCCTTTGCGTGTTATTATTAGAGATTTGGCTCTTGCAATGGCGAAAAATACAACCGTAAATATGTAGTTTTAACCGTCGTTGAGGTCTGAACTGTCAACGAGGTTTTGAATTTCCAAATACCTCAACGACGGCTTTATGCCTCGTTGACGGTTGAAAATCAATCATTATATCAAAACTCAATTTCCATGAAATCCCTCTACATTTTTTTATCTCTAACTTTATTCTTCTTTTGGAATAACGAAACTGCATTTGCTCAAAAATCAAATAAAGAAATCATTCATAAAGCTATCGATAAGATGAATTATGAGTTTGCGATTGCTTTAACAAAACGAATAAAAGAAGTAGATAAAACTGTGAACTTTGAGGAAGAGAAGAACGTAGAAGACACGACTTTTAATAATGTAGCCAAACTAAAACCTACAACACAAGCAAAATCTTTAGACAGAATTTTTAGCAAAAAGCTATTGAGTGATGGTGTAACAGGTTATATTTATGATATTGATTTTATCAAAAAAAGCTCAAAATATCCTACTGATGATTTGCCTTCTACAATTAATTCTTTAGATAAAATAGTAAGTAAAATACTGTCAAGAATAAATGATTTTGGCGACAAACAAAGTAAATTCAAACTTACCTCAAGTCAACTTAGTGATTTGAAATTGAGATTGAATAAAATTAAAAATTCTGCTGTAAGTTCGCTTAATCCAAATAAAGAGGAAACAATACTACAAGCTGATACTACAAAAAAAGATTCTACAATTCAATCAACAGCAAAAGAAGAAACAATTAAAAATGATTCTATAAAAATCATTTACTATAAAATTAATCAAGAAGAAGAAAAAAAATTAACTGGAACAAATGAAGCAACAGAAGGCGAAAAACCAACTTATAATTTTGGTTTAAATATAAAAAAAACAGATTCTATTCAGATTATTATAAAAGAAAACTCTAGCTTAAACACTACATTTTTTACAACTAATAAAGATAGTTCACTTATTTTGGAGGGAAAAAATAATATTTATGTAATTGATTTGAATTTAGCCACAATAGAAGAAAGTGATTATTTGATGTATATTATATTTGGTATAATAGCTGTATCAATAATTATTTTTGTGATGTATAAAGAATCTCAAAAAAAGAAGGAGGATACTTCAGAGAAAACTAATACAGACCCTTTGAGTAGAAATGACGTTGTAAAAAGTACAGTTGTTTCAACCAATCAAAATACACAAAACCAAGAGCATCAAAATATTCTTGCCCAAAATCAAATGAAGAATCAAATTGAAGAAGAAAAACAGCGATTGACAACCATTCAGACTAATCCTAATTTGTCTAATGAACAAAAACTTAAAGAAGCAAGAAGCAAAAATGTAATTACAGAAGTAGCCAATAATTCAGAAATAAAAAAACTGATGCAAGAAATAGAAGAGCTTTCAACTAACCCAAAGACACAAGAGAAAACAGAAGAACCCATAGAAGAAATAACAACTCAAAAAACAGTAACTCCACCCAAAAACACAAAGAATTATCACGAACCTTTATATATTTCTTTATCAGATATTAATGAAACAGGAATAAAGTCAGAACGTAAAAAAGGAATGAGCAATACTATTTTTATGATTCGTCCGTATAGTGAAGGAGAAGAAGCAAAAAAGGCAGATTTGATGCTCCATTCAGATATAAAAGATATGGCATTTGAGTCCATCTTTCGTTCTATCGAAAAGCTAGATTATATTATTGAGTACAATACTCTTGACCAAAACGTAAAAAAAATAACCCAAGAAGAAAAAGGAGAATTGATAAAAGAAGGCGATGTTTGGAAAGTCGAAAAGCGTTTGAAAGTAAAATTTTCATAAGTCATAACTAATACCTCAACGACGCTTTTAAGCTCGTTGACGGTTTCTAAAAAATATTCAAAAAATGGACGACAAAGAAATTGCAAAATTTAAAGAACAGCTACGCCTTCGCAAATTAGGTGTAACAATGTATGAATTGCAAACAATTTTAGGACAAAAAATAAGCGCAGAGGAAAAAACACAAAAGGCAAATAAGTATTACAAAACTCTTGATAATGGAATAAAACAAGAAGGTGCTATTTTGAATTTGATGTATAAAATTACGGGACAAAAAATAGAACCACAAGAGTATATTCCACCAATTAATGCTCAATCTATTCCGATTAGAAAAAATCAAGCTATTTTAAATCAAAAATTACAGAAAAATCAAAAGCCATCTAATCAAAATTCCTCAAAGCCTATAAAATCAGAAATTCTCACTACAAACTATTACCTTTCCATAAGTGATATTACAAAGATTGATGATGATATTTTTTTCAAAAAAGGAAGAAATAAGCCTGTCAGTAATAGTATTTTTATTATCAAACAAACCTCAAATACAGAAGCTACTTTAGAAATATATAAAGAGATAAAAACCAATTTTTTTAATTCGTTTTATCGTTCTTTATCTAATTTTATTTTTGCTTTTGAAGTTGTTGGTTCGCCCTCTTTTGAAGATAATAGTGTCGAAACGATAGAAAAAGCTAAATTAATAAAAGAAGGTGAGTATTGGAAAGTACAACAAAAAGCAAAAATAAAATTTAAGAAAGAAGAAGAATAATGTTTGACAGACCACAAGAACAAAGACCCAAAAACACAGGAAAAGTAGATAACAGAAGAGAAAATATTGTTGATATAGAAACAAAATCTACGGCCAAATATTTATATGGGATAATTATTTTTTTAGTAATTATTATATTGATAATTAGTGTATTTTTTATTTATGATTCCAATAAAAAAACATCTTCAAACTCTGAAAATGAAATAGTAATTTCAGAAACAACAACTCAACCCACAAAAATTGAAGAAATCTCTTTTCAAGAGTTGATAGGAAAATATGAAGGAAATATAGAAGGTGAAAAAATTATAGTTAATATTTTTTTAGAAGGAAGACAAAAAAGATACACTTATTCAAAAAACAAACGCCTCTCATATCTTCTTTCTCACTTTCCAGCAACCAATGAAATTAATTTTCATAAGCCAAAACAGGGTTTAGCAGAATTTAGAGCTTTTAAAGAGGAAAATAGTATTGTTTTGCGTTCTGTTAATGTTGAATTTTTTAAAATCAAATAGGTATATTTTTTTTAAATTATAATTTCAAAAACCCCTCATGCAACCTTAAAACCTGCTCAATCAAAGGCTTCGAACCATCATTATAAATCACAAAGTCGGCACGTTTTAGCTTTTCGTTTTCGGGCATTTGTTTTGAAATAATTGCTTTTATTTGTTCTTCGGTTCGGTGGGAATCTCTCTGTAAAACTCGTTTTATGCGCTCTTCTAAAGGTGCATGAACTACAATTATGGCATCTAAAACTTTATACGAATCCGACTCAAACATCAAAGCAGCTTCTTTCAAAAGATATGGACTTTTCGTTTTGTTTTCGTTGTACCAATTCTGATAATCTCTTCCTACGGCTGGATGTACGATAGAATTAAGAATTTCTACTTTTTCATTATTCTCTTGATTTGAAAAAACAGCTTTTACTAAAAAATCTCTATTTATTTCATTTTTGCTTAAATACACTTCTTCCCCAAAGGCTTTTTTGAGTTCTTTTTTTAAAATTTGGTCAGTTGTCATTACCGATTTTGCACGGCTATCGGCATCATAAATGGCTATTCCTACCGTTTCAAAGATTTTACAAACAGTACTTTTTCCTGTTCCTATTCCTCCAGTTATTCCTAGCTGAAGAATTTCATTTTTTTTTATGATTTGTTTTTTCATTATAAAATACTGAAACTTATTGATAAATGATTTTTATGATAGAAATGAAGATAACTGTAATGACAAAATTAACTACATTAATTTATTAGTTAAATTTGACTCTTACCCTAATATTTGAATCAATTATAATCGTAATTTTTACTTACTATATTCTTTGAGCGTTTTAGAAGTAGATGTAAAAGAAAGTCCCCAGTTAGATTCTGTACTAATCATAATTGTTTCTACCATTGGCTCAACAATTGGTTTGCTGCTTCTCCACTCTAAAATAAAATTAGCTCCTACGCCTCCTTTATCGTCATAAAGTGCAACAACATGATTTTTTGTTTCCAAATTATTTACTTTTATGGGAAGTTGGGAGGCTTTTATTTCCTTCAAAATATTTCCCTCTGTATCGTAATATTCCAGACGAGTAATATAAAATTCTCCATCAGGATTGACATTTCTAATACTCAAAGTAGAGGAAAGCCGCTCGGTTCTATGGTGTCCAATACTATAAATTTCTGAATAAACTGGAACATACAAAAGCTGCCCAAAAGCCAAAGAATCTTTCAATTCTGAAGTAGGGAATCTATTCGAACTAAGAGTTTTTTTGTTGTTTATACTTGTTAGTTTTATCAAACTCTTAGAATTAAGTTCTTTGATATAATTCAAATCTTCATCTGTATAAGTTGTTTCAATATTAGATTGTGAAATAAATTCTTTTGAAGGTGAATCACAAGAAGAAAGTAAAAATAAGTAAATAAAACTGATAGAAAAGAATGAAAAAAGTGATAGAGAGAAATAATTTTGTTTGAACATATTCAAGAAAAATAATTTGTTGTTATAAAAATAATAGAAACAATTAAGGTATTATCAATTCAATATCTTGTCTCAACAACTTAATTTATCGAGCTATGTTTTTTTAAAATAATTTTTGATTAAAAAAAACCTTAGCCGTTCCGTTGGCTAAGGTTTTTCTTGCTTTTGCACAAAAAGAGAGGGAAATATTCTCTTTTGTTAAGTCTTTTAGTTTTCTAAGTAGTTGATAGTAAAATATATTTTTATAAATAAAAATATATAATTAACTTATATCTTTGTCTAAAATGGTTTATTCCATTTCTATTTCTTCTCCATTGGCATTATAAAAATGGTGCTGCGTAAGAGCTAAAGAAGAATCTTTTACCAAAGTTACCCATTTGTAATATTTAAAAAACCATTTCATGCGCATAGAAATAAATCCTGCTGTAAAAAAAGCATATAAATAAGGGTGCAATGCAATAGTTACTTTCTTCTCATTTTGTTTGCCTAAAATATAGTCTAGCTTATGTGTAATAGCTTCAGCTACACCAATAGATGCCGAAATTTTGCCTGTTCCATTACAAGAAGGACAAATTTCTCTTGTTGCGATATTAAGTTCAGGACGCACACGCTGACGTGTAATTTGCATCAATCCAAACTTAGAAAGTGGTAAAATAGTGAATTTGGAACGGTCGCTCTGCATGACTGCTTTCATGTGGTCATATAGCGCACGACGATTCTCTAATTTTCGCATATCAATAAAGTCAATCACAATAATTCCTCCCATATCTCGAAGTTGCAGTTGTCTTGCAACTTCTGCTCCTGCTTCCATATTGACTTTAAGTGCCGTAGTTTCTTGGTCGTTTTCTGAAGACGATTTGTTACCACTATTTACATCTACAACGTGCAGTGCTTCTGTATGTTCGATGACCAAATATCCACCACTTGGCAAACTTACTGTCTTGCCAAATAATAATTTGAGTTGTCTTTCTATACCAAAGGTTTCAAAAATTTTGCCTCGCCCATTATACATCTTTACAATGCGTTCTTTATCAGGTGCAATATTATGAATATATTCTTTTATGGTATCAAACGTACTGGCATCATCTACTGTAATGCTGTCAAAGCTCTCATTCAAGAGGTCTCTAAGCATAGAAGTGGCTTTGCTAATTTCTCCAATTACTTTATCTCTAGGCTTTGCCTTCGATAAATTTGCCATTCCTCCACGCCATTTGTCAGAAAGTGTACTCATATCTCTGTCGAGTTCTGCTACATCTTTTCCTTCTGCAACTGTTCTTACAATTACTCCAAAACCCTCTGGTTTGATAGAATCTATAAGGCGTTGAAGACGACGGCGTTCGGTCTTATTAGTAATTTTACGAGAAATAAGAACACGCTCATCAAAAGGAACTAACACCAAATATCTACCTGCTAATGAAAGCTGACACGACAAACGAGGTCCTTTTGTTGAAATAGGTTCTTTAACTACTTGTACCAATACAAGTTGATTAGGCTTCAAAACATCACCCATTTTACCGAGCTTGTCTATTGGCTTTTCAAGTTGAAAATTAGTAAATTTGTAGTCTTGCTGACCATTCTTTTGGTTATTACTACGTACTTGCTTCGTATATTTTATCAAAGAACTTACATTCGGACCTAAATCCAAATAATGCAAAAACGCATCTTTTTCATATCCAATGTCTATGAAAGCTGCATTCATGCCCGGAACAATACGTCGTACTGTTCCTAAATACATATCTCCTACTGAAAACTGATGATTTCCCTCATCGTGATGAAACTCTACTAAGTTTCTATCCTGCAAAAGCGCAATTCGCCCTCCCTCAGGAGTGGCATTGATTACTAATTCGTTACTCACATTCGTAATTCGATTAGTTGAATAATTTATCTAAACTAACTTGCGCTTTAAATAAGTTAGGAAGATTCTTTGCTTCGTTTATGGCTGTGTTTGCAAAAACACAAATTTGTAATTCATAAGAGTTAGGGAATAAAAATTAAATAAGATACTAATTTTAAAACACAAATCATTGATATTCAATTTATTGGTAATCCATAATTCATAATCCGTAATTATTCATTATAAAGTGTTTGCTACATTTTGCCACAAACGCTTTTCAATACCAAAAGCAGAAACCTTTATTTTTACAGAAAAATCTGTTTAAATAAATAGTATCTGCTTTTGTAGAGAGTGTCAATTATTTTTTCTTATGACGATTTTTACGAAGACGTTTTTTACGTTTGTGAGTAGCAATCTTGTGTCTTTTACGTTTTTTTCCGCAAGGCATAATGTTGTAGATTTAAGTGATTAAATATTTTTTTAAAATAATTTTGAAATATAATTATTAATAAAGAATTGTTATTAAATTTACAATTCAATTATTATATAAGTCAAATAAAATATGCGTTGATTTAGCAAACAAACAATTATGATTCAAAAATTAGAAGTATAATTATTTTTAAAAAATAGTTTAACTATTTCTATTGAATAAGATTCTATTTTTATGTTTGTCCTTTTTCAAAAGTATTATCTTTGAAACTAAACCATCTAAATAAATAAGTGTTTTTGATGAAGTATTGATAGTGAAGTATTTGGATACCCAAATAATAATATTTTGAGTAATTTTTGATAACTTCAATTTACTTCACACCTAATTTTGGCAAAGATACTATAAATAGTACAAAAATCATACTATTAATAAAAAATTGTGCTATTTACAAATTTTGTCAGTTTTTTAATTTTAAAGCCCTTTCAAATATTCTTTTGCTGCTTCTTTCAAAGCTGGGTCAGTTGCATTGTTAAAGACAAATTCTAATTGTTTTTTTGCCTTTTGCTTTGCTCCAATTTCCTTATAGCTTACTCCCAAATACAAATGTGCCGAAATATCTTTTGGTTTGATTTCTATCAATTTCTCAAAACGAGAAACAGCTTTGTCATATTGCCCAGACTGCACCGAAAGTAATCCTAAGTTTTCGATAGCCTTTGCATGATTTGGGTTTTGCTCCAGCACCTCTCTCAACATTGCAATTCCTTGCATCGGATTGGTGGTGGTTACATATGTCATGGCAAGTTGTGCCTTTATATCTGTATTTTTTGGGTCTTCTTTCAAAACAAGCTCATAATATTTTTTTGCTTTTGCCGAGGCTGTACTTGCCTTTGTTGGATTAATTGCAAAAACAGAAGCCTCATAATAAGCATCTGCTGCTGCCAAATTGTGTCCTAAAGTCGGATTTTGCTCGGCTTCAATAGCTAAATAATAAGCTGCACTATCAAAAAGACTAATTTTTTTGAGTTGGTCAATAAAATTTTCTAAGGCTTGATGTTGGTCATTATGGCTTACATTTTTCCTAGCAGCAACCTCAAAATATAAATTACGAGCCGTATTTAATAATTCTTTGTCTTCTGCAGAAACAGTCATCAAATGCTGTGTAGTTGCATTTTGAGTTTCTTCATTTGAAACCGAATTACCATGGTCGTGTCCATCATCTGGGCTGTGTCCATCAGGAATTGTATTTTCTTGATTTACCTCTTGACTAAGAGAAGAAGAAGTCGAAACAACACTTTTGTCAGAGTTTGTATCTGTGTCAGCATCATTTTTTACTACTCCTTTGGGTAAAAAAGCCAAAAGAGCAACAAGCCCAATCCCTGCTGCAATAAGTGAATATTGTTTGATTTGCATAAAGAAAAAAATAAATTTTTTTGATAGAATAAATTCAGACAAAGTTATTTTATTTTTCCATAATATAGGCTTTGCAAACTCTACTACTATGGAAAAATAAAAATGACTAAGCTAATAATGATAATATTTAATCTCTTTTATTCTATCAAAATCAGAATGTTGGTAAGAATTATCTTTATTTGAATGTATTGCCTCTTTAGGCGACTACTTTTCTGTCAGATTTTTCTAAAGCTACTTCTGCCATTAATTTTTCACTTGTTTTGACAGCTTCAACAAATGTTTTGGCTGGCTTAAAACTAGGAACAAAATGAGGTTCGATAACCATTGGTTTTTTAGCTGCAATATCACGAGCTACTTTTCTAGCTCTTTTTTTATTGACAAAGTCAAACGAGAGACACGATGCACATGATTCTTATAGGCTTCATATTCTTTCCCCATCAGGTCTAGATACTGACTTATTATTTCCTCAATATGATGATGTATCATTTCCATATTTCTATCGTTCATTTAGTCTCATGTTGACCCTTTCAATCCATCTCATCGATTGAATAGAGCAATCATCTATCTCTAGGATCTATGTTTTTGAATTTAGCTAAAAACTTATTCTCCTTCACTGGCTTAATCACTTGATCTTTCCTAGCAGGGTTTTGTCTCAGTTCATCTTTAGGTCGTGTCGGCCTTTTCTCAAAACCGCCGCCACAATTAGGACAGACGTTCAAAAGCACTTGCTCTACACATTCCTTGCAAAATGTACATTCATAGGTGCAAATCATGGCCTCATCGCTATGATTGGGCAAGGCCTTCTGACAATTTTCACAAGTTGTTCTTATTTCTAACATTACGTCTGTTTTTTAAGAATTTCAATCTTTAAGCTGAGATTTGAGAAAATACATAATGCATTTCCGTTGCTATTTGAAGGCTCCGTTCGTGGTACTTTTCCTTCTGTTGAGGCGTCTGGTCAAACGCTTTGGGATCATCATAAGTCACTGGAATTCGCTTTTCAGCTCCAGTGATAAATGGACATCCAACATCAGCCTGCGAACAAGTCATGACTGCGGCAAAATCTGAAGCAGGGTTGAAATGATCATCAAGCTTTCCAGAATCAAGCCAATTATTCAACCAAGAAAGCTGCAGTTCAGAAAGACGATTATTAGTTTCATCTTCTGTTAAATCGCGATCGTGTTTGAACCATTGGTCAACATCATCATCCATTAATAGCTCGACGCTAACTGTCGTATCAATAACCTCAGGATTCGCTAATAACAGCTCTTGTAGCTGCCAAGATGCTCCTGGGCTAATCAATTTAAACAGCTCGCGGGTTTCTTTACGGCCATTTGGCTTAAAGTTTTTAGCAAACTGGCGTTTGATTAAGCCTTCAAAGTTAGCAAAACGAATGTCATCGGCTTGGCTATCTTTGCTTAGGTTTAAATAACTGCTATCTAAAAATATATCCGTTGTTAAGCTCGTTTGTTTAAACGCCGAAGTGCCTTTACTGGCGATATCGGTGAACAATACAACGAGGCATAACATACCAAAGAAAACAGACGCCATTCCGTAGAAACGAAAACGTGTTTCAGCAGCGCGGCGACGGCCTAAACTTAGTTCAACCTTTTGACGGGTTGTTAGCTGTGTCGGCTTCATATTATTCGACTCAGTTGAAGTATTTGAAGGGGGTGTTTTTGAATCAATCATATTGCTCTCGATATTTCTGAACAATTTTTAGTGCCACAAAGTTTAAGATTAAGGTCGCTAAGAAAAGCACCAAGCCTAAAGCAAAAGCCGCGAGCGTTTTTGGTGAATCAAACTCTTGGTCGCCGACCAGTAAGGTTACAATTTGCACGGTTACTGTGGTCACACTATCCAGAGGATTGGCAGTTAAATTAGCCGCTAAACCTGCTGCCATTGCTACGATCATGGTTTCACCAATAGCACGAGATACTGCAAGCATAACCGCACCGACGATACCGGGTAGCGCAGCAGGAATAACAACTTGGCGAATGGTTTCGTTTTTAGTCGCACCCAAACCGAAGCTGCCATCACGCAGTGATTGTGGTACGGCATTTATCACATCATCGGATAGCGAAGAAACAAAAGGAATGATCATTACGCCCATTACTAGCCCAGCGGCTAGTGCACTTTCGGAAGATACTTCTAAGCCTAAGTCAGTGCCTAATGCTCGAATAAAGGGTGCAACGGTGAGTGCGGCAAAAAAACCGTAAACAAC
>CAKZOK010000142.1 GCA_937136415.1 uncultured Cytophagales bacterium | reverse complement strand
AATCGAACGCAATCTATCGATATATTGTCGTCCTTTTTTCATATCAATTTTGATACTGGCAAGCCCTGCACCATCTTGCCCTCTGTTGTGCTGTTTTTCCATCAATAAAAACATTTTATTGACTGGATAAGCAGGCGTTCCATATTTTTCTATATAATATCCAAGGGGTTTGCGAAGGCGAAGAAAAGCAACGCCACATTCATGTTTGAGAGTATCACTCATAATAGAAGAAAATTATCTTGTATGTTTGCTTGAAAAAAATCTTTCACAAAGATAATCATTAATCCTATAATTTAGATTAGTCTTTTACTTTGAATATCAAATTATTTTTCAATGAAAACGCTCCACTACTGCCATTGTGATTCTACTAATACAAGTCAGTTTGCCTTCTTCATTTGTCATTTTGATTTCCCAAACCTGTGTTTTTCTCCCTACATGAAGAGATGTTGCAGTTCCGTACACCCATTTTCCTTTTGGGACAGGTCGGATATGATTTGCATTTATTTCTAATCCCATACAAGCATATTTTGTTGTATCGACGCTCATATTTGCAGCAATACTCCCCAATGTTTCGGCAAGAACGACCGAACCTCCACCATGTAAAACTCCCATAATCTGTGCGTGACGCTCATCAACAGGCATTTTGCCACTTAGTGTAGTTGAAGTAACTTCTGTAATTTCGATTCCCAAAAAACTAACCATCGTATTTTTTTGTCCCTCATTGATTAATTCTATTGGCTTTATTTTGATGCTCATTTTATGATTTGCTTTTTAAATTGATAAAAAATACTTTTTTTCTTTAAAAATCAAAGATATTAAAATAGTTTAGAATAATTTAAACTAATTTTGATTAACATAAGAACTCTTTGAGGCAATGCTATTAAGCTAAGAGTTTTTATATCGCTCGTGGGGACACGAACGACCAAAACCAAATTAATCCTTAGCTTAATTGCATTGCTCTTTAAAGTTCGGAATATACTTTTTAGTAATTGTTCAAATCCCACAGAAAAAAAATTATCTTATGACCATTTCTTCATTTCATTTCAAATTTATCTTTTTGATGCTTATTTTTGGCTGTTTTCACTTTACAGCCCTCGGACAAACAAATAAGCAAAAAAATTTTTCATATTCTTATCAATTAGACCTTACAAAATCAAACAATGATAAAGTTGCTGTTGAGCTTTTATTTAAAGATTTAACTTCCCTTAATATTTCTGATAAAGCACTATCAACAATTAAGAAAGATTCTATTTCCTTTTTTATGCCCAAAATTGTTCCTGGTACATACAGTATTTATGATTTTGGTCGATTTTTGAGTGATTTTAAAGTTTTAGATAAAGAGGGGAAAGAAATTAAATTTTCTCACCCTAACAAAAATGAATGGCGTTTTCCTGCTGCAAATGTCTATAAAATTACCTACTTAGTTGATGATACATTTGATTCGCCTTCAAAAAATAAAGTCTTCGAACCGGGAGGAACAGATATTGAAGACGACGTTTTTATAATCAATACACATGGTTTTTTTGGTTATTTGGAAGATGCAAAACGTCAGCCTTTTGAGATAAATATCATAAAGCCTAAAAATTTTTATGGCTCTACACCTTTAGTAGCCACCAAATCTGATGACAAAAAAGATACTTATTTGGTTTCAGATTATCATCTTTTGGCTGATTCTCCGATGCTTTATTGTGTTCCAGATACGGTTAGTTTTGATGTTGGTGGGGCAGAAATTTTGGTTTCAGTTTTTCATAAAAAGGGAACAGTAAAGGCTAAAGAAGTAGCGAAAGAAGTTAAAAAATCATTGGAAGCTCAAAAAAATTATTTAGGTGGAACATTACCTATAAAAAAATATGCTTTTTTGATTTATATTTTTGATGGATTTAGCAACTCAGGTTCGTATGGAGCTTTAGAACATTCGTATTCTTCACTTTATTTTTTGCCTAATTTTGGAGCTACACGCCTTGCCAATACAGTTGTAGAAATTGCAGCTCACGAATTTTTTCATATTCTGACTCCTCTTTCTATTCATTCCGAAGAGATTCATTATTTTGATTTTATCAACCCTAAAATGTCAAAACATTTGTGGCTCTATGAAGGTGTTACAGAGTATTTTGCAAATCATGTTTTGTTACAACAAGACTTAATTTCCTTAGAAGAATTTTTGGATAAAATGAGAGGAAAAGTAGGTGAATCAAAAAGCTATTCTGATGTTCCTTTTACAGAAATGAGTTTGGGTTGCTTGGATAAATATGCCGATGAGTATGGAAATGTTTATGAAAAAGGAGCTTTAATTGGCTGGATGTTAGATATTCGTTTGAGAGAATTGTCTGATGGAAAATATGGTTTGATGAATTTGATGCAAGATTTATCTAAAAAATATGGCGTAGAAAAACCTTTTAAAGACGATAATCTTTTTGATGTAATTGCTGAGATGACTTATCCAGAAATTCGAACTTTTTTTGCTGATTATGTAGAGGGAAGTAAAGAATTGCCTTATACAGATTATTTGAAAATGGTTGGTATCAACACAACAGGAGATGGAACAGAAGAGGTTTTTAATTTTGGAAATATTGGTTTGGCAGTCGACCCAGAAACAAAAGAAGTAAGTGTTTTTAGCCTAAAAGATGCGAATAAGTTTGGTAAAATGTTTGAAGAAGGTGATGTTATTTTAAAAATAAATAAGCAAAAAGTAGATGCTGCTAATTTCTTAGATTTGATTTCGGAAGCAAGTTATAAAGAAGATGAAGAAATGGAAATAGTTGTTAATAGAAAAATCAAAAAAAGAAGAAGAACTAAAATCAAAAAAAGAACGCTAAAATCAAAACCCATATTTGTAGAACAAGAACAAGATTTTGGTTTTGAAGAAGTAGAAGGCAAAACACAAAGGCAAACTAAACTTTTAAAGGCTTGGAAAAGCTGGAAAACTGAATAAGAAAAAGTGATAAATATAATACATTAAAAATAAGCAAATTATGGTATCAATTTGTTTACTTTAATAAAATCTTATTCTTAATTTAGGTTCTTATCAAGAGAGTCATAAACTTGTATTTTGGCTTGGTCTGTAATGAAAGTCTGACCAAGTCAAAATAAGTATTCTTAGTTTTAAAAGGCTTGTTTTGCTCAATTCAGACTTTCGGTACAGACTTGAACAAAATCCAAAATAACTCTGACAATTAAATTAATAACTCTAACTATTGACGGCCTTATGAAAGGTCTGTCAAAGTTTAAAACAAAAAAAGACCTTTACAGAAATGTAAAGGTCTTTTTTTGATACTAGCTTAAATTAGCTACATTATTATTTATTTACAGAATTTTTCTTTGTAATAATAGCCTTTTCACTCATTTCAGTTCGTTCTGTAAAGCTATCATACAAGATTTTGTATGTTTCTACTTCTGGAGCAAGAGCTATTGCAGCTTTATACGCCATTGCAGCTTCTGCATTGTAGCCTGTTTCTTCTAAATATTGTGCTTTGATAAGATGCCCTAGAGCAGTATCATCACCAATTTGGTCTAATTGCTCACGTACTTCTTTCTTCGTTTCATCTTCTTTATTGATAACTTGTTTGTCAGAATAAATATTTTTATTCTTTTTATCTTCATCTGCTACCTCTACTCTATAAAAAATAATTGTTTGGTCTTTCAGTTCAGGGCGAGAAAAATCAATGGTATATGATGTTTGTGTTGTAGTTTCTGAATAAAGCTCATTATTACGCAAATCTGTAAGAACAATACGATATTCTTTTACATCTTTAGGATTAATCTCAGCTAATTCCTCATACACAAACCATTCAATTTCCATTTTATCGCCTAACATATTTACTTTACGCTCTTGCAGAACCGTAATTTTTTTCAATACAGTACGTCTAACAGCACCTGTTTTTTTCATGTGCTTATAACGATTTTTACCACTTGCTTCTTCAGCAGAAGAGGTAAGCTCCGAAACGACATAATTTGCATAACGAGAAGTAAGGCTAGAGTTATTGCTTGCTTTTAAATTATTTGCAAGTTCGTTTACTCTGTATGTTCCTTTAGTACGAAGCTCAACAGTTTGTCCGTTTGTATGCAGAAGCCCTAGATACCCTCCTTGTTCCATAACAATAACATCAGAATTATTGAGTTTAGAGCCTACACGAATTGCTTTTTTGGAGGCTTTGTTATTTCCTTTTGCAGTCAGAACACGAAAAGCATAATTTTGTGCCATTGTAGTTCCACCAATCAGAAGCATAAGAGCAACTAGGAATAGTGATTTTGTTTTCATAGTTTTAGATATTTAATTTGAATATGGTATTTATTATTGGGTGTATTTTTTTGAATTAATTATTCAAACTTATTTTTCAGTATGTGCTTTGTTAAGTTTAACTGTTTTTCTAAAAAAAGGTTGTCAAATAATCCTTTTTGTATTTTTGTGCAAAAATCGAACAAAAAATAATTATATACTGGTTTTACGTAGAAACTTAATAAAAAGATATAAAAATCTGTGATTTTTTCTCTAATTTTTAATTTCATTAGTGAAGGTCAAATGCAAATTTAGTCATTTTTAATTTTCTTAAATTATTCATAGGCACGAGTAGATTTAGGATACAAATTAGCCAAAATTGCCAAAAAGACCTCTAATACATCTCCTGATAAAATAACAGCCAAAACACCCACAGTTACTTCTAACATGATATTGTAGCTTGCCAATACAGAAATAAAAATAAAAACAAAAATGATAACTTCCACAAGCTGAACTGCTTTTGTAATGACATCATACCAAGTTCCCATTTTTCTATGAAAATAGATATAGGTAAACCCTACAACGTTCATAAAACACATCAATACAGAAATTATAATTGCCAAATAAGAAGGAATTATATCAATATAATTTTGGTGCATAACCATCGAAAGCATATTTGCATGAATCATTACTCCATACATATCTGTTGCTGCCCTTCCGACAGGTCGTTTGTTCATTGGTGTATAATAACGGTCATCAATGCCATCTTCTGTAGCATAATTTTCGCCCATATAGCCCATCACTACAATTTTATCCCTAAAAAAAGAAGGGTCAAAATTTTCTTGCAAAACGTCCATTGGGTCAATGACCATAAATTTTTGCCAATTTCCACGATAATAAACCGTTTCAACTTCATTATTTCTCTTTAAAAGTGTTTCAGCTTTTTTGGGATAAGAAAGCTGTATCAATTTTGTAGCAAAACTATACTCTAATGAATCTTTTACTTTTTCTTTAGGAGAAACGATTCGAGCTGTTTCAAATTTTGTATCTTCATCTGTTACAACATTTACATAACCTGTTTGAATATACTTTTGAAAAGGTTTGTAAGGCATTCCTAAACTATCAAAACTTTTATTTTCTACATTTGGTTTTTCCAGTTTTGAAGCAAAAACTATCGGACATCTTTGGCTCGCAATATCCAAAAAAGCCTCTAAAGTAGAATCTTGCTCTGGCTCTCTAGCTCCTTCCAAAAGTGCATCTAAGCCAATTACTTTGGGTTTGTATCTTGAAATAATTTCCATTTGCGCTCCCAAAGCAGCTCTAGGCAAATATCCAATATTTACAATTACTATATTTGTATCTGGTTCTATATTCTCATTATCTCGTATTTGAGAAAAATAAACATCAGAAATTTTGAAATTATTGATAGTTTGTTCGAAAATATTGAGAAAATCAAAATTTACAGCGACTACCTGCAACAAAAACATAAAAGCAAAAATAGCTATTGTTCCTGTAAGTGTTGCAATATTGAATATTTTTCGTAAAAAACGCATTAGCAAAAGTTATAGGTATAAATAAAGTAGAATGAATATTTTTTTGCAAGATAAAGACTCATTCCTACACTTACAAAGATACAAATTATTTTCAATACGTTTGTACGTTGTGAAAGGTTTTCTATCTCAAAGAAATAATATTTTTTATCTCTAACTAAAGGTTATCACAATTAATTTTTCCTGTCTATTTAGTTTTTTAAGATTGAGTTTATTGCTTCTTGGAAAGTGATATATATACAGAATGATATTTTTGAGGAAGTGATAAGTTTGTTTGCTCACAAACAAATACACAAAATGTTTCATGTATAAAATAACCATGATAACATTTATTAAAATAACATTTTTTTGGCAAGAATTTCAAATCAATTCTTGTATTTTTATGATTTTTGTTTAACTTTTCTATGAATCATTCAAATAAAACGACAAAATTAGTTTTAAACCCTTTTTTATGGCAAAAAATAGACGTTCCCGTTTAGCTCCTCAAGAATATATTGATGGAATTTTGGCTCACAACCCTTTTATTTTGAGCCGAGCCATTACACTTATAGAAAGTCAGTTGGAGAGTGATAATCAGCTTGCAACCCAAATTATTGATAAACTCATGCCCCATACGGGCAAATCTATTCGTGTAGGAATCACAGGTGTTCCGGGGGTAGGCAAAAGTACATTTATCGAAACTTTTGGGCTTTATTTGACAGCGTTAGAGAAGCAAAATAAAAAAGTGGCTGTCCTTGCTATCGACCCAAGCAGCCAGCGTTCGGGAGGTAGTATTTTGGGAGATAAAACACGAATGGAAAAACTCTCAAATCACACAAATGCCTATATTCGTCCTTCGCCAGCTCGTAGCTCGTTAGGTGGAGTTGGTCAGAAAACAAGAGAAACAATGCTTTTGTGTGAGGCTGCAGGTTTTGATATTATTTTGATAGAAACGGTTGGTGTTGGTCAGTCAGAAACGATTGTAAAAGGAATGGTTGATTTTTTTCTTTTATTAATGTTGGCAGGAGCAGGCGATGAATTGCAGGGAATAAAGCGTGGAATTATGGAAATGGCAGATATGCTTGTTATCACAAAAGCTGATGGAGAAAATAAAAATGCAGCTACAAGAGCCAAAGCTCAATACAAACATGCTTTGCATCTTTTCCCTCCCAATGATGCCAACTGGATAGTTCCTGTTGAGATTTGTTCGGCTTTGGAAAATAAAGGAATTGAAAGAATTTGGAAAAACATTACAAACTTTGCAAATCAAACTTCTTTAAATGGTTTTTTTAAAAATAATCGTAGTCAGCAAAATAAAGAATGGTTGTATCAAACTCTTGAAGAATCTCTAAAAAGAGATTTTTACCAAACTGATTTTATTAAAAAAGAATTATTAGATACAGAAAGACAGGTTGCTAATGGAAATCGAAATGCAGCAGAAGTAGCAAAGGAGCTTTTAACAAAATATTATCAAATCACTTCTAAAAAAACTAGATAGTTTTTAGATTTTATATTGTTTTTTTTCTAAAAAAAATGTACTTTGAATTAAAATATTAATTCTGCTATAAATTTAACCATAATTTTTCAATTTAATTTTTTACTAAATTCTTAGATTTTTTATTTTTATAAAATAGCAATAAATAATTTGCATTTTATTTTAATAAAAACTAAAGAGCTTTTTATTTTAAATAAATATGTTTTATAATTCAGAATTATCTATTAAAAAACAACAAAAATACACTAATACTCTAATTTATAAAGAAAATATGGAGCATATTCTCGTCCCCATTAATTTTACTCCTGCCGCCGAAATTTCATTAGCTCACGCCATTGGAATTGCTCAAGCTTCTCATAAAATTGTCATTATGTGTCATTTTATTACCTCTACAATCCCAGCAGGTGCAAATATGACTCTTCGCAAAAGAGAAATCAAAGAAAAACATGAAAAAGCATACATGGAAATGCGTGTTTTGCTTGCCCAATATGCCGAGCATACCTATAACCAAACAAATCAACCTGTTATAATTGAGCCTTTAGTAATGGAAGGACACCCCGAAGACACAACAGGAAAAATAATGCAAGATAATTCTATTTCTATGGTTGTTTTGTCCCATAAAGATAGCAGCGAAATCAAAGATTTATTTCTAAATAATAAAGTGGTTAGAGATGCAAACTGCCCTATCTTGACTATTCCAGAAGATGCCATATACAAACCCCTAGAAAATATAATTTATGCAGCAAATTTTGATGGAAATGATGCCACAAGAATACGTGATTTGATAGAATTAACCAGTGATTTTGATGCAAAATTAGATTGTCTGCACGTCTGTACAGATGGAAAAAAATTGAGAGAAGAAAACGAAAAAATGCAAGAGCTTCAAGCTCAATTTGATGTTGTTTTGTTTAGCAAACTTAGCTTCAAAGTAATAAGAGATGCCAAAAGTGTAACCAACGGATTAGAAAATCATTTTGCCAAACACCAACCCGATATGCTTGTAATGCTAAAAACAGAACAAAACTTCTTTAAAAAATTGTTTGGAAGCAAAGAAACTATTCGAAAAATGACTCTTGATAACGGAATGCCAATTATGATTTATAGAGAAGGTAAATAAAGTATGAAACAAGAGAGATTAGACTAAAATCCACAAAAAAACCTATTCATTTATTTGAATAGGTTTTTTCTGTTTTTTAAAAAATACTGTGTTTCATTTTATTAGTTATTTATCAAAACTAATAATGTATCACTAATAACTATTTAGTTATCCAATTTGAATTGAATTGGGATATTCATACGAACCTTTACTTTTTTACCACGCTGTTTGGCTGGAGCCCATCTAACAGATTCTCTAAGTACACGCTCGGCTTCTTCATCACAGCCTCCACCGATACCTTTTACTGTTTTTACATCTGTCAGTTTTCCTGTTTTGTCCACTACAAACTGAACAAATACTCTACCTTGAATACCCATACGTTTTGCTTGTTTTGGATATTTCAATTTTTTTGCTACATACTTATAAAAAGCGTCCATTCCACCTGGATATACTGCACTTTGCTCAACAATAGTAAAAACTTGTTCTACTGCTTCTTCTTGACGAGGAGCTTCAATAGCTGTTACATCAGTTACGATATTATCAATTTCAATTTCTACATCTTCAATTTTGATTTCGATGTTTTCATCTAATTCAATATCATTTTCTACTTCTACAATCTCTTCTGGAGTTACGACCTGCACTTTTGGTGGTGGTGGTGGTGGAATGTTTGTGATAGGAACATCAATAATTTCTTCTGTTTCGGCAACAGGAGCAACATATTCAGCCAAATCTTCTGTATCTGCAAACTCCCAAGTGAAAGCAACAAGCATCATTCCTACACTTATTACAAGACCAATACTGAAGAAAAGTCCTGAATAATGATTCGCATCAACTTCATAGAATTTACGAAGGATACCTACTTCAGGCTGTTTGATTTCGCCTGCTAATATTTTTTTGCCATTATTATCTAAAATGCCTTTGAAAAGAAAGATTAAGCCGATTGAAATGGCAAGTAACCCTCCTATGAGTATTAAACCTAACATATTTTTTTTTAGTTTTGAAGTGAAAAAACAGTAATTCAAAAGTAAAAAGACTATTAGAAAGTTCCTAATCTAAAACAGCTTTTTTCCAAAAAAAAGAGTTTTTTTATAAAGAAACTTCTTTTTAAGTGCCTTTCTACTCTTACAACCCAAAAAGAAACCGAAAGTAACATAGTTTTTTAAAAAAAATAAATTAGTGGTTAGTGATTAGTCAATTTTTGACTTCATTGTTTTGATACTACTCGTAATTAACTTTAAAATTTCTATTGCATCATAATTTAAACTTTCAAACTGTTCTTCTTTTATATAGTTAGTTTCTTTAAAAAGCTCTAACCAAAAAATGGTTTCATTAATCTCTTTTTGAGAAATAGATAATTTATGTATAAAATCCAAATTACTTTGGGCAAATTCGGCTTCTCTTATATTCGCACCAACTGATGTTCCACTTTTCAAAATTTGTCTGGATAAATCATATTGTTTGTGTTCTTTATTCAAATATTTGTATAAGTTTACAATACGAACAGCAAAACGAAAACTTTTTTTCTTTAAAATACCTTTCTTGATATACTTGAAATTATTTTGTTGAATAATAAAAAAACAAGATAATAATTAATCACAACTTTCATTGTATTCACTAAACATTAATAGGGCAAACGCACGAAAAAAAATTATACTCGTTTAAAGCAAATCAAGCTAGTTTTTAACTTTGTAAATTAAATTTACTCTGATTGAAATTTAGCTACATCGTAGCGTAACCTTATTGTTGGTATTCTAAATATGTCTAATTTCAAGGTTACGCTACTCTGTAGCTCCTAAATGCCTTCATTTTGATTAAAATCTACAAAGGGTACGCTG
>CAKZOK010000141.1 GCA_937136415.1 uncultured Cytophagales bacterium | reverse complement strand
TACAAGCCTTTGTAACTAATTAGTTATGAAGGCTTTTTTGTGTTAAATAAAATTTTAATAAATATTCTCAAAAAAAGAATTTGAAGAAGATAGAAATAAAAAAATAGCTTTAAAAAACTATATAGTTGCAAAATACTCTTATTTCGAAAATCAGAGTTTCAATATATTCACAACTACATAATTCTAAATTATACTATAATTTATTTTTCGTTTGTTTCAAAATTAAATAGCTTTAAAATAGCTTCCTTATTTTCTTTATTAGTTAAATATTTAATCTTGTTTTTTATTTTATTTTTAAATATTTGTTTTTCCTTTAAAGGTAATTCATCTTTCAATTCATTCCAATTATACCAATCGGTTTCTAGTACTTCTATTAGTGCTATTTCAAGTTTATCATCTAGGAGCTTAATAAAAATATTTTTATCAAGTAACTCAACCCAAGTATCAATTTCTAGAGGTGTTGCCATGTTTGATTGAGCTGTCGGAGGCATCAAATTGATAATATTTTTATTGATTATAACCCAGTTTTCCCATCCAATTTCTTTAACTTGTGTTGAAGTAAGTAACGAAATTAATGTAGGTTTTGCTTGAAGTATTTGTATTACTTTGTCTATTTTCTTTAACTTTAATAAATTAGAAAGTTTGGCATAAGTAATGGAAGTTGTGTTTGTTTCTAAGCTCAAATCTTCTTTGTGAAAATTTGATGTATCTTGTCCATAACAAGAAAAAGTTAAAATCAATAAACTGCTACAAACGAGTGCTTTTAAATGTTTCATAATGATAATTTTTATAATCCTAAATTGGCTAGTAATTAGAAATATTTTAGAATTTATTTTTTTTTAAAAAAGGTTTTTATGTTTAGGACAAGAGTAATTATAATGTAAGTTTTAAACGAAATATTTTTTGTGCTAAAAAATGTTTTTATACTAATTTAACTTAAAAAAACAAAAAGTCAAAATTCTGCTTAGTTTAATTTATAAAAGTTATTTTATATTGAGTAGTTTACAAGATATAATTGTATATAATTATAGTTTTTTCTGTGTTTGAATTTGTTTTTTGTATTTTTATAAAAATCAATTCTTATGTATATTATAATCTCATTTTATGGCAACTTTCAAAGAATACCTGTTAGCATTTGCTTATATTCTTTTTCCTGATAATTGTTTAGCATGTGGGGGAGCAATAGAGCATGGAGAGAAACATATTTGTTCTGTATGTAGAATGAATTTTCCTAGAACAAATTTTCATTTAGATAAGAAAAATGTTTTGGCTCAGAAATTTTGGGGAAGAACCAAAATAGAATATTCTATTGCCTATTTATTTTTTAAAAAACAAGGAGAAGTGCAAAGTATGTTGCATTATCTTAAATATAAAAATTCGCCAGAAGTAGGTACTATTATGGGAAATTGGTATGGACAAGAATTATTAGACAATAATTTTTATAAAAATTTTGATGTAATTATTCCTGTTCCTTTGCACCCGAAGAAACTAAAAAAAAGAGGATATAATCAAAGTGCTTATTTTGGAAATGGATTAGCTGAGGTCTGGAAAATACCTCATTTAGAAAATGGATTGGAAAAAGTAACAAATACAAAATCGCAAACAAAGAAGTCAAGAGAAGAACGATATAATAATATGATGGCAGGCTTTATTGTTCCAAACCCAAGTAAGATTCAAGATAAAAACATTTTAATAGTTGATGATGTAATCACGACAGGTGCAACACTAGAGGCTTGTGCAAATTTACTTTTGAAAAATGGAGCAAAAACAGTAAGTATTGCCACTATTGCAGCTACACAACATTAAAAGTATAAATATTCAAATATTATATAATTGAAGAAACATTAATAATTCGTTGGGTAGCTCTAAATATCTCTGAAAAAATAACTGCATCTAATAATTCAAATGATATAGGTTGAGTTTTTTGATGCAAACGAATTATATTTGTTTTTATATTTTGTGGTTGGTCTGAAAGAGCTTCTACCCAAAATTCTATCTCTAATTTTTGTGCCTTTTCAGAATTATTTATTTTATAATCAAATTGAAAGGTAATAAAGCTACGATTCATTTTTGGATAAGTAAGCCATTTATAATTCCAGCCCTGAATTTTGGAAAATATTCGTAATTTTTTTTGACTTAAAACAACCCCTTCAAAACGATTGCTTTGTTCTACTTCATTATTTTCTCTTTTGAAAGTGCTGCGAAAAATTTGCTCAAAAGGTTGTTTTATATCTTTTTGTATAATAAAATTTTGCCAATATTCTAACTCATTTTTTTGTAAGGTAATAGGGTGAAGAACCCTAATTAAAGTAGTATCGTTTGTTTTAATTGGTTTTTTTTGAGCATCTACAAATCGCCCAAAAGATGACCAAACTGTTTTCCATTCATTATCAATATTGACTTGCCAAATTAAATTTTCTATAATTGTTCCTAAAAGCCCATGATTAGAATATGCTTTTTGCCAATGTGAATAGACAAATGTTTTTTGAGTAAAGTAACTTTTTTCTAAACGCTCTCTTTGTAAGGTAAGCGTTTTTTGTGCTTCAAGAGCAGTATCCTTCAACTTTTTTATTTTATTAGGAAACTCTTTTTTAAGAGCAGAGGGGACGGTTTTTAGCTGTTTGCCATGTAGGTCAAACCAAGTTAGTTTGACTTTATTCTTGATTACTTGAATCTGATACGCATATATTTTTTCTGGATTTATTTTCGAATGAATTTCACCATCTAAAAAACCATTCTCTAATCCATAATTGGGCAAATGATTTTCTAAAAGTTCGATGACTTCTATTTTTTGTTTTTTTGCTATTTGAGCTAGTTTTTTTTCTATTAATTTTTTTAATGATAATGATTGTAACTGAATTTGAACAGAAAGAAGTGTTGTAATTGGACTAATTTTTTCTGTATTTTCTATATCCGAAAGGGCATAAATGGCTTGTTCAGAAAGTTTGTAAGACGCAGTTCCTGTAATTTTATCAGTTTTAGTATTTCTAGTTTTTCCTGTTTCAATTATAAGTTCGGAAAGCAAATCAATAGAATTTTGATTTGCTACGAAAGGCAAAGCACGGATAAGACGAGCAAAAATAGTTTCGTTAGGATATTCTAATAAATAATTTCGCTCATGTTCTAATCCAGATTCATCATTGTAAAATGCTGTTTTAGGTTTTGCTAAAATGACTATTTCTAACCACTCATGAAGGTTTTTTCGAAATGGTTTTTCACCTATTTTTTTTATAATAGGCAAAATCTGTTTTTTGTAACTGCGTGGTGTTACTTCAATTATTTTTTCAAATAAATATGACCATAATAACTGTTCTTTTTCATCGGCATAATCAAAAAATTCAGTTACACGAGTTCCCCAAATATCTTCTTTATTTAGCATTGATTTGATGATTTTTAGTTGAAAGCTAAAGCATATGTTACTTTTATTTAATTTCTTTTATTCTTTCAAAAGGGATAGTCCTATCAAAAAGATAGCGATAAGTGGCATGTCTTTTTACTTTTACAGCTTCCAAACTCTCACAAAGCTTGACCATACCTGTATTAAAATCACCAATCCAGTTAAATTCTATATAATTATATTGATAGTTTGAGTTTTTTCTTCGCTCGTTCTGATACGCCATAACCATTCCTAACTCAACTCCTTTTCTTTGAAATTCTGGTGCAACGCCAAATATTACTCCAAAAACAGTTTTGTTTTTCTTTTGTAATTTGTGCCATAAAAATTGAAGTTTTTGTAGTATTCCAAATTTTCCATTTAAGTGTTTAAAGAGCTGATTGAGTTCGGGCAACATCACATAAAAACCAATAGCTTTTCCTTCAAAATAAGCAAACCAAACCAAATTTTCTTCTAAAATAGGCTTCATTTGCTTTAAAAGAGCCTTTGAGTCTTCTACGGTTAGCTTTGCTACGCCTTCATGATTTCCCCAACTTGCATTATAAACCTCTCTAAAATCTTCAGCATGTTTATCAATGGTTGCTTTGTTTATATGAGAAAAAGAGTAGCCTTCTCGTGCCATCACCCTCTCTGCAATTCTTTTTAACCTGTCAGAAACATCATGCATTTTTCGTCCATAAGTAAATTGTTGAAAATACTCTTGAAACCCCCATTTTTCAAAAAAATCTTTGTAATATTCGAAGTGATAACCCATTTGATAATTGGGAGGTTTGTCAAATCCATCAATCAAAACTCCCCACCACTGATTGCGCTCTCCAAAATTAATAGGTGCGTCCATTGCCTCCATTTTACGCTCCATGAGCCATTTTTTTGCTTTCTCAAATAAGGCAAAAGCAGCATTTTCATCATTTATACATTCAAAAAAACCTGCTCCTCCTGTTGCTTGATTATTATCTTTATAAACCGTTTTAGGATTAACAAAAGCTGCAATTCTTCCCACCGTTTTGCCTTTATTATCTTGTAAAATCCAACGGATTGCCTCTGCTTTTATTCCTTTTTCATTATGCTTGAAAAGTGGATTTTGAGTTTCATCAAAAACAATTTCTATATCTTTATTCAATGGACGAATCCAGTACGGATTATCTTTATACAGACGAGCTGCAAAATTATTAAATTCTTTCTTATCTTCTTTTGTTTGTACTTCTATGAAATTCATTCTATTATTTTTAATAAATTCTGATTGAAAACGATGGTTCTATATGATTTTAGTTGCAAAATGTATCTTGTATTTTGTTCAAGTTTGTACCTATTAGCTCTGACTTGGACAAAATAAGCGTTTAAAGCAGAATGATTGTTTTGATTTGGTCAGACTTTTAGTACAGACCAAGTCAAAATACAAGTTTGAAACCAAATTCATAAAGACCCAAAACTATTTTGTATTTTTATCAAATCTGAAAAGACAAATTTACAATTTATTTTTTTTATAAATTTGATAGAATTTAATTACTATCTTCGTTATTCTACAAGATTATATTTTAAATCTTATTCTACAAACTTAACAATATAGAAAAATTTATTATTTCTATAATTAAAAAAAAAATTTATATGAAAACATTATTCTATTACACATATTTTTGTTTTTTACTTCTTGTTTTTTGTTTTGGCACAAATCTAAATGCACAAAGTCTAAAAACACAAAACAAACGCTTTTTTAAGCTAATAAATCTGAAAGACAAAGCAAATGAAGGGTTTTTTCAATCCGACAAACAAATTACAAAACTTCTTTTTGAAGGAGCTAAAAATGGAGAATTACCAATTTATCAAGTAGATTATAAAGAAGATGAAAAAATAGATGTGAAGCGTTTGGAAGGCGATTATATGGATAAATTTCAGACTTTGACGATTGACCAACTTAGTGTTTTGGGAATTGATTATGTTGAGAGTGTAGAAAACTCTACAAAGATTATTTATACTCAATACCTTCATTTATTTGTTGCTGGTGATTATTTTTCAGATGCAAAACCTCAACCTGTTGCCTCATTTCGTTATGAAGATGCAAGGCGTTTTTTGGATAATGACCATCGAAGCGTTTGGACACCAACAGAAGAGGAAAGTAATAATAGTGATAGTTTTTTTGAAAATTTGTTTTTGGCAGATGAAAAAGAACAAGCTAAAATTAGTCAAAAATTAGCTTCGCTCGTAAAAAGTGAACAAATTACGCCTTATGATTTGGAAGAGTTTGAGTATAAAAAGAAAGAAAAAGGAAAAAAGAAAGAATTGAAAGAACCACAAAAAATGAGTACAGAACAGTTTTTGAATCGTTGGAACTCACTTACTGATGCGCCTGTGGGAGAAATTAGAATCCAAAATATTGATAGTAGAATTGTTTTGAGGGATTCTCATGATTTTTTTGTTTCTAAATGGATTACAGTTTGGAATACCAAAAGTAGTTATTTGAAACCTGTTGCCTCTTTTTTGGTGGAGGATATGAAGCCATTTTTTGATAAGAAAACAAATGCTACAAATCAAAAAATAACTACTTATACAGATGCTTTACAAGGTCAGTATTTTGAAAGTGAAAAGGTAGTTTGGCAAAGTGATGATTTGAAAGACAAACCTTTTTATAAAGGTAATTTCAATACAAAAAATAAATCTTTAAATCAGTTGGTTTATTATGTCAGAACAGAAATTGATTTGAAAGAAAATGTAAATAAATTATTATTTCAAGATGATAAAGAAATTTCTAAATTACTTTTGGAGGCTCTTGAAAATCAAAAATTACAGGCTTATCAATCAGATTATAACGCAGAAAAAGGAAGTTTTTATGAGAAAGAAATTGATTTTGATGATGTTAAATCAAATTTATTGAAGTATAGAGAAGACAAAACAACTGCCCAAATTCTTGGTATTAGTGAGGAGGAGGTCAAAAAAGGAATATCTTTAGAGCAGGTTGCAGAGTTGGATAAATATAAAAATGAACAAGCAAAAGACCTCTTGAATACAAATGAGCTTTATAATGACCCATCAAGTAAGTTTTTTTATATGTCTGATATTTCACTTTTAGAGATTGAAAATGAAGTCATTTATGATATTGAAGAAGACCGTTATTTTTATCAGTCTGCATATATTTCTATGTATGTTCCTGCCGAAAAATCTGGAATTGAGATTAATAAATTGATTGCAAAATTCAAGATTCAAGATGTTTTGAATATTCTTAAAAAGAGTCCAAAAATTACTCTTTCAGAATATCAAAGACAGTTTATTCATCAAAATTATGAAAATGGAAAAAAGATTCCTAAACGAATAAATTATGCTTACTTTTTGTGTAAACAACTTTATGTAGGAAACAAATGGTTTGTTGATGGCATTTTTTGGGAGTAGGATTTTTTTAATTACTGTACCCTACTTTTTTAAAAGTACTTCTTAGTTGGAGAGCAATGTGATATAATTCATAATTATTCAAATAAAAAATGTTAATATTACCTTGCTCTTTAACTTGAATTTCAAATCAAAAAAAGTAGAGTGTTTTTTTATAAATTCAAAAGAAGCTATTTTTAATGATGATGAAAGTTTTATTCCTAATTATATTAATCCTACCAATCTTTAATAACCCTACCTTTTAAGAATACTTTTTCTTTCTCCAAAAATACCAACCCAAACCAAAAATTAAAATAATTAGATTCGGAACAACTAAATTGAGAAATTGCCAATAACTTTTTTCTTCTTGAATTTTGAAAGTATCTAAAGGACGAATCTCAAATTCCTTTGAACGAGAAGTAATAATTCCACCTTCATCAAGCATATAAGCCAAACTATTAAGAAAAAACTCTTGATTTGAATATGTATTTTTACTGATTTGGTCATAACCAATCGGCAAAGGCTGGCGAGTTCTCCTATCAAAATCATTGGAAAGCAAATCGCCATCACCAACTACTAAAACTTTAGAATCCTTACCTTTTTGGATAAAATCCTTTTCAGAAAAACCACTCGGAGGAAAACGTCCTTTAAAAGCTGAATTAAATTCTCCTTCCAAAAGGTAAGCAACAGGAATATTTGGAGTTTGATATAATTTGGGGTTTAAATCTAGTTTTAATTCATCTAAAGAAATGAGTGTAGGCACTTTTTTGATGCGTGCATATTGAGAAGAAAAAACAAGAGGCGTTTGAGTAATTCCATCAGCTTTGACAGAATCTAATGTACTGACAAATTTGAACATCAAAGCGTCCATATTTTTAGTAATTGGGTGAGTCGAAAAACTAGCTGTTGTGGCATAATAAGGGAATGGAATTGCCTGAACATTTGCTTTATTTCCCATCTGACCAACATTTACTAATATTTTTCCTGATTGAGTGTCTTGTAAAAGATTTTGATTTACACGCACGCCGTACCTAAAAATCATTTCATTTAATCCCAAATTATATGCAAAAGTATATGTTCCTCCTTGTGCAATGCTATCCAAATTCATCTGAACTTGGTCTATAAAAAATAATAATTTTCCTCCATTCATCAAATATTGGTCAAGTTGATAACGGTCATTATCGGTATAAGAAAGCGTTGGTTTTGCAATCACAATGGCATCATATTGTAACAAGTTTTTAATAGGATTATTTGAAGAATTATTATCTGATATAAAAGAGTTTTTTAGATTTTCATTCAAATTTACTCTTTCGATAATATAGCTTTCACTCAAAGTTTGAGTAAGTGAGATAAGTCTATCATTGGAAAGCTCTCCGTGTCCTTCAACAAAAGCAACACTACTTTTTTGTTTTTTACTTAGTTTTTGAATAGCAGAAATGAGTTCATATTCAATATTTTCGATAGATTGATTAAGCTGTTCTTGTGGTGAAGCTGTTCGGTTTCCTTTCAAAAGCAAAATAGGTTTTTCTTTGTTTTTATAGGAAATAATAGCTGAGGGAAAAATCAATTTTTGTACTTTTTTGCCCTGTACCGTTTCAAAAACAGTTGTGGGTTGGACTCCTCGGTTTGCAAGCTGTTGATAATATCTATTTTGTTCTTCTGGATTGCTAGAGATTTTTTCTGGATTAATGAAGGTAAATTGAATGTTTTTTCCTGCATACATCGAAAATTCTTGTAGCGTTTCTTTGACTGATTTTTGTAGCCTTTTGAAGGAAGAGTTAAGTTCGCCTTCCAAATAAATTTCTATAAAAACAGGTTCTTCTAAGTTTTCTAAGATATTTTTTGAAGACTCTGTAATACTATAACGCTTTTCGGCAGTCAAATCAAGACGAAAAAAATAATTTTGAGCAAGAACATTAATCAAAATTAGTCCTAGAAAAAGAACAACTAATTGCATGAGACTTTCCCATTTTCTAGTATTGATTGAAATTTTTGAAGCCATGTTTTAATAATAAAAATTCTATATGTGTTTCCGAACACACTAAAGCGTATTCTGTATTTGATAACGAATTACAAATCTAGTTATTTTGTAGCCAATATTTTCAATCTATGAAGAATAGAAATTAAACAAGTTATTATCTTTTGTTTTTAACTTGTTGATAGTCAGTAGTTTAAGTTCTTTTGTCATGGTTGTTTAGCTATATTATTACATTAAAAAAAGGCTATTCTTTCAAAAAATCAATTTAATTCAATAAAGAAATAAAAAGAAGTTTAAGAAGATAGCCTTTTTTGTGTATCAGTTCTGGAAAGCTAAAATATAAAATATAATGGTTGGTGTGCGCTAAAATTGATAAAACAATCAACAATAAAGATTGCAAATTGAGTAATAAAACCAAATCATTAGATTGAATAATGTAGCCTTCCATTCGATTCTAAGATAAAAGACATAAAAGCAAAAATTGTTTTGTTTTATATCTGATACAAAGGTGCAAAAAAAAATTAGTTAAACAAGGTTTTTTTAATTTTTTTTTGAGCTGATAAACTATTTTTAGTTTTTTAAGAAAAAAGAACTACCTAAAATTAATTAATTTTGCTTGCTAAACAAGTATTTTTTTAAAAAAGAATGACAAAACAAATGAATCTACCCAAAATCACAATAATTACGCCTTCATTTAATCAAGGAAATTTTATAGAAGAAACAATAAATTCTATTTTATCACAAAATTATTCTAATTTAGAATACATTATTATAGATGGAAAAAGTACAGATAATACAGTAGAAGTTATAAAAAAATATGAAAAACATATTACTTACTGGGAATCTCAAAAAGATAAAGGGCAAAGCGAAGCAATAAATAAAGGAATGCGAAAAGCAACAGGCGATATTTTAACATGGATTTGTAGTGATGATTTGCTTTTAGAAAATTCATTACAAAAAGCAGCTAATTATTTTTTAGAAAACCCAACAGCCTCACTTATTCATGGCAAAACCAAAACATTTGGAGAAGGATATGAAGACAAAATAACGGCAGGTTTTCATTCTGATTTGAGTATTGATTATTTTACTCACATGTGTTTCCCTCAACCATCTAGTTTTTTTAAAAGAAATATATTTGAAAAACAAAGTTATGAAATTAATGGAAACAAAAATTTAGTAGATGAATCTTTACATTATTGTATGGATTATGACTTGCTTTTACGAACAGTTCTAAATTATGATATTTTGCAAGTAGATGAACTTTTTTCGGCGTATCGTTTGCACCCAGCCAGCAAAACGGTTAGTGATTGGAGCAAATTTGAAGTAGAAAAAGATAAAGTCTTTTTGAGATTGTTGCACACTTTAAAAGCACATAATGAAATTGCATTTTTAAAAGAATTGGGGATTAAGTATAATAAAGAAATAGCTTATAATTTTGATAGCCAGAAGGTAGAAAATTTTGATTTGGATAAAATAATTCAATCCTTTTTGTATCGTAAAATTCCTGTTTTGTTTGAAGCAGAAGAATATCAAACAGTAGTTTTGTATTGTGAGGCACTACAAAAAAAATATGCTAATTTTTATGAAACCCTAAATTTGGATTCTATGTATCAAACTAGCAAGTACAACTCGCTCTCTTCAATAGAAAAATTAGCTTGGAAGTTTAAAAAGTTTATTTGATTATAAAAACAAAAAACCCTGTTTAGATTATCTAAACAGGGTTTTGAGATATGATTGTGAACCCGACAGGAGTCAAACCTGTAACCTCTACAGCCGTAATGTAGTGCTCTATTCAATTGAGCTACGAGTCCAATACAATTAATAACATTCTTTTGTCGTTATTGTGAATGCAAAGGTAGGGAAAATATTTGAATATGCAAACGAAATTTTAGTTTTTTTTTATAAAAATAAAAATAATATATAATCTGTTGATATACAGTTTGTTGTAAGTGAGTTTATTATTTAGACTATATTCCTACACAATTAAATTTGATTTACTTACAAACGAGCTTGTACACAATTGGTCAGATTTAAAGATGCAGACCCAAACAAGGTACAACATTATGCAGGTAAATTTTTAGAAAAAAAATAATTTTAGAAATTAGTTCTCTTCTTTATCAAAATCATTGATTTTTTACTTGAGAAAATTAAAAATGTGCTAAAAAAAATCCTGCTCCACATAAAGTGAAACAGGAATTTTAGGAATTAAAAGCTACTATTTATTATTCATCAAATCCAACATAAAAGCATACTCTAAAGCCGTTTCTTTGATTGCTTCAAAACGTCCAGAAGCACCACCATGTCCAGCGTCCATATTAGTTTTGAAATAGAGTTTGTTTTTATCTGTTTTGAGTTCACGCAATTTGGCGACCCATTTTGCAGGCTCCCAATATTGTACTTGTGAATCGTGTAAACCTGTTGTAACCAAAATATTTGGATATTCTTTTGCTTCTACGTTATCATAAGGTGAATAAGTCATCATATAATCGTAATATTCTTTGTTTTTTGGATTTCCCCATTCATCAAACTCATTGGTAGTCAGTGGAATAGACTCATCTAACATTGTTGTAACAACATCAACAAACGGAACGGCTGCCAAAATTCCTTGGTATAAATCAGGTCGCATATTCATAACTGCACCTACCAAAAGCCCCCCAGCACTTCCACCAATAGCAAAAGTAGTTTTGGGGTTTCCAAAGCCTTCATTTTGTAGAAATTCTGTACAAGCAATAAAATCCTCAAATGTATTTTTCTTTTTTAAGAGTTTTCCGTCTTCATACCATTGCCTTCCCATTTCTTGTCCACCACGAATATGAACAATAGAATAAACAAAACCACGCTCCAAAAGACTTAATCTTGAAACGCTAAAATAAGCGTCCATCGAAGCACCATACGAACCATATCCATACACAACTAATGGGTTTTTTCCATCTTTTTTTGTTCCTTTTTTATAGACTAATGAAATAGGAATTTTTGTTCCATCTTTTGCAGTTGCATAAACACGCTCCGAAACAAAATTAGAAGCATCATACCCTCCGACAACTTCTTGTTGTTTTTTGAGTGTTTTTTCTTTGCTTTCCATATCATAATCATAAACTGAATTTGGAGTAGTCATTGAAGTATAACCAAAACGCAAGGTTTTTGTATCAAATTCGAAATTTTGAGCAGTATATGCCATATACGCAGGGTCATTAAACTCAATATAATGTTGTTCTTTGTTTTTTTGGTTCTGTACACGAAGCTGCAAAAGTCCTTCTTTTCGTTCACTCAAAACCATAAAATTACTAAATATGTCAATATCTTCTAATAATACATCTTGACGGTGTGGAATAACCTCTTCCCATTTAGATTTATCATTTTGCTGCCCTACTTTTACTTTCATCAAACGGAAGTTTTGAGCCTCCCAGTTTGTAACGATATAAAAATCATTGTTTTTGTGTGCTATACTGTATTCATGTTTTTCTTCTCTTTTCAAAAATACAGTTGGTTTTGAAGTTGGTTTGTCGGCATCAATCAAATGCACTTCTGTATTTAATGTACTACTCAAATAAATCATTACATATTTTTTAGATTTAGATTTTCCAATATATGTATAATAAGATTCATCTTTTTCTTCATAAATCAGTTTGTCATTTTCAGGGTTTGTGCCTAATGTATGACTCCAAACTTGATGCGAACGCAAAGTTTCTGGGTCTTTTTTTACATAAAAAAGAGTTTTGTTGTCATTTGCCCAAACTAAAGTAGGCTCTACATTTCGGAGAGTTTCTGCTAATATTTCGTTTGTTTCTAGGTTTTTGAAACGAACAGTATATTGCCTTCGTCCTGTTGTATCTTCTGCAAAAGCCATCATTTTTTCGCCTTCACTTACTTTTATTCTGCCAGAATAAAAATCATTTCCTTCTGCACGTTCGTTTCCATTTAATAAAATCTCTTCCTTTCCTTCTAAAGTTTCTTCTTTACGTCCATAAATTGGATATTCTTTTCCTTCCTCATAACGAGTATAATACCAATAATTTTGATATTTGTAAGGAACAGAAGCATCATCTTCTTTTATGCGTCCTCTAATTTCTTTGTAAATAGTTGATTGTAATTCTTCTGTATGTGCTAATGATTTATTTACATAGTCATTTTCTGCATTAAGATAAGCAAGCATTTCTGGTTTTGTACGGCTATCATCACGAAGCCAGTAATAATTATCAATGCGTGTTTGTCCGTGTTCTTCTAATTTTTGAGGAACTTTTTGAGCCATCGGAGGCGTAAGTGTGTCTGTCATAATTTCGGTTGAAGTATCTTCTAAATTATCTTTTGGATTTGTTTTATCTCCACAACTAAAAAGTAATGAAGAGGTTATAACTACTCCAAAAATAGATTTGAGCAATGAGTTTTTTGAGAGTTTTGTTTGCATTGTGTTTGTGGATAGTTAAAGTTCTGAATCTTGATTATTTTTTGGGAAGTCAAAATATTGCGTATTAGGATTATTAATAACAACAAAAAAGCATTTCCCTACCAAACCTAAATTTAGTAAGAAAATGCTTTTTTATAAAATCAAATGTAATTCAGAATTACACTTTAATTTCTACATCAACACCAGATGCTAATTCTAATTTCATCAAAGCATCAACCGTTTTTGGGCTGCTTGAGTGAATGTCAATAAGACGCTTGTAGGTACAAAGTTGGAACTGGTCACGAGCTTTTTTGTTTACGTGAGGAGAACTAAGTACAGTAAATTTTTCTTTTTTGGTAGGCAATGGAATAGGACCACTTACTACTGCGCCTGTATTTTTGACAGCCTTAACAATTTTTTCAGCCGACTTATCAACCAAGTTATGGTCGTAAGATTTTAATTTGATTCTAATTTTTTGTGACATACTCGTTTGGAGTTTAATCGGTTATTTTTTGAAAGACTTGTATAAAAATAAAGTTATTTTTCATTATTCAAATAACAATCAATTACGGATTACGGATTAAAAATTACGAATGTAAAATATCTTTACAGATAAACTACATTAATTTCAGTTCGTAGTTCGTAATTGATTGAATTATCTAAACCAAATCTTTACTGAAATGGTAAATATATAGATTCCAAATTAAAATAGATTAGGAATATCAACTAAATAACCTTTTACCTTTCAACTGTTAATTAATTGGTAATTCGTATTTATATTCATAATTTTTAATTCGTAATTATTTTTTAGTTAGCTTTTATTCCTCTAACTTCTGCAATAACTTTTTCTGCAATATTATTTGGCACTTCTGAATAGTGAGCAAAAGTAAGCGTTGCAGCACCACGACCAGAAGTGATAGTACGAAGTGAAGTAACATAACCAAATAATTCTGACAATGGAACGTCTGCTTTGATTACAACTCCAGTACCTTTCATTTGCTGACCTTTAGGCATACCACGACGACGGTTAAGGTCACCAATAACAGAACCTGTAAACTCTTCAGGACAAACAACTTCTACGTCCATAATTGGCTCAAGAATTTTTGCTCCTGCTTGTTTACCAGCATCTTTGTAACCCATTTTTGCAGCTTGCTCAAAAGAAACTGCATCTGAATCCACACTGTGGAAAGAGCCAAAGAATACACGTACACGCATACCCACAACTGGGAAGCCTGCAAGTACACCGTTTTTCATTGCTTCCTCAAATCCTTTTTTGATTGCAGGTACAAATTCTTTAGGAATTACACCACCTTTAATCTCATCAACGAACTCAAGAACGCCTTCTTTTTGGTTTTCTGGGTCTTCTGCTGGTCCGATTTCAAACTGAACATCAGCAAATTTCCCTTTACCACCCGACTGCTTTTTATACACTTCTCTGTGTTCAACAGATTTAGTAAATGCTTCTTTATAAGCAACCTGTGGCGCACCTTGATTTACTTCTACTTTAAATTCACGCTTCATTCTGTCCATGATAATCTCAAGGTGAAGCTCGCCCATTCCTCTGATGATAGTTTGTCCTGTTTCTTCGTCTGTATTTACACGAAGTGTAGGGTCTTCCTCAACAAGTTTGGTAATAGCCAAAGAAAGTTTGTCTTGGTCTGCTTGTTTTTTAGGCTCAATAGCATATCCAATTACTGGCTCTGGGAACGTAAGCTCTTCCAAAACTAAAGGATTTTTTTCTGATGTAAGTGTATCACCAGTTTTGATTTCTTTGAAACCAACACCTGCACAAATATCACCAGCACCTACTCTATCAATAGGGTTTTGTTTGTTAGAGTGCATTTGCATCAAACGAGAAATACGCTCTTTTTTGCCTGTACGGTTGTTCAAGATGTAAGAACCTGCGTCCAAAGCACCTGCATAAACACGCATAAAGCAAAGACGACCTACAAATGGGTCAGTAGCAATCTTAAATGCAAGAGCTGTAAATGGCTCATCTTCATTTGGATTACGTACTTCTTCTGCTCCTGTATCTGGATTTGTACCTGTAACTGGTGGCAAATCAAGAGGAGAAGGAAGATATGCACACGCTGCATCAAGAACAGCCTGAACACCTTTATTTTTAAATGCACTACCACAGAATACTGGGAAGATAGTCATCGCCATAACAGCCTTACGAACAGCTACACGAATTTCATCTGGAGTAATAGAATCTGGATCTTCATCATATTTCATGAATAAATCTTCGTCCATTACAGCTACTTCTTCCAAAAGATTGTTACGATATTCTTCTACTTCGTCTTTCAATTCCTCTGGAATTTCGATAGTATTGAATGCCATACCTTGAGTAGCATCATCCCATACGATAGCACGTTTTTCGATTAAATCTACAACTCCTTTAAATCCATCTTCTGCTCCGATTGGAATTTGAAGAGGAACTGCATTTGCGCCTAGAGTAGCTTTAATATCTTTGATAGCATTAAAGAAATCTGCTCCAGCTCTATCCATTTTGTTTACAAAACAAATACGAGGAACGCCATATTTATCTGCTTGTCTCCATACAGTTTCAGATTGAGGCTCAACCCCAGAAACAGCACAGAAAAGAGCAACAGAACCATCAAGAACTCTTAGTGAACGTTCTACTTCTACAGTAAAATCAACGTGACCAGGAGTATCAATGATATTGATTTGATATTCATTTGTTTTACCAGCAATATCCAAACTTTTATCATCAGTAGGGTATTTCCAGCTTGTTGTGGTAGCAGCCGAAGTGATAGTAATACCACGTTCTTGCTCTTGCTCCATCCAGTCCATAGTCGCAGCTCCATCATGTACTTCACCAATTTTGTGGCTGATACCTGTATAATAGAGAATACGCTCTGTTGTGGTTGTTTTTCCAGCATCAATGTGAGCCATGATGCCAATATTTCGACGGAATTTTAGGTCTTTTTTAGACATTGTAACTAAATGTATGAATGAGATAGAAAACTTCTATTTGTTTTATTAGTAATTCGCTATATCAAGTGAAAATAAATAGGTCTGTTTTTTTTTAAGTTGCACAAAAGTACAAAATTTATTTCAAATTTCCTTATTTATCAAACTGATATAGTTGATTAACAAATGGTTATAATAAAATTACGAATTAATTAATTACGAATTACGAATGGAAAAATAATAGTGAAATAGTTTATTTTAAACAAACGAAATGCACTAATCTGATAAATCAAATTGTTACACTTTATCATTTTATTTAAAAATTAGTTAAGCTATACACTTGCCATTTTTGATTCGTAATTCATAATTTTTAATTCGTAATTTTTTAACCATTTATAAATGGCATTAATTCCATTCTTAGAAACGGAAGTGAGAGAAGGCTTTGTTTGCCTCTGCCATACGGTGTGTATCGTCTTTACGTTTTACAGCAGCACCTTCACCTTTTGCAGCAGCTATAAATTCAGCAGCCAAACGGTCAGTCATGTTGCGTTCGTTACGACGACGAGAGAAGTTAATAAGCCATTTCATACCTAGAGCCATTTTACGCTCTGGACGAACTTCTGTCGGTACTTGGAATGTAGCTCCACCTACACGACGGCTTTTTACTTCAACACCTGGTGTTACATTAGTCAATGCTTTTTTGAAAATTTCTAATCCGTTTACATCAGGAGTATCTTTTTTCATTTTTTCTTCTACACGCTCTAAAGCTCCGTAGAAAATTTCGTAAGCTAAACTCTTCTTTCCAGAGTACATTAAGTTATTTACAAACTTAGTTACTACTGTATCGCCAAATTTTGGGTCAGGAAGAATATCTCGCTTTTTTGGTTTATGCTTTCTCATGAGTTATCTCAAGGTTTTTTATAAAGTTTTAAAAAAGGAAACAATCAGAATAAAATAAGTAGAGGATACTTTGGATTAAGTATCATTCTGAATAAACAGTTTAGAAACTGTTGGCTACATTATTTTTTCTTTGCAGCATCTGCTGCACCCGGTTTAGGGCGTTTTGCGCCATATTTTGAGCGTGATTGCTTACGACCTTGTACTCCAGAGGTATCTAAAGCTCCACGAACGATATGATAACGAACACCTGGTAAATCTTTTACACGACCACCACGGACGAGTACGATTGAGTGTTCTTGAAGGTTGTGTCCTTCGCCTGGGATATACGCAATTACTTCGATACCATTAGACAAACGAACTTTAGAAACCTTACGCATTGCTGAGTTTGGTTTTTTAGGTGTAGTCGTATAAACACGAGTACAAACTCCACGCTTTTGAGGACAAGAGTCCAAGGCAGGAGATTTCGATTTTTTAATGATTTCTTTGCGTCCCTTGCGAACTAATTGTTGAATAGTAGGCATTTCTGATACAAATGTTTAGACCACTTAAATACTGTTCTTCTCTAAAAGTCTATTGGAACAAAACTGAAACTCTGCCAGTCTGTTCTTCAAACACTCCTAAGCCTAATAGTTTCTTGATTAATTGAATAATGAAGAAGTATATCGTAGGTGAGGAATTTAAGCAGTGTGCTAGAATAAAATTTAATAAGTTAGCAACGTCTGAAAAAAGATATTTTGAGTTTTGAGGAATAATTTGATACAATTCTTTTCTCATCTACACTAAAATATAGATTTTTTCAGAACTGCAAAGGTAAGAAGTTATTTATTGGTTTGCAAACTGTTTGAGTAGAATAAATTATTCTTCTTTAATTCCATTTTCTATTCTATCAATATCTATTTCCATTTTTTCTATTTCTTGTTTCATTATTTCGTAATGAATAGGATTTCTTCTTAAATCATTAGCTTCTTTAGAAAACATATCTGTCTTAAGGTAATTGTATATAAGTTGTCTAGAAATATAATATATATTTTTTACAATACTTTGATTTTCGATATTAGTAATAAACTCATACAAACCTTTGTATCGTTTTATATGCATGTATTTATCAATTACAATTTTTGAGATAGCTAAAACTTGATAGGGAAACCTAAGATTTACTATGAATGTGCTTGCTTCTTCCATACTATTCTCTATTTCTTCAGAAGTTTCTATATCTTCTACCTTTAATTTAAATATAAACTGCTCTTTTTCATGGAAAGAAAGAAAGTAATCTGACAAAGTAGCTGATAAAAGCATATCTTTAAAATTAGCGTTTAGAAATATTTTTTTGTACAACCCTTGTTGTGTAAATGAAAAGGCTTCTTTTTCGAAATTTTTCATAGCTTCATATGGTTCTTGTAGATAAAAAGCTAGATAAGCTCTTGCAAAAGCTATGTTTGTTATAATGTGTATTCCTCTTTCATTTAATTCATCAATATCCCTAAACTCTCCTCTACGCTTCTCATACCAAAAATTAGTTTCGAAAGATTCTAATTGCAATCTTCTTTGTTCTTCACGATTAGCCACAAAATCTCTGTCTTCCATTTGATTTTGTTGATTTGTAAAACGAGTAATTTCCATATTAAACTGCTCATCACTAGAACGTATCAAACGAAAAGAAACTCGTGCATCAGTATCCATTATTTTACGTTCTTTAATGCTCGCACTTTCGTAGGCTTTGTAGATAGAATAAACGGTTTGCGCTCCATTTATGACTTGCAGACCTTGAATAGTAAAAGTTTTCGAATGATTACCCACATCAGGAATTTGTTTTGTAATAGCAGTTATTCCATTATTAAAATACCAAAATGTATCAGGTCTTTTTTGTAGCGTTTCGACAATTTGCTCATTATATTCAGAAACACGCAACGGATTTCTAATATTTTTAAAGAACAAACCAAACTTAAACTTTTCAAAAAGAGCATGAACAGTTTTTGGTTTGAGAAGAAAAATATAAGCCTGCATACGTCCTTCAAACTGCAACATATCTCTTTTAGCAGATTCTGGACTTACATGTTCGCCACTATTAAAGCGTTCTACTTCCAAAATAATCTCTTCGTCTTCTGGGTCATAATTATATTCTAAAGGATTACTCGCCAAGATTTCTTTGTATTTAAACTCAATATAATCTTGTTTTATTTTATTGATGTCAATGAGTTGAAAAGTAACATTCGGCGCATGTTGATTTGAGAAAGAAGTAATTGTATCTTCAATTTCTGGATTAGTGTTAGCAGCCGTAAAGAAAATAAATTTTGCTTTTCCATTCGCTTCTAAATGCGCTATAAGCTCTCTGTATTTTTTATTAAATTTCTCGTTTTTGCCTTCCTTTCTACTTCCATCTAAAACAGTGTCAAATTCTTTAATGACAGCATTAAATTCTTCCTTTCCAATTTGAGAAAATTCTTGTATTGGTTTACCTTTTTTTATTAAATTTCCATTTTTATCAATCTTGATATTTACCCATTTTGATTGAATAATATAAAAAATACGTTGTCCCTGTGAATCTGTATTATCGAAAATTATATCACATGACCTGTCATCTTTTCCATCTGTAATATATTGTTTGTAGAGTGTTTTTTGTCCATAAAAATTTAAAAACCAAATCAAAAACGCATAGCCTTTATTTTGGTCATCATCTTTATGACTATGTAATTTTTCATCTTCCTTATTATTATCAAGAATTTGAACTAACTCTTCATTGAGTAATTTATAAAAATTGGTAGTTAGCATTTGTATATATTTTTACTGACATTTTATTTTCTTAAAATTGAATTACAAGATAGTCTAAAATTTTAAATCGGACAATTTAATTTTGGAATGAGGTAATTTATATAAATTTGTCATAAAAAAAACGACAAAAAAAACACCTTTTTGAACTATTCGAATTTTCATTATTTTATAAATAAGGGTATATTTGTTGTGATTAAGGTTTTATAAATCTTACTATATAAATATTAAATTATGAAAAAACGAAGTTTTATTTATTCTTTTTTAGTTATTTTATTGGGTGTTATCTGTTTTTCATTTATTCTAAAAATAGATAATTATTCTAATAATAATAAACAAATAGTTATTCCAATAGACAAAAATCAGCTTATTAAACTTACAAATAAAGATGATGATTCCCTTTTTGTAATCAATTTTTGGGCTACATGGTGCGCTCCTTGTGTTGCTGAACTCCCTTATTTTAATGCTGCTCATAAAAAATATAATAATTCGAAGAGTAAAATGTCTATGAAACTTGTCAGTATGGATTTTGATGACCAATTAGAAAAACGAGTAATTCCATTTTTTCAAAGAAAAAAAAATTCAGATTATGCAATGAATAAGTATCTTATTACGTCTATGGATTATGACAACTGGATGCCTGAAATAGACAAAGGTTGGTCGGGTTCTATTCCTGCGACACTCTTTTATAACAAAACCAAAAATATTTATCATTTTCATGAGGGCGATTACAATCAAGAAGAATTATTTCATACCATTGATTCGCTTTTGACTTTATAATTTGATAATTGGGCTGCTTGTGGGGACACAAGTAAGGGTAAATATCTTGTATTTATCATCTTAAAATTTAAAATCTTTGTTGCTTGTGTCCCCATAAGCAACTTTATTAATAAACAAATCCTTGAAATTATGAACTATAATAAAATTTTTATTTCTCTTTCTATGTGTGTGGCAGTTTTGGCTATTGCTTTTTTATTTACTGCTGCAACAAACAAAAATGGTTATGCTGTTGGTGATGAGGCAAAAGATTTTAGCCTCAAAAATATTGATGGTAAAATGGTTTCTTTAGCAGGAATGAAAGATGCAAAAGGTTATATTATTACTTTTACTTGCAATCATTGTCCATACGCAAAATTATACGAAGACCGTTTGGTTTCTTTACATAATCAATATGCAGAGCAGGGGTATCCTGTGGTGGCTATTAATCCAAATGTTTTGACTCAAAAAGATGATACTTTTGCAAAAATGATTGAGCGTGCAGCAGAAAAGAAGTTTCCTTTTGTTTATCTTTCAGATGAAGACCAAAGTACAGCAAAAATGTATGGTGCTACAAAAACTCCTCATGTATATGTAGTAAGTAAAAATAATGAAAAGCTAAAAGTAGAATATATTGGAGCGATTGATGATAATGCAAGAAGTGCCGATGAAGTAGAAGAAAACTATGTGGCTGATGCTATTGATGCACTTTTGGCAGGCAAAAAAGTAAGAAAAAAAGAAGCCAAAGCTGTTGGTTGTTCTATCAAATGGAAAAAATAATTTTGTATTATTTTCTATAAAAAAATCCTTGTATAATCGATTTATGCAAGGATTTTTTGTTTTAGAAAAAATAAAAATATTAACGAATCAATACAATTTCATCATTGACAGCTTCTGATTCATTTCCTGCATCATCTTTGAATTTTATAAAAACAACTTTTTTTCCATTTTCTCCCATCAAACGCCAGTTACTGATAAGTTCATCATAAGGCAACCAACGCCCACCTCTAAAATTATTACTATTAGAAAGCATCATATATTTAGCATTATCGGCCTTTATTGCCAGCTCAACAATGCCGTCAAGATGTCTTGTTGTTTGGTCGCCTCCATTTATTGTAATAGAAAGATTTGAAGGAGGTGTAGAATCTACATCTATACTACTAGAAACTATTCTGGTTTCATTTTGAGCATTATCTCTAAACTTGGCGTAGAGTTTTTTCTCACCATCGCCATCGGAAAGTGTCCATTTGAGGTATTTTTTGATAGGCTGCCACTCTTGCCCATCAAAAGTTTCATTATCTGAAACCATCATTTGAGTTGCACCACCTGCTCTAAGAGTAAGCTGAACCTCTTGCCCTTGTTTGGTAAGAGCAGGCTGTCCATTATTTATGATTATTGTAGGACGAACAGGGCGTTGAGTGTCTAAGGTTACTTTATCAAAAACGACATCAGAAATATTTCCCGAACGGTCACGGAATTTAGCAAAAACCATCTTGACACCATCTAATTTGTTTCCTAATTGCCAATCTTCAATTTCAGGATTAATGAGCTGCCAACGCTGACGGTAAAAGGAACGATGATTCGAAACCATTACATAATAACGTTTATCTACCTCTTGAGCACTTACCAAAAGTTTGACAAGCTGTGTAGAATCTTTTATAGAGTTTCTTTCTACATCAATTTTAATTTTTGGATTGGCTGGTGGTGTTGTATCTAAATGAATATTTGCAATCGCATTTGACATATTTCCTGCTTTAGCATCTTTAAAACGAACATATACTTTTTGGTCGCCGTCTTCAGGAATTAATTTCCAACCATAAATAGTAGGCTGATACGGAATCCAATGAGCATCTACAAAATCTTGACGATTACTGATTTGCATTTGGGTAACATCAAAAGCTGCAATTTGTATGGTAACAAACGGAGTTTTGGTGTAATGACTGCCCTTGTTTATAGTAATCCTGTTGGTAGAATCTTTCTTAAAATTAAATTGAGCTTGTGATTTAGGGCTAATAAAAACAAAACAAAATAAAAAAATGCTACTTAGTAGAATCTTATAAAAAAAAGTGCGAAGAAAAAGAGTGCTATTTATCATTTTATGAAAGTATGTAATAATAATGTGTAGGAATAGGTTTTTTTAAGATATAAATTCCCTAAAAGTATGCCAAATTTAATAAAAATAAAAGTATAAAATTGAATACCCAAAATATAGAACAAATCAAATAATCATTTAATTTTTATATTGTCTTTGTCTTTTACCTCTTTTAGAACCTCCTTGATACCTCTCTAGTTCTAGTTCTTTTGCTTTGGCACTTTTAAAATTACGAATCATATAGGTAAAACTTACCATAAAATAACGCTGCAAAACTTGTGTTTGTATATCTTCTACAAAAGTTTCGCTAACATTTCTAGAAATGCTATTATTTTGGTCTAATAAATCAAAAACAGTCAGTTTTATTTCTCCTCGTTCATCTTTCAAAAAACGCTTACCAACACTCATACTCCACAACAAATAATCTTGATTAAAACTATCAGAAAGACCATTATAACTCTGATAGGTTATATCATTTTGCCATAAAAATCCTTTTTTGAATAAAAATAAATTTCTAAATTCTATATTATGAGTAATAAAATTGTTGTCTGCTTGTGGCTGAATAGTATTCTCAACAATATTATAACCAAACCTATAAGTAAGCCCAAAATCTATTTTTTCATTAATGTTGCTATTGATACTCAATCCTTCCGAAATAATGTAATTATTAGAGATATTTTCTTCTCCATTGATAAGCGTAGGGATTCTATTATAAGAAAGACGATTATTTATATTAAAATTGAGTTTCCAAAACGGAATGCCTACACTCGTATAAAAACGACTTCTAAGATAACCATCAACATTGACTGGGCGAGTAAGCTGAACACCCTCACTAACTACAACATCTTCTACTACAAGCGAATCTTGTTGGGCTATCCACGTAGAATTTGTAATATAATCGTTTGTATTTCTGACAAAAGCAAAGGCAAAGAAATTAACACGTTTATCGGGGTTATTGTACGAATAACGAGCAATATAGAGGTTTTCTCTTTGTTGGTCTAAGTCTTCATTACCAACAGAAAGTTGCAAAGGATTGCTATTATCGACCACTTCTTGAAGCTGTCCAATTTGAGGGTTACGAGTAGAAGAACGATAAATAAAACGAAAACTACTATTTCTAGAAAATTTGTATCGAAGCACAATTCTAGGCAAAATATTATGAAATGTTCTTTTAAAAGAAGTTTCTAAAGGAAAGAGCTGCCCTCCTTCTAAGGTTGCATTTTGGTAAGTAAAAGTTGTATTAAAAAAGAATTTTCTAGTGCGATAATTATAAGTCAGACCTGCTTGATGATACAAATAATCGCTTTCAATGGTAGAAGAAAGCCTGTTGTTGAGTGTTCTTCCTTGTTCTGAAAAGACATCAAATGTTTCTGCTTCATTTTCTATTTTATTATTGGAATATTCGTATTTTGCTTGTAAGCTAGATTTTTTGGAAAGAGGTTCTGTATATCTGGTTTCTATTGCCCAAAGCACATCGTTTTGATTAGTAAAGGTTTCTTGAGTGAGCGTATCAGAATTTTTGAAAGTTTCTATATTGGCTAAGAGATTATTTTCTCCATCTTGTAGATTTGCCTTTGTATTTAATTTAACAGAAATAGTACGCCCTCGTTTTTTGAAGCGATGACGAAAAAGTGCGTCATTCTCAAAATTAAGAGCTGTCGAATTATTTGTAAAATTATTAGTTGTTTGATTTAATAAAAAATCATTATCCAAAAACGTCGTGGCATCAGTAAAATCACTACTTTCAAAATTCTGAATATTCAGCCTTGGTGTTAAGATAAGTTCATTGACAGAATCAATTTTGTACTCAAAACGCAAAGCAAAACGATGATTTTGGTTATCACTATTACTGATTTGTTCTTGTCTATAAAACTGACTTTGAGCATTTCCAGAAGTATTTTCTTGTAAGAAAAAATCTCTAGTAAGGTTTGTAAAAGCATCGTTTTCGCTCCAATTAAAAAAATAACTTCCCGAAAGTTCTATTTTTTTGCCCCATTCGTCGGAATAATTAATTCCTAAACTATGTGTTTTTGTGATTCCGTTTTGCCCACCAACCAAAAAATTATTTATATCGCTTGGGTTTCCTCTGTTTCTTCTCCAACGTCTAGTATTGTTTTTCGAACCCACAACACCTAACAAATCTTGTGTAGAAAAATTTTGCTGACTTACATTATTCGTAATTCCAATAACTGAAATGCGTTGTTTTCCATTAAAAAAATTGATATTTCCTCCTCCAATATAACGCTCATCTGTTCCATAGCCTGCATAAATTTTTCCAAATTGTCCGTTTCGACTGTCTTTTTTTGTGATAATATTTATAGTTTTTACTGTATTTCCGTCATTTACACCAGAAAATTGAGATTGGTCGCTTTGTCGGTCATAAACTTGTACTTTACTTATGACTTGGGCAGGCAAGTTTTTGAGTGCTGTTTTTGGGTCTTTTCCAAAAAATTCTTTTCCATCTACTAATACTCTTCCTACTTCTTCGCCTTGCACTTGTATTTTGCCGTCTTCAGTGGTAACAGAAGGTAATTTTTTGATAAGTGTTTCGGCATCAGCGTTTTTTTCGGTTTTGAAGGCAGCAGCATTATATTGTGTCGTATCTCCAATTTGTTCCGAAACGGTTTGCCTTCCTTCCACTGTTACGGCTAAAAGAGTATTTTCTTCTATCAAAATGGGTTTTAAAGTTGTGCTTTTTTTAGATAAAACAATACTTTTGGAATAATTTTTATATCCTACATAACTAATTTTAAGGATATAATTTTTTTCGGTAAGATTTTCAAAATCAAATTTGCCTTCTGTATCTGTCGTAGTAAAAACAAATTTGGAGGTATCACTAGCAAAATGCAAAACAATATTTGCAGAGAGAAGAGGCTGGGAAGTTTCTTTTTCTAAAACAATTCCTTTAAGGTCGTAATTTTGAGCGAAAGCAGAATTACTAAAAGAAAAAGTAAAAAATAAAAGCAGCACAAAAATAAAAGTACAGAAAAGATGTTTCATCAGAAAGAGTTTGAGATAAAAGATAATTAAGCGTATCTATCTATGACACTTTATGAAGTGAAAGGTTTAATGACTTGTTATTTAAAAAATGTTAATTATAAATTTCCTAAAAATTTCAGAACACCAATAAAGTAAAGATAAATCACTACTTCTGAAATCTGTTGAGTTGCTCCCAAACAATCACCCGTATAACCTCCAATCCATTTTTTGAAATAATAACCAAGATAAAATTTGAGAATAAAAAGAGGCGCAATCACAAGCGCACCAACAGCCCAAGGAGAAAAGAGAAAAATAGGCAAAAATCCAAAAATAGAGCTAATAATAATTTCTGATGCCGATATTTTTTTTCCTATTGGTTTTGCTTTACTCAACAAATCTTCACGAACATAATCATGTGAATAGACAAATGTCAGAGCAATAAAACGGCTCAAACTATGCCCTATCAAAAAAATTATCCAAAAAGAATTGTCCAAATTAGTAGCCATAAAATCAAAAATAGTGACTAAAGCAGTATATTTTAGAAGCAAAAGCAGAGCAGTACCAATCATTCCATACGCCCCAATCCTAGAATCTTTCATTATTTCTAAGATTTTCATTTTATTCCAGCCTCCTCCAAAGCCATCACAAACGTCAGCAAAACCGTCTTCATGGAACGCCCCAGTCATCAAAATTGTAGCAATCATACTCAAAATAATAGCTACATAATGAGAAAATAAAAATTCACTTGCCCAAAAAATAAATGCAGCCATTGCACCCACTAACCAACCAATCAGAGGAAAATAAATAGATGATTTGTTGAGCTGTTCGTCGCTATATCCAACCCATTTGGGAACAGGAATGCGAGTATAAAACATCAAAGCAGTAAGAAAAAGTTGTAATTGATAACCAAGTTTGGGAATTAGAGATTGAAGAGTAGAAAAGTTCATAGTATAAAAAAATACGTTTGAGTAAGTTAGTAAGTGCAAATGTATTTCACTTTTGTTAAAGCCAATTTTCTAAATTTCTTTTTTTATTAAAAAAAGAAATTTAGATTAATCAAAAATAGAGCTTTTTTACTTATTTTTACTTTCTAACAAAATAGACTTAACACAAAAATACTTTTTTTATAAATATGGATTTCGAACTTACCCCCGAAATAGAAGCAAAAATAAAATTATTGGCAATCAAATATGAGTCTATGGGACAAGATTTGGTGGCTTATTTAGATGGTTTGTTGTACGCAAATTATCTTACTTATTGGGATTATATTCATTTGGATACACTTTTGAGCCTTCAAACTCCAAAAACAGATTTCCCAGATGAAACAATTTTTATTACCTATCATCAAATAACAGAGCTTTATTTTAAGCTCATTATGCACGAACTAGACCAAGTAAGTTGGCTCAAAGATAGCAATGGAAAACTATTTTTGGAAAAAGTAAGGCGAGTAAATCGTTATTTCAGACATCTAGTAAACTCATTTGAAATAATGGTTGAGGGAATGGATTATAAAGAGTTTTTGCAATTTAGAATGTCTTTGCTTCCTGCAAGTGGCTTTCAGTCAGCACAATACCGTCAAATTGAAATTCTTTGTACTAATTTTCATTCTTTGGTAGAGCCAAGCCAAAGAAGTTTGTTTGATGAGCATTCACGTATTGAAGAAATGTTTGGGTATGCTTATTGGAAAAGAGGCTCAATAGAAACCGAATCAGGGCTAAAAACACTTACACTCAAACAATTTGAAAGAAAATATTCAGAAAGTTTATTAAAACTTACCAAACGTTGTCGTACTCGTAATTTGTGGTTTATTTTTTCTAATCGTCTTCAAGAATCAAGTCTAAAAGATAAAATAATAGAAGAACTTCGTACTCTTGATGCCCTCGTAAATGTAGATTGGAGGCTTTCTCATTTTCAAGCTGCTGTTCGTTATCTCAACAAAGATACAGAAGCTATTGCAGCCACAGGAGGTACAAATTGGCAAAAATACCTTCCTCCCAGATTCCAAAAACAGGTCTTTTATCCTTCGCTTTGGAGTAAAGAAGAATTAGAAAACTGGGGCAAATCATGGGTGGTGCAACATGTAGGTTCTCGCACAAGAGTAAACAAACCTTCCCCTTCAGATACTTTTCGTTCGAAAGGCAAACCAAACCCTAAAAACTAAAATAAATAAAATTAGTGATTCTTCCGACCTTATATTTTGTCTAAGTCAGACATTTAGTACAGGCTTGGACAAAATAAGCCTTTCTGAACCACAAATTAAAATAGAAGTTAGTGTTTATGAAAATAAAAATCACTAAAAAGTCGGAAGAATCAAATTATTTTTTCTAAAAAAAGAAAAGGAATTAGTAACCTAAAAGATATTTTTATTACCTTTGCAGCCTAAAATTTTATTCGCTAAGAATAAATATTTTGAAAAATCAAGAAATAACAAACAATTTTTGAAGCTCTTCAAAATCTTAAAAAGACTTTAAAAAATACCTAAGATTTAAAATCAAACATAAAATTAAAATGGCAAAAGCAACAGACAAAAAAACGGCAAAAGAGCAGGCTAAAGCAAATCAAAAAACTGAAGTGCAAGACGTAAATCCAGATATTGAAGCTGGAACAGAACAGTTTTATAAGACTGTTGAAGCAGACCGTTTGCAACAAAGCATCTTAGAAGTAAGTGAAAATAAAGGGCTAAGAAATGGCGTTTTTGTTGTTTTGGGGCTTCTTACTGTTGCCGTAGTAGGTGTTTTTGGTTGGCAATGGAATGTAGAACAACAAGAGGTAAAAGCACAAAATGAGCTTTTTGCAGCACAGTTTTATTTTGAAAATGATTCTTTGACTACGGCTCTTAAAGGTGATGCTTCTACTACTACAGGTGTCGAAAAAATTGCAGATGAATATTTTAAGGAATTTATTGAAAGGAGTTTGGGATATGTTAAAATTTCTAAAGAAAATTTAGATAATTTTCAAATTATATATCTTAATTTTATTAAGGATAAATTAGATAACAAAAAAA